>JAQTLK010000027.1:0-13938 GCA_028714955.1 Sulfuricella sp.
CTACAATTCCAGCGCAGTTTTTTGTTGCGCCACCAGTTGGCCGATGCCGCTTTGCGCCAGGTCGAGCAGCGCATCCATCTCGCTGCGGTTGAAGGGCGCGCCTTCCGCCGTGCCCTGCACCTCGACGAAGCCGCCGCTGCCGGTCATGACCACGTTCATGTCGGTGTCGCAGGCGGAATCCTCGGCATAGTCCAGATCCAGCACCGGCACGCCGCAATAGATGCCGACCGAAATGGCGGCCACGAAATCGGTGAGCGGCGAAGCGCTCAGCAGCTGTTTTTTGAGCAGCAGGGAAACCGCGTCGTGCAGCGCGACGAAGGCGCCGGTGATGCTGGCGGTGCGCGTGCCGCCGTCGGCCTGGATCACGTCACAGTCGATCTGGATGGTGCGCTCGCCGAGCTTCTTGAGGTCCACCACCGAGCGCAGGGAGCGGCCAATCAGGCGCTGGATTTCCTGCGTGCGCCCGGACTGCTTGCCGCGCGTCGCCTCGCGGTCCATGCGGCTGCCGGTCGAGCGCGGCAGCATGCCGTATTCCGCCGTGACCCAGCCCTGCCCCTTGCCGCGCAGGAAGGGCGGCACTTTCTCGTCGATGCTGGCGGTGCAGATCACCCTGGTGTCGCCGCACTCGATCAGCACCGAACCCTCGGCGTGCCTGGTGTAGTTGCGTGTAATGGCAAGGGGGCGCAACTGGTCTGCGCTTCTCTGGCTGGGTCGCATGTCTGGTTCCTGTGTCATTTCGAGTACTTCTGGATGGCGAGCTGAATTTCGGCAATCGCCTTTTCGATGTCGTCCTCGCTGACCGGCGCCTCGCCGGTTGCCGGACGCGGCGCGTGCAAGGCGTCAAGCTGGGTGGTGAAGCTGTCCAGCGGCATGGCTTCGGTGGAAATGCCGCCCGCGCCCTTTGCGCTGCCGCCCTGCGCACCCCAGACCATGGCGATGGCGGAAAGATTGTCGCCATCCTGTCCGCCGCGCAACTCGGCATGATCCATGAGCTCCGGGATCGCCTGTTCGAGGGGATAAGCGGCGAGGATGGAGCCGATTTCGTTGGTGCTGAGCGTACCCCACAAGCCGTCGGAGCACAACATCAGGATGTCGCCGGCCTGAATCGGGGTGCGCCTGGACAGGTCGACCTCGGGCGCCATCATGCCGCCCAGGCAGTTGTAGATCTTGTTGCGTTCGGGGTGGGTCATCATCTGCGCCTCGGTGATGCGCCCCTGATCGAATAGTTGCCGCACCCGGGAATGGTCCTGGGTACGTGCCAGGAGGCGTCCCTGGCGAAAAAAATACAGGCGCGAATCGCCGACATGCGCCCAGCAGGCCATGTCGCGCTGAATCACCGCCGCCACGCAGGTCGTGCGCGGGCTTTCCAGCAATTCGTTCTCGGCCGAATAGGCGCTGATGGCCTCATGCACCGCGTGCAGCGCCTCATCGAGAAAGAACAGCGGGTCGCGCAAAATCGGACGCGCCTGTTTCTGGAACATTTCCGCTATCAGCTGCACCGTCATCTGGGCCGCGATTTCGCCATGGAAATGGCCGCCCATGCCGTCAGCCACCACCATCAGCAGCGCTTCCTTGCTGTAGGAGTAGGCTACCCGGTCCTGGTTGTATTTGCGCCCGCCCTGGCGGCTCGACTGGTAGATGGAGAATTTCATGGCGGGTCAGAACAAATCCTTGTTGAGCGTCGCGCGTATGCTGTTCATCAATGTTTTCTTGCGCGGAATCTCGTGGGGTGCCTCCTTGACCAGTTCTTTCTGCAGGGCGAACACGCTTTGCGGCCGCTTCATGTAATCGAGTTCGAGGCACTGGTCGATAAGCTGCAACAACTGTTCGGAATATTGGCCCGGCCAAAGCTTGGTGGCCGATGTCATCTTGTCGTCTTCCATGCGCGCGTCGGCCGCCTGGGGCGCAAAACCGGCCATGCAGGAAAACATGCTGGCGCCCACGCTGTAAATGTCGGTCCAGGGGCCCAGGCGCTCGCGGTTCTTGTATTGCTCGGGCGCGGCAAAGCCCGGCGTGTACATGGGCGACAGCTTGTTTTTCTCATCGCTCAGGGTCTGGCGCGCGGCACCGAAATCGAGCAGCACCGGGGAACCGTCCAGGCGCAGATAAATATTGGCTGGCTTGATGTCGAGGTGCAGGATCTTGTGGGTATGCACCTCGCGCAGGCCGTTGAGCATCTGTGCAAACACGCGGCGGATGAAGCTTTCCCTCACCGTGCCCTTGTTTTGCTGAATATGGTCCTGCAGTGTCTTGCCGCGCTCATACTGCATCACCATGTACACGGTCTCGTTGGCGCGGAAGAAATTGGTCACGCGCACCACGTTGGGATGAGCGATCTTGGCAAGCGCGCGCCCTTCCTCGAAAAAGCATTTCATGCCATAGCGGAAGGTGTTGAGATTGTCCACCGACGTGGCCTGCACCACCTCGCCGACATTGCGCAACGCCAGCGCGCTGGGAAGATATTCCTTGATCGCGACCGGCGTGCCGATTTCGTCATAGGCCAGGTAAACAATGCTGAAACCGCCCCCCGAAAGCTGCTTGGCGATACGGTAATTGAGTAACTGCGCGCCCTCCGGGAGAGCCTGGTTGATTTGTTGGGAACTCATTACACCTTGACTATGCTAATCTTTAACGTGATACAACGCGAAACGTTAACCCATTTTACAATTGATTAGCCAAAGTTTTACATTTTTTGGAGCATCCATGATTTATAGCATGACTGGCTTTGCCGCGGTTAATCGCGAACTGCCGCAGGGCGCGCTCCATCTGGAAGTGCGCGCCGTCAACCACCGTTATCTTGAAGTCGCCTTCCGAGTGGACGAAGTATTCCGTCCGGCGGAATCCGCCATGCGCGAAGCCATCGCCAAACAGCTCAACCGCGGCAAGGTGGAATGCCGCATCAACTTCACCCCCAGCGCGGGCAGCCACAAACCGCTGGCGATCAATGACACGCTGGCGCAACAACTGATCCAGCTCGGCCAGGCCGTGCAGGAACGCTCGCCGCAAAGCGCGCCGCTCAGCGTGGCGGACATCCTGCGCTGGCCGGGCATCATGGAAGCCGAGGGCGTTCCCCAGGAAGCGCTGCAGGAAGCGGCAGTCGCGCTGCTGCAGCAAGCACTGGGCGAGTTCACCGCCAGCCGCGGCCGCGAAGGGGAAAAGCTCAAGGCCATGATCCTCGATCGCGTCGCGCAAATGGAAGTGCTGGTAGCCGAAGCCGCCCCACACCTGCCCCGCCTGCGCGCCGCTTACCAGGAAAAACTGCTGGCGCGCTTCCGGGAAGCAGCCGCCAGCCTGGACGAAGATCGCATCCGCCAGGAACTGGCGCTGTTCGCCCAGAAAATCGATATCGACGAGGAAATCTCCCGCCTTCAGACCCATCTGCAGGAAGTGCGACGGATATTGAATCAGGGCGGCACCGCCGGCAAGCGGCTGGACTTCATGATGCAGGAACTGAACCGCGAAGCAAATACGCTGGGGTCAAAGTCCATTGCCACGGAAACCTCGCGGCTGTCGATGGAATTGAAAGTGCTGATCGAACAGATGCGGGAACAAGTCCAGAATATCGAGTGATGTTCCGCCCCATCACCAGCCAAGGCGCGCCGACAGGCGTATCGGGGTGCGCTCACCGCTTGCAAACTACGCCGATCAGCCTGCCGGCTTTTTCGCATCACCCTTTCCGCACTGCAGCAACAACTGCCGTACCGGCACCGGGATCGCGGCGCCCAGTGCCTCTTCCAGGCCCAGCCATACACCGTCAGCCTGGCGCGCCTGCGGCTGGACGCCTTGCACCTCCAGGCATTGCGGCCGGATGCGCAGGCGGAAGTGGGTGAAGGCATGCTGCATGGCGGGCAACGGCTCCAGTAGCCTGGTCTCGAAACCAAAGCGCGCCAGGCTCGCCTGCTGGGGATCGTCTGCCGGCGCGATTTCGGGGAAACTCCACATGCCGCCCCAAATACCCGTTGGCGGACGCTTTTCCAGATAAATCCCACCCTTGTGCAAAAACAGCAGCATGATGGTTTCCCTTTCCGGCAGCACCTTGCGCGGACGCGGGCCGGGCAATTCGTTCTGGCGGCCCAGGTGGCGGGCGAGGCAGCCCACGCCGACCGGGCAGTCTCCGCAGCGGGGCCGCGTGCGCGTGCAGACAGTCGCGCCGAGGTCCATCAGGCCCTGGGTGTAAGCCTCGATGCCCTGCCGCGGCAGCAATGCCTCGGCATGTTGCCACAGCCGCGCTTCCACGCCTTTCGCGCCGGGATGGCCTTCGACTGCGAAATAACGCGCCAGGACACGCTTCACATTGCCGTCGAGGATCGCATGACGCCGGCCGAAAGCAAAGGCGCTGATGGCCGCGGCGGTGGAACGGCCGACCCCCGGCAGGGCGAGAATCTGCTCGAACTCCGCCGGAAATATGCCGTCATGCCGTTTTACGACCCATTGGGCAGCGCGATGCAAATTGCGCGCGCGGGAGTAGTAGCCGAGCCCGCTCCAGTGCGCCAGCACCTCCTCCTGCGATGCTGCCGCGAGCGCGGCGATATCCGGGAAGCTGGCAAGAAAACGCTGGTAATAGGGAATGACGCTGGATACCTGGGTCTGCTGCAGCATGATTTCCGACAGCCATATGGCGTATGGGTCGCGCCCGCCTTGCCAGGGCAGGTCGTGGCGGCCATTGGCTTTTTGCCAGCGGATCAGGGATGCGGCGAAATCTGGCATGGCTCAGGGCTCGCTGACTTCCAGCTTCCCGCCCCCCGACTTGAAGTCGAGCCGCGCATTGCTGGCCTTGATGTTATTCAGCTTGAGGCTGCCGACCCGCACGCTGCCGCTGGCGTCGAAGGTTTTCAGCAGCGAGAAATCGAATGGCTTTTGCGGCTGTAGCTGGCTTTGCGAAGTTCTGGCCGGCAGGTAGCGGTCGGCGTCGATGTGGTCGATATCGAGGTCGAACGCGATGTGTGGTTTGGTGAAGGGGCTGATGCCGGCCTTGAGCTTGATGTTGCTCTCGTCCAGGCGCAAGCTCAGGTTCGCCTTGATGCTCTGGGGCTGCAGGCCGAGCTGCGCGGCGCCGGCAATGCCCAGCTTGATGCTCCTGCCGGGCATTTTCCTGCCGCTTGCCGCCAGGGTTCCTTTCAATTCGGACAAGGCAAATTGCTGGTCCCTGAAATTGCCGCTCAGCGGCGAGGAGAGCTTTCCCCTGTATTCCCCGCCGGGCTGCTTGGCGCTTATGTCGACGTTCAACAGGCTCGCGCTGAACGCCCGGCCTTCACCCGCAAGAGAGGGGATGCTCGCCACCAGGCCCATCTCGCCACCGTCACCCTGCTGCACGTTCGCCACCAGTTCGATTCTATCCGCGCTCATCTTGTCTGCTGCCCACCGCAGCCGGGGCGCAGTGAGCCTGACATCAATATCGTCCGTGCCTTTCTTCCCTGTCACGGCGACTGCCAGATTCTCCGCCAGCAGCGTGCCCGCCCGCCGATCCAGCGCCGCATCGCCCTTGATCCCTGCGGCAAGCCTGCTCAATCCGGCGGCCGTGCCCCGGATTTCCAGATTCAGCCCCTTGACGGCATAACGGCGGGCTTCAGTATCGAAAGTCAAGCCGGTCGTTGCATGAAAAAGAGCATCGACCCGCGGATTGCCGGACTGCAGCCTGAAATCCGCGGCTGCCTCGGTGGGCTTGCCATTGGCGAGGCGCCCGGTCCTGATCCTGATGTCGCTCAGAGCGAACTGGCGTCCACTCATCTCGTCGTGGAAAGAGAGCGCGTCCCCGTCGATCATCACGCTATCGATATCGAACCTGAGCTGCTTGTTTTCCTCTTCATTCCGCAACAGGTCGTCGAAGTTGGTCGTGCCGTCCCTGAAGCGCACCAGATTGGCACGCACGCCTTCGATGCGCACCTGGTCCACCACCAGTTTCTTTTTCAGCAGCGGCCACCACGACAGGTACAGGCGCGCGCTTTCCACGGCGGCAAATTCCTTTTCGCCCTGGAATTCGCTTATCGAAGCGCGTCCCAAATCCAGCCCCAGCTTGGGGAAGAAAGCCAGCTTGATATCACCGGCAAGCGTCAGCGTGCGCTGTTTCTTCTCCTTCACGAGCCGCACGATCTGCGGCTTGTACTCATTGGGATTGATCGCTAGCGCGGCAACCATCAGCAGCAGCAGAAAGAGAAAAGCCATGCCGGCAACGAACGAAAGGCCATATTTGAGGTGCTTGTTCATGGCTTTGAGTCTGCATGTAAATGTCCGGGAAACATAACGCAGCAACCCTCCAAACACAAGCCGCCGTGCCTCGATGCTAACAAATAACATTCACTATTTATGCTATCTCCTTATTTCTAAAGCATATAACTTTTAGTTCATGTTTTTCGCCTAACTACTTGTCACATAAAAGAAAAACCCGGTTTCATCCTTGACCTTGCCTGTTTTTTTATCTATAGTGGGAAAAAGTGGCGACAAGTGGGGAATTGTGGGAAAAATTGCCGCCAAACACCAATATAAAGGGGCGACATGTTTCGCGGTTCCGCAACGCTGAATCTGGATAGCAAGGGGAGACTGGCGGTGCCGGCCAGGCACCGCGACTTCCTGCAATCCTATTGCGGCGGCCGTCTCATCGTCACCGCCGACCCCAGCAAGTGCCTGCTGGTTTATCCCCTCCCCGACTGGGAGCCGATCGAGAAAAAGCTCAACAGCCTTTCCAGCTTCAACCCTCAGACCCGCAGCCTGCAGCGCCTGCTGGTGGGCAATGCCAGCGATGTCGAGCTCGACAGCGCCGGGCGCATCCTGGTGCCCACCTCCCTGCGCCAGTTCGCGGGGCTGGAAAAAAGCGTGGTGCTGGCCGGCCAGGGCAACAAGTTCGAGCTGTGGGACGAGGAAAAATGGCAGCAGCAAAACGCCGAAGCGCTGGTGTTCCGCGACGGCGTGATGCCGCCGGAACTCGAAGGGTTCTCGCTTTGAAGACTGCCCCGCAGCACGTCACCGTGCTGCTCGCCGAGGCGGTGGACGCGCTCAGCATCCAGCCGCGCGGAATTTATGTGGATGGCACTTTCGGGCGCGGCGGCCATAGCCGCCTGATCCTGGAGCGGCTGGGCAAGGAAGGCAGGCTGATCGCGCTGGACCGCGACCTGGCGGCAGTGGAAACGGCGCGGGCCATCACGGACCCGCGCTTTTGCATTCTTCACCGCAGTTTTGCCGGCTTGCGCGCGGCGCTGCAGGAACTGGGCATCGCCAAGGTGAATGGCGTGCTGCTGGACCTGGGGATATCTTCACCCCAGATCGACCAGGGGGAGCGCGGCTTCAGCTTCCGTTTCGACGGGCCGCTGGACATGCGCATGGACACGAGCAAGGGGCAAACCGCGGCGGAATGGCTGGCGCAGGTACCGGAAGATGAACTGAGGGAGGTCATCAAAAGCTATGGCGAAGAGCGGTTTGCTAAACAGATTGCAAGCGCGCTTGTTGCGGCGCGAACGGGAGAACCGGTCGTTACGACAAGACAGCTCGCCGGACTCGTGGCAAAGGCGGTTCCCCGTCGCGAGCCAGGCCAGGACCCGGCGACGCGCACCTTTCAAGCTATACGGATTTTCCTTAACCAGGAACTTGAGGAGCTGTCGCTAGTGCTGCCGCAATGCATCGACCTGCTGGCGCCGGGCGGCCGCCTGGTGACCATCAGCTTCCATTCCCTGGAAGACCGCATCGTCAAGCGCTTCATGCAGGGCGAGGCCAATCGCGACACCTTGCCGTCGCGCCTGCCGCTGCGCGCCGACCAGTTGCCGCAGCCGCGCATGCGCCTGATCGGCAAGGCCCGGCGTCCCTCGGCAGCGGAAATCGCCGCCAACCCCCGTTGCCGCAGCGCGGTGATGCGCGTGGCGGAAAGGACCGGGGTCGCCTGATGGTCAAGCTCAACCTTCTGCTGATGGTCATCGCGGTGTTCTGCGCCATGGGCGTGGTCACATCCCAGCACAAGGCGCGCAAGATGTTTGTCGACCTGCAACAGGAAGAATCCCTGGCGAAGCAGATGGAAGTCGAGTGGGGCCAGTTGCAACTGGAGCAGAGCACCTGGGCCATGCACGCCCGCATCGAAAAGATCGCCACCAGCTACCTGCAGATGAAGATGCCGGATCCCGCCAAAACCCAGGTCATCACGCTGCAAGCCCCGCCGCCTGGAGCTCGCCCATGAACCTCGCCGCCACCGCCCTGCACATCCGGCTGCCGCTCTGGCGCGCCTGGGTGGTGGTCGTCCTGCTGCTGCTGTGGTTCATCGCGCTCCTGGTGCGCGGCCTGTATCTGCAGGTCATGAACAATGATTTCCTGCGTCAGAAAGGGGACGCGCGCTATAGCCGCGTGATCGAGCTTTCCGCGCATCGCGGCATGATTACCGACCGCCGGGGCGAGCCGCTGGCGATCAGCACGCCAGTGGAATCGGTGTGGGCCAGCCCGCAGGATGTCGAACTGACGGCGGACAAATCGCATCGCCTGGCCAGGCTGCTCGATCTCAGCCAGAAGGAAATCGAACATCACCTGCTCGGCAGCCAGAAGGAATTCGTCTATCTCAAGCGCGGCCTGCCGCCCGACCAGGCCGCCAGGGTCATGGAACTGGGCATCCCCGGCATTTTCCTGCAGCGCGGCTACCGCCGCTATTACCCGGCAGGCGACGTGATGGCGCACGTGCTGGGCTTCACCAACGTGGACGACAACGGCCAGGAAGGCATGGAGCTGACCTACCAGAACTGGCTTGCCGGCAAGACCGGCAGCCGCCGCGTCATCAAGGATCGCATCGGCCACATCATCGAGGACGTGGAAAGCGTCAAGACGCCCCAGGAAGGCCGCAATCTCGCGCTCAGCATAGATCGCAGCATCCAGTATCTGGCGTTCCGCGAACTCAAGAGCGCGGTTGAGGCGCACAAGGCCAAGGCCGGCGCGATCGTGGTGCTGAACGCCAGGACCGGCGAGATACTGGCGATGGCCAACCTGCCCTCCTACAATCCGAACAACCGCGTCAAACTGGACCGCAACAGCACGCGCAACCGCAGCATTACCGACAGCTTCGAGCCCGGCTCGACGCTGAAGCCGTTCACCATCTCGGCGGCGCTGGAAAGCGGAAAATACAAGCCCGGCAGCATGATCGAGACGGCGCCCGGCTATTTCTCCATCGGCCCGGCCACCATCCATGACGCCCACCCCGAGGGTCTGCTCAGCGTGGCGCAAGTCATCCAGAAATCGAGCAACGTGGGCGCGGCCAGGATAGCCCTTACCCTGCCGCCGGAATACATGTGGAGCACCTTCAATCACATTGGTTTCGGCCAGGTGCCGCACAGCGGCTTTCCCGGCGAAGCCAGCGGACGGCTTCGCCCATACAAGACCTGGCGCCCCATCGAGCAGGCCACCATGGCATACGGCCACGGTATCTCGGTCAGCCTGCTGCAGCTGGCGCGCGCCTACACCGTGTTCGCCAACGACGGCGAACTCAAGCCCCTTTCGATGCTGAAACTGGACGAAGCGCCAGCCGGCGAACGTGTGTTTTCACCGAAAACTGCCCAGGAGATGCTCGCCATGCTGGAGATGGTGGTACAGCCGGGCGGCACCGCCCCCCGCGCCCGCATCATCGGCTACCGCGTGGCGGGCAAAACCGGCACCGCGCACAAGGAAGAAAATGGCGGGTACGCCAGGAACAAGTATGTCGCTTCCTTCGTCGGGCTCGCCCCGGCCTCCGACCCGCGCCTGATCGTCGCCGTGATGATCGACGAACCCGAGGGCCAGTACTACGGCGGCCTGGTGGCGGCACCGGTATTCAGCAACGTCATGGGCGGCGCGCTGCGCATGCTGTCCGTGCCGCCCGACGCCCCCACCACCAACACCCTGCTGCCGGACGAAGGGCCGGTCGTGAAGGAAGGGGCATGAACCTAGCCCGGATGTCAGCCGACAGCCATCAGCCATCAGCCACCGGCTTCCTCGCGGGCGCGCGGCGCCTGGTCGCGGACAGCCGCCAGGTTCAGCCTGGCGACGCCTTCGCCGCCTACCCCGGCGATGAAGCCGACGGGCGGCGCTTCATCGCCCAGGCCATTGCCGCGGGAGCAAGCCGCGTCCTGTGGGAGCGCGATGGTTTCCAGTGGGACGCCGCCTGGACGGTTCCCAATCTCGGCATGACCGGGCTGCGCCGTGAAATCGGCGCCATCGCCTCCGAATTCAATGGCGAACCCTCGCGCCGCCTGTGGATGATCGGCGTCACCGGCACCAACGGCAAAACCTCCTGCACGCACTGGCTGGCCAGCTGCCTGGCCGGGCTGGGGCGAAAAACCGCGCTCGTCGGCACGCTCGGCAACGGCTTCCCGGGCGCGCTTTCGTCTTCCGCCAACACCACGCCGGACGCCGTCACGCTGCACGCCCTGCTGAAACAGTACGAAGAACAGGGCGCAGCCGCAGTGGCGATGGAAGTGTCTTCCCACGGCCTCGACCAGGGGCGCGTCAACGGCGTGCATTTCGACGTCGCCCTGCTGACCAACCTGTCGCGCGACCATCTCGACTATCACGGCGACATGGCCAGCTATGCCGCCGCCAAGGCAAGGCTGTTCGACTGGCCGGGGCTGCAGTATGCAATTCTCAATCTGGACGACCCTTTCGGCGCCGAGTTGGCCGCCAAGCTGGGTTGCAGCGGCGTAAAGGTGGTGGGCTACGGTTTTCATGGCGCGGCGGAGGGCTGCCAGATCGCGGTCAAGGGGCGCAACCTGCAAATGGACGCCCGCGGACTGCGTTTCGAAGTGGCCACGCCATGGGGTAAGACCAACATCGCCAGCCCGATGCTGGGGCGCTTCAATGCGTCCAACCTGCTCGGCGTGCTGGCCTCGCTGCTGGTGAGCGGCGCCAAGCTGGAGAACGCCGTTGCGGCACTGGGCCGGATTCGGCCGGTGCCCGGCCGCTTGCAGCAATTTGGCGGCAGAGACAGGCCGCTGGTAGTGGTGGACTACGCCCACACCCCCGACGCGCTGGAAAAAGTGCTCCAGGCGCTGCGCGAAATCGTCGGTGCAGAAGGCCATCTGAGCTGCGTGTTCGGCTGCGGCGGCAACCGCGACAAGGGCAAAAGGCCGCTCATGGGCGCCGTGGCCTCCGCCCTGGCGGACCGCGCCATCGTTACCAGCGACAACCCGCGCCATGAAAATCCGCGCGCCATCATCGACGAAATCATTGCCGGCATGGGCGCCAATTTCCATGTCGAGGAAGACCGTGCCGCCGCCATCGACCTGGCCATACGCCAGGCGAAATGCGGCGACATCGTGCTGATTGCCGGCAAGGGACATGAAAACTATCAGGATATCAACGGCATGAAACTACCATTCGACGATGCAGAAGTCGCGCAACGCTCCCTGGAGGCGTACCCGCCATGCTGAAGCTGAGCCAGGCCGCAACGGCACTCGCGGCAGACATGCCAGGGCACGACGCGACTTTCACCGGCGTCACCGCGGACAGCCGCGCCATCAACAGCGGCGACCTATTCGTGGCGTTGCGCGGCAAGCACTTCGACGCGCACGATTTCGTCGCCCAGGCGATAGCGCAGGGCGCGGCGGCCGCGCTGGTGGAGCGCTCGGCCGCCATGAAACACGCCGCGGACTGGCAAGGCCTGCCGCTCATCGTGGTGGACGACACGCGCCTGGCGCTGGGAAAACTGGCGGCATTCTGGCGCAGCCGGCTAAACCTCAAACTGGTGGCGATCACCGGCAGCAACGGCAAGACCACGGTCAAGGAAATGCTCGCCGCCATTCTGCGCGAGGCGGCCGGTGAAGGCGCCGTGCTCGCGACCCAGGGGAACCTCAACAACGATATCGGCATGCCGCTCACGCTGCTGAAGCTGCGCGCGCAGCACAAATATGCGGTGATCGAGATGGGCATGAACCATCCCGGTGAAATCGCCTATCTGAGCCACATCGCCCGTCCCGATGTAGCGGTCATCAACAATGCCGGCGCCGCCCACCTCGCCGGGCTGGGCAGCGTGGAGCAGGTAGCGCGCGCCAAGGGCGAGATTTTCTCTGGCCTGGCCCCGGACGGCGTGGCGGTCATCAATGCCGATGACGCTTTCGCGCCGCTGTGGAAAGAACTCGCGCTCGGCCACGCCGTCATCGGGTTCGGCCTGGAGCAAGCCTCACAGGTCAGCGCCACGTGCCGGCTCACGCCCCTGGGCAGCGAGCTGCAAGTAACGACCAGTGCCGGCGAATTCACGGCATCGTTGCAGGTACCGGGGCTGCACAACGCGCGCAACGCCCTGGCGGCAACGGCGGCAGCGGTGGCGCTGGGCATCGGCCTGGCGGCGATCGCGGCGGGCCTGGGCACATTCGGCGGCGTCAAGGGCCGCCTGCAGCGCAGGGCCGGCCTGCACGGCGCAATGCTCATCGACGACAGCTACAACGCCAATCCAGCATCCGTGGAAGCCGCCATCGCGGTGCTCGCGCGCATGCCGGGCAGGAAAATCCTGGTGCTGGGCGACATGGGCGAGCTCGGCCCCGGCGCCTGCGAGCTGCACCGCGAACTCGGCGCCGCGGCCAAACAGGCCGGAGTGGACATCCTCTTTGCCCACGGCGACCTGTGCCGCGAAGCAGCAGCGGCATTCGGGAAAAACGCCTGGTTCTTCGAACGCATCGAGGAACTGCTCGCCGACCTGGAAAACCTGCTGGCGCCGGATGTGACGGTACTGGTCAAAGGCTCCCGTTTCATGCAGATGGAACGGGTGGTGAAAAGTTTCGAGGTGAAGAGTAATGGGTAATGGGCAATGTGTAATGAGTAATGGGTTTGCGGCGGCAATTAGCCGCGCATGGAGTTTCACACCCATCACCCATCACTCTTCACTCATCACCATTTCGCAGGAGGCAAAATGCTACTAGCCCTCGCCCAGTGGCTGGCGCATGACATCCGCGCTTTCAACGTGTTCAACTACATCACCCTGCGCGCGGTCCTGGCGATTCTGACGGCGCTGATGATTTCGTTCCTGGTCGGGCCAGTCATGATCCGCCGCCTGACCGCCATGAAAATTGGACAGGCAGTGCGCAACGACGGGCCGCAGACCCACCTGGTCAAAAGCGGCACGCCGACCATGGGGGGCGCGCTGATCCTGGTTTCCATCGCCGTCACCACCCTGCTATGGGCCGACCTGCGCAACCCTTATATCTGGGTGGTGCTGGCGACCACGCTGGGCTTCGGCATCGTCGGCTGGGTGGATGATTACCGCAAGGTGGTGCACCACAACCCCAAGGGGCTCTCCGCCAAGTCCAAGTATTTCTGGCAGTCGCTGATCGGCGCAAGCGTCGCGGCCTATCTCGCCTATCGCGCCAACCTCCCGGTGCATACCGAACTGATCGTGCCGTTCTTCAAGAGTGTGTCCATCCCGCTCGGCGCCGCCGGCTTCATGGTGCTGACCTACTTCGTCATCGTCGGCACCAGCAACGCGGTCAACCTCACGGATGGCCTGGACGGGCTGGCGATCATGCCTACCGTGATGGTGAGCGGTGCCATGGCCATCTTCTCCTACGTTGCCGGACACTTTTATTTTTCCCATTACCTGGGCATTCCCCATATCCCCGGCGCCGGGGAGCTGGCCATATTCTGTGCCGCGATTGCCGGGGCGGGCCTCGGCTTCCTGTGGTTCAACGTCTATCCGGCCGAGGTTTTCATGGGCGATGTCGGCGCGCTGGCGCTAGGCGCGGCGATGGGCGTGGTGGCGGTGATCGTGCGGCAGGAAATCGTGCTCTTCATCATGGGCGGCGTGTTCGTGGTGGAGACTCTCTCGGTCATGCTGCAGGTGGCCTCGTTCAAGCTCACCGGCAAGCGCATTTTCCGCATGGCGCCGCTGCACCACCACTATGAACTGAAGGGCTGGAAAGAAAATCAAGTTGTTGTGCGCTTCTGGATCATCACCATGATGCTGGTGCTGGTTGGGCTTTCGACGTTGAAATTGAGGTGAGGGGTGAGGGGTGA
>JAQTLK010000027.1:14038-23526 GCA_028714955.1 Sulfuricella sp.
TGCACCACCACTATGAACTGAAGGGCTGGAAAGAAAATCAAGTTGTTGTGCGCTTCTGGATCATCACCATGATGCTGGTGCTGGTTGGGCTTTCGACGTTGAAATTGAGGTGAGGGGTGAGGGGTGATGAGGAATGGGTGATGGGTAATGAGTAATGAGTAATGGGTGTGGACACCACCCATTCCTCATCACCCATTACCCATCACCCATCACCCATCACCATATTAAAACATGAACATCAAAGATAAAAACATACTCGTTCTCGGGCTCGGCGATACCGGCCTGTCCATGGTGCGCTTCCTGGCGCGCCGTGGCGCACGCCTGTCGGTCGCCGACAGCCGCGAAGCGCCACCCAACGCCACCAGATTCCATGCCGAATTTCCCGATGTATCGCTGGCCACCGGCCCGTTCCGCGACGCGCTGTTCACCGGCATCGACCTGATCGCCATCAGCCCCGGCGTGCCGCTCGCCGACCCTCATGTCGCCGCCGCCATTGCGCGCGGCGTCCCGGTGGCCGGCGACGTCGAACTGTTCGCCCTGGCCCTCGCTCCTCACGCCTCACCCCTCACGCCTCACGTCATAGCCATCACCGGTTCGAACGGCAAAAGCACAGTGACCGAAATGACCGGCGCCATGTGTCGTGCCGCAGGACTCAAGACCGTCGTCGCCGGCAACATCGGCCTGCCGGTGCTGGACGCTTTGAGCGGGGCGGAGCACAGCGGCATGCCGGACGTGTTCGTGCTGGAACTCTCCAGCTTCCAGCTGGAAACCACCTCCAGCCTGAACGCAAGCGCCGCCACGGTGCTCAACATCAGCGAAGACCATCTCGACCGTTACGCCGGCATGGCCGCCTATTGCGCCGCCAAGGCCCGGGTTTTCCATGGCGGCGGGGTGCAGGTCCTGAACCGGGAAGACCCCGCAACCATGGCCATGGCCCTGCCGGGGCGGCGAATCGAAACATTCGGGCTGAATGCGCCCGTGCAGGACAGCGAATGGGGAATAAGCGAGGAGGCCGGTGCGGCATGGCTCGCCCAGGGCGGACACAAACTGTTGCCGCTGGCCGAACTGCCGCTGGCCGGCCGGCACAACGCGGCCAATGCGCTCGCCGCGCTGGCCCTGTGCCGCGCCCTGAACCTGCCGTTCGCGCCCTTGCTGGATGCCCTGCGCGCCTTCAAGGGCCTGCCCCACCGCGTGGAAAAAGTGGCGGCAGTCAACGGCATCACTTTTTATGATGACTCCAAAGGCACCAACGTGGGCGCGACTGTCGCGGCCCTGAATGGCATGCCCGGCAAGGTCGTGCTCATCGCCGGCGGCGACGGCAAGGGCCAGGACTTCGGACCGCTCGCGCCCGCCGTGGCGCAACATGCCCGCGCCGTAGTGCTGATCGGGCGCGATGGCGCAAAAATCGCCGCCGTCCTGCAACACAGCGGAGTGCCCCTGCTGCGCGCCGGCAGCATGGAAGAAGCAGTGCAGATGGGCTTCAGCCAGGCCCGCGCCGGCGATGCCGTGCTGCTCTCGCCGGCCTGCGCCAGTTTCGACATGTTCCGCAATTACCAGCATCGCGCCGAAGCGTTCATCAGCGCCGTGCAGCAACAAGTCCGCGAGGCTGCGCACTGACATGTATTACCCCAACGCCCAGAAATCCGGCTCCGCATATGACCAGGCCCTGCTCTGGTCGGTGCTGTTGCTGCTGGCGTTCGGGCTGGTGATGGTCTATTCGGCCTCGATCGCCAGCGCCGGCGCAAGCCGTCAGACGGGCTTCCAGGAAACCTATTTCCTGCTGCGCCAGGGCGTTTATCTCGCGGCCGCCCTGGTCGCCGGGGCAATCGCCTTTCAGGTCCCGCTGCGCGGCTGGCAAAAGATGGCGCCGTGGCTGTTCCTGGCCGGCATCGCCATGCTGGCCCTGGTCCTGATCCCCGGTATCGGGCGCGAAGTGAACGGCAGCCAGCGCTGGCTTTCGCTCGGCTTCGCCAACCTGCAGCCGTCCGAATTCATGAAGCTGGTGGTGGTGATATACGCCGCCGACTACACCGTGCGCAAGGCGGCGCTGATGGATCACTTCACCCGGGGCTTCATGCCCATGTTCCTGGTGATGCTGCTGATCGGCGGCCTGCTGCTGCGCGAGCCGGATTTCGGCGCATTCGCCGTGATCATCTCCATCGCCATGGCCATCCTGTTCCTCGGCGGCCTGAATTGGCGCCTGTTTGCCGGCCTGATCGTGCTGCTGCTGGCCGGCTTCCTGCTGCTGATCTGGACCTCGCCTTATCGCATGCAGCGCATCGTCGGCTTCATGGACCCCTGGGCCGACCCGTTCGGCAAGGGCTACCAGCTTTCCCACGCGCTGATCGCCTTCGGGCGCGGCGAGTGGCTGGGCGTGGGCCTGGGCGCCAGCGTGGAAAAACTGCTTTACCTGCCGGAAGCCCACACCGACTTCCTGCTCGCCGTGATCGCCGAGGAACTGGGCTTTGTCGGCGTGGCGGTCGTGGTGCTGGGCTTCGCCTGGATCACGGTGCGCGCCTTCATGATCGGCCGCGGCGCGGCAAAACAGGAGCGCCACTTCTCCGCGCTGGTGGCGCAGGGCGTCGGCGTGTGGCTGGCGGTGCAGTCCATCATCAACATCGGCGTGAACATGGGCCTGTTGCCCACCAAGGGCCTGACGCTTCCCCTGCTATCCTTCGGCGGCAGCGGCATCGTCGCCAACTGCGTGGCGCTGGCGGTGCTGCTGCGCGTGGATTACGAAAACAGGCAGTTGTTGAAGGGCTATGCGGTATGAACCCGACCTCCTCACTCCTCACTCCTCACCCCTCACGGACCATCATGATCATGGCCGGCGGCACGGGCGGCCACGTTTTCCCGGCGCTGGCCGTGGCCGAGTTCCTGCGCAACGAAGGCTGGAAAGTGGTGTGGCTCGGCACCGCCAACGGCATGGAAGCCAAACTCGTGCCGCAGCATGGCTACGCCATGGCGTGGATCAGGTTCTCCGGCCTGCGCGGCAAAGGGCTGTTGCGCGTGGCGATACTGCCGCTGCAACTGCTGCCTGCCTTTTACCAGAGCGCCAGAGCCATATTCAGCCATCGCCCCGATGTGGTGCTGGGCATGGGCGGTTACCCCGCCTTCCCTGGCGGCATGATGGCCGCGCTGCTGGCCAGGCCGCTGGTCATCCACGAACAGAACTCCATCGCCGGCCTGACCAACCGTATCCTTGCCTGCCTCGCTGACAAGATACTGGTGGCCTTTCCCGGCGCATTCAAAAGCGCCAGGGACAAGCCGCTGCCATGCGGCAAGGCGCATACCCTGTGGTGCGGCAACCCGGTGCGGGCGGACATCGCCGCCGTGGAAGATCCGCAGACACGCCTTGCCGGACGGGAGGGTGCGCTGCGCGTGCTGGTGGTAGGCGGCAGCCTGGGTGCCGCGGCATTGAACGACAGCGTGCCCAGGGCATTGGCCCTGATGGCGCCAACTCAACGGCCGCAAGTGGTGCATCAGTCCGGCGCCCGCCACCTGGAAACGCTGCAGGCCAATTACCGGGCCGCCGGCGTGAACGCGGAAATCAGGCCGTTCATCGACGACATGGCGCAACACTACGCCTGGGCCGACCTGGTGGTCTGCCGCTCCGGCGCACTGACCGTGGCGGAACTGGCGGCGGCGGGCGTGGCCAGCGTGCTGGTGCCCTATCCCCATGCGGTGGACGACCATCAGACCAGCAACGCGCGTTTCCTCAGCGACAGCGGCGCCGCCGTGCTGGTGCGGCAAACGGAATTGAGCGCGGAAAGCCTGGCAGCGCTGCTGCACAGCCTGACCCGCGACAAACTGCTGGCCATGGCCCAGGCCGCACGGGCGCTGGCCAAACCCGACGCGACACGGCAGGTAGCCGAAATCTGCAAGGAGCTGGCGAAATGATGAAAGCTATTAACCACGGGGCACACGGGAGCCACGGGGAAAACCTTTACCCATATTTAAATCCCCGTGCACCCCGTGTGCCCCGTGGTGAAAAAAGGTTTTTGAAAAATGAAGCATAAAGTCAAACGCATCCATTTCGTCGGCATCGGCGGCGTGGGCATGAGCGGCATCGCCGAGGTGTTGCTGAATCAGGGCTACCGCATCAGCGGCTCGGACATGGCCGAAAGCGCCGCGACCCGGCACCTGAAAAAACTCGGCGCCAGGGTTTTCAAGGGTCATGCCGCCGAGAACGTGTCGGACGCGGATGTCGTGGTGACCTCTACCGCGGTCAGGGAAGGCAACCCGGAAGTGATGGCGGCGCGCGAGCGCAACATCCCCATCGTGCCGCGCGCGCAGATGCTGGCGGAACTGATGCGCTTCAAGCAGGGCATCGCGGTGGCCGGCACCCACGGCAAGACCACCACCACCAGCCTGATCGCCAGCATCCTGGCGGAGGCCGGCATGGACCCCACCTTCGTGATCGGCGGCCGGCTGGAAGCGGCGGGCACCAACGCGCGCCTGGGCTCGGGCGAATTTCTCGTCGCCGAGGCGGACGAGTCGGATGCCTCGTTCCTGCTGCTGACCCCGGTGCTGGCGGTGATTACCAATATCGATGCCGACCACATGGAAACCTACGGCCACGACTTCAGCCGCCTCAAGCAGGCTTTCGTCGATTTCACCCAGCACCTGCCCTTTTACGGCATGGCGGTGGTATGCGTGGATGACCCGGTGGTGCGCGAAATCCTGCCGCGCATCACCAAGCCGGTGTGGACCTATGGCCTGTCCGAGGACGCCAGGGTGCGTGCGGTGGACATCGAAGCCAGCGACGGGCAGATGAAATTCACCGTGATCCGGGTCAACGGCAAGACCAGCAAGCTCAGGATCACGCTCAACCTGCCGGGCATTCATTACGTGCTCAACGCACTGGCGGCGATTGCCATCGCCAGCGAAGTGGGCGCCTCCGATGCCGCCATCGTCAAGGCGCTGGCCGAGTTCAAGGGCGTGGGGCGGCGCTTTCAGCGCTTCGGCGAGATCGCGCTGCCAGCTCACCCTCACTCCAGCTCTCTCCCAGAGGGAGAGAGAGCGAACGTAAAAGGCGGTTGCTCTGATCGAGGAAGCTTTACTTTGATCGACGATTACGGCCACCACCCGGTGGAAATGGCCGCCACCATCGCCGCCGCGCGCGGCGCCTTCCCAGGGCGTCGCCTGGTGCTGGCGTTCCAGCCCCACCGCTACACCCGCACGCGCGACCTGTTCGAGGATTTCGCCAAGGTATTGTCCGGCGTGGACGCCCTGCTTCTCACCGAAGTCTATGCCGCCGGTGAAGCGCCCATCGTGGCCGCAGACGGCCGTGCGCTGGCGCGGGCGGTGCGGGTGGCGGGCAAGGTCGAGCCGGTTTTTATCGAGAACGTGGCGGAACTGCCCCAGGCGATTATCGACACCGCACAGGACGGCGATGTCGTGCTGGTGATGGGCGCGGGCTCGATCGGCCAGGTGGCGACAAAACTGGCAATGGGTGAAGGGTAAAGGGTGATGGATATGACACAAACCCATCTGCATGCGCCTTTACGCGGCACGCTGCGACTGAACGAGCCGATGGCCGCCCATGTCAGCTGGCGCGCCGGTGGCGTGGCGGAGCGCTGCTACATCCCGGCCGACCTAGCGGATCTGGAACAGTTCCTGCGGACTTGCGACGGCGCGGTTTACTTCGTCGGCCTGGGCAGCAACCTGCTGGTGCGCGATGGCGGCCTCAAGGGCACGGTGGTCCTGCTGCATGGCGCGCTCAGCCATATCAGGCTCACCCCTGAAGGCCTGATCTACGCCGAAGCCGGCGTGAGCAGTCCCAAGGTGGCGAGCTTCGCCGCGCGCCACGGCCTGGAAGGCGCGGAATTCCTCTCCGGCATACCCGGCACGGTGGGCGGCGCCCTGGCAATGAACGCCGGCTGCTACGGCAGGGAAACCTGGGCATACGTGCGCAAGGCGCTGACCATCGACAGGCAGGGCAGATTGCGCGAACGTTTGCCGGAGGATTATGAGATTGGCTATCGGCATGTTGAATTGCTGGCGAGCAGGGAGCGGTTAGCGGTGAACAGCAAACCCGCTCACTCCTCACTGCTCACTGCTCACCCAAACGAATGGTTCGTCGCCGCCTGGTTCGGCTTCACTCCCGGCGACGACAAGGCGGCAAAACAGAAAGCCCGGGAATGGCTGGCGCAACGCATGGCGACCCAGCCGCTGACCCAGCCCAATGCCGGCTCGGTGTTCCGCAACCCGCCGGGCGGCTTCGCTGCACGCCTGATCGAGGCCAGCGGCCTGAAAGGGCTGACGGTCGGCGGGGCGCAGGTGTCGGAAAAACATGCCAACTTCATCGTCAACCTCGGCAACGCCAGCGCAACGGACATCGAGACACTGATCGAAGCAGTACGTACACGTGTTAAAGAAAGTCATGGAATCGAGCTGATTACCGAAGTAAAGATAATCGGCGAAAGGCAAAATAATGCTGGATAAAACTACTCCTCGCCCCTCACTCCTTACCCCTCACGCCTTCGGCAAGGTCGCGGTGCTGTTCGGCGGCAAGTCCGCCGAGCGCGAGGTGTCGCTCAAGAGCGGTGCCGCGGTGCTCAAGGCGCTGCGCGCCAGCGGCATCGACGCCCATGCTTTCGATCCGGCCGAGCGCGACCTGCACCAGCTCAAGGAGGAAGGCTACGCCAGCGCGTTCATCGCGCTGCACGGCCGCTTCGGCGAGGACGGCACGGTCCAGGGCGCGCTGGAGCTGATGGGTATTCCCTACACCGGCAGCGGCGTGCTGGCCTCCGCCCTGGCCATGGACAAATGGCGCACCAAGCTGGTGTGGCGCGCGGCGGGTCTGCCGATTCCCGACTTCGAACTGCTCACGGCGGAAAGCGACTTCGCCGCCGTGGCGCAGCGCCTCGGTCTGCCGCTGTTCGTCAAACCGGCCAACGAGGGTTCGAGCGTCGGCATCAGCAAGGTCAAGACCCTGGCAGAGCTGCGCCCGGCCTACGAACGGGCGGCAAAACACGACGCCCTGGTGCTCGCCGAACAATTCGTCGGCGGCGGCGAGTACACCGCCGCGATGCTTGGCGGCAAGGCGCTGCCGGTGATCCGGATCGTGCCCGCAACCGAGTTCTACGACTACGAAGCCAAGTATTTCCGCGACGATACGCAATATCTCATTCCCTGCGGCCTGAGCGAGGCGCAGGAAGCGGAAATGCAGCGCCTCGCGCAACAGGGGTTTGCGGTGGTGGGCGCCTACGGCTGGGGACGGGTGGATTTTCTCGTGGACGAAGCCGGCAAGCCCTACCTGCTCGAACTCAACACCTCGCCCGGCATGACCGACCACAGCCTGGTGCCAATGGCGGCGCGACAGGCGGGGATCAGCTTCGAGCAACTGGTGGTGCAAGTACTGGAGATGGCCCATGTGGGATAAGCCGGCTCTCATGCTGTGGCTGGCGAA
Organism: Sulfuricella sp.; assembly: GCA_028714955.1. Taxonomy (GTDB): domain Bacteria; phylum Pseudomonadota; class Gammaproteobacteria; order Burkholderiales; family Sulfuricellaceae; genus Sulfurimicrobium. The sequence continues at coordinate 21,453 of JAQTLK010000027.1, forward strand.
TCTGCTGTATGCGATTGCAGCGATTCTGCTGCTCTATGCCGTGCTGTTCCTGATGGTTCACCTGCCGCTGTTTCCGCTGCGGGAAGTCAAGGTCAACGGCGAATTGCAGCATGTAACGCGCGAACAGGTGCAATTCATCGTCACCCGGGCGCTGAAGGGCAACTTCTTCACCCTGGACCTGAACAAGACGCGGCGCACCTTCGAGAAGCTGCCCTGGGTGCGCAGCGTGAACGTGCGGCGGCGCTGGCCGGACCGGCTGGAAGTGACGCTGGAGGAACATCAGGCGCTGGCGCGCTGGGGCGGCACGGCATTGGTCAACAGCCACGGCGAGCTGTTCGAGGCTGCGTCAGACCAGACTTTGCCGGTATTCAGCGGACCGGCGGACGGCGTGGTGGAAGTGACCAGCCAGTACCAGGTGTTCCGGCAACAGCTGGCGGCCATCGGGCGCCAGCCGGTGGCGGTCAGCCTGTCGCCGCGCCGCGCCTGGCAAGTCACGCTGGACGATGGCCTGGTGGTGGAACTGGGACGGGAACAAGTGGAAGCGCGGCTGGAGAAATTCGTCAGGGTTTACGATCGCACGCTGGGGCGTCTGAAACAGCCGGTCAATTATGTGGATCTGCGTTATCCCAACGGTTTCGCGGTACGCCTCGGCGGCGCCGCGGCAGCAAAACCCACAGGGGCGTAAGAGGAGTGGAATGAAATGAGCAGGGCCAGGGAACATAAAGCACTGATCGTCGGGCTGGATATCGGCACTTCGAAAATCGTCGCCATGGTGGCGGAAATCCTGTCCGACGGGCGCATGGAGATCATCGGCATCGGCCAGCACCCCTCGCGCGGGCTGAAAAAGGGCGTGGTGGTGAACATCGAGTCGACCGTCAACGCGATTCAAAGGGCTTTGGAAGAAGCCGAGCTGATGGCGGACTGCAAGATCCGCGAGGTCTATACCGGCATCGCCGGCAGCCACATCAAGAGCTTCAATTCGCACGGCATGGTGGCGATCAAGGACAAGGAAGTGTCGCAGATGGACGTCGACCGGGTGATCGAGACGGCCAAGGCGGTGAACATCCCGACCGACCAGCAGATCCTCCACATCCTGACCCAGGAATTCATCATCGACGGCCAGGAAGACGTGCGCGAACCGCTCGGCATGAGCGGCATCCGCCTCGAAGTGAAAGTGCACATCGTCACCGGCGCGGTGTCGGCGGCGCAGAACATCATCAAGTGCATCAAGCGCTGCGGCCTGGAAGTGCGCGACCTGATCCTCCAGCCGCTGGCCTCCAGCATGGCGGTGCTGGCCGAGGACGAAAAAGACCTCGGCGTGTGCCTGGTGGACATCGGCGGCGGCACCACCGACATCGCCGTGTTCACCGACGGCGCCATCCGCCACACCGCGGTGATCCCCATCGCCGGCGACCAGATCACCAACGACATCGCCATGGCCCTGCGCACCCCCACCAAGGAAGCGGAGGACATCAAGCGCACCCACGGCTGCGCCCTGCGCCAGTTGGCCGACGCGAGCGAGATGGTGGACGTGCCGGGCGTGGGCGAACGCGAAACGCGCCAGCTTTCGCGCCAGACGCTGGCGGAAGTGATCGAACCGCGCGTGGAGGAGCTCTATTCGCTGGTGCAGGCGGAACTGCGCCGCAGCGGCTTCGAGGACCTGATGTCCTCGGGCATCGTCATCACCGGCGGCAGTTCGGTGATGCAGGGCATGGTGGAACTGGGCGAGGAAGTGTTCCACATGCCGGTGCGTCTCGGCGTGCCGCAATACAGCGGCGGCCTGGCGGAAGTGGTGCGCAACCCGCGCTTCGCCACCGGCCTGGGCCTGTTGATGTCCGCCCAGGAACAGTATCAGCGGCATCAGGTCGCCAGCATGGGAAGCAGCTCGCTGCAACAGGTATTCGACAGGATGAAGAGCTGGTTTCAGGGAAATTTTTAGTTGGAGTTGGTTTTAAGTTTTAGGTTTTTTGGTCTGTGCCTGGATTAACAGTTAACGAGGAGATAGCAATGTTTGAAATCATGGAAGCACCAATGCAGGAAGCAGTCATCAAGGTAATTGGCGTGGGCGGCTGCG
>JAQTLK010000027.1:23626-26592 GCA_028714955.1 Sulfuricella sp.
GGTTTTAAGTTTTAGGTTTTTTGGTCTGTGCCTGGATTAACAGTTAACGAGGAGATAGCAATGTTTGAAATCATGGAAGCACCAATGCAGGAAGCAGTCATCAAGGTAATTGGCGTGGGCGGCTGCGGCGGCAACGCGGTTGATCACATGATCGCAAGCGGACTGGAGGGCGTGGAATTCATCTGCGCCAACACCGATGCCCAGGCGCTCAAGCGCAGTCAGGCCAGAACCCAGCTGCAGATGGGCGCACACATCACCAAGGGCCTGGGCGCCGGCGCCAACCCGGAAATCGGGCGCGCCTCCGCGGAAGAAGACCGCGAGCGCATCGCCGAAATGATTCAGGGCGCCAACATGCTGTTCATCACCGCCGGCATGGGCGGCGGCACCGGCACCGGCGCGGCGCCGATCGTGGCCGAGGTCGCCAAGGAACTGGGCATCCTGACGGTGGCCGTGGTGACCAAGCCCTTCGCCTTCGAAGGCAAGCGCTCCAAGATAGCCCAATTGGGCATGGAAACCCTGGCGCTGCATGTCGATTCCCTGATCGTCGTGCCGAACGACAAGCTGATGCAGGTGCTGGGCGAAGACGTCAGCTTCCAGGATGCCTTCAAGGCCGCCAACGACGTGCTGCATGGCGCGGTGTCCGGCATCGCCGAAGTCATCAACTGTCCCGGCCTGGTCAACGTCGACTTTGCCGACGTCAAAACCGTCATGTCGGAAAACGGCATGGCGATGATGGGTTCCGCCACCGCCTCCGGCGTGGACCGCGCCCGCATTGCCGCGGAACGCGCCGTGGCCAGCCCGCTGCTGGAAGACATCGACCTCAAGGGCGCGCGCGGCGTGCTGGTCAACATCACCGCCAGCATGTCCCTGAAGATGAAGGAATACTACGAGGTCATGGAGACCATCAAGGATTTCACCGCCGAAGATGCCACGGTGATCGTCGGCACCGTGATCGACGACAACATGGGCGATATCCTGCGCGTCACCATGGTCGCCACCGGTCTCGGCGGCACGGCTTCCCGCCAGCAGCCCAAGCCGCAACTGGTGGTGCGCAACGGCACCGACAATTCAACCATGGCCGTGGATTATGAAGCCCTCGAACAACCCGCCGTGATGCGCAGAAGAGAGCGCGGCGCGCAGCTCGAAGCGATGAAGCAGTCCGGCGTCGATTTCCTCGACATCCCTGCCTTCCTGCGCAAACAGGCTGACTGATCCAGCCTTCTGAAGTTATTCCAGAACCGGAAGCCGGTTGCAAGACCGGTTTCTTTTTGTGGCCATGGCTTGCGCTCGACACTTCCATGAGTTTGATCAAATCCCGAAAACGCGTCGCTGACCACGGAGAGGTATTCACTCCCGCATGGATGGTCGATGCCATGCTCGACCTCGTGAAGGACGAGTCGGAGCGCATTGATTCGCGTTTTCTGGAACCGGCATGCGGGAGCGGCAATTTTATTGTCAAGGTCTTGCAGCGCAAGCTCGCGGCTGTCGAGAGAAAGTTCGGAAAATCCGATTTCGAAAAGCAGCACTATGCGCTTCTGGCGCTGATGTGCATCTACGGGATCGAGCTTCTGGCAGACAACATCGCCGAGTGCCGTGCAAACATGTTGGATATTCTCGCTGAGTATCTGAACATTGATGAGCCGGATGACCTGTGCCGCGCCGCGACCTATGTGTTATCACAGAATTTAGTCCACGGTGATGCCTTGACGATGTGCGTCAGCAGTGGCGAGCCGATTACTTTTGCCGAATGGGGTTACCTGGGCAAAGGCAAGTTTCAGCGCCGCGACTTCCGCTTTGACGTGCTTACCGGTTCGTCGGCCTACAGTCAGGAAGGGTCGCTCTTCGCCCACCTCGGCAAACACGAAATCTTCCAGCCGGTGAAGACCTGGCCGCCGATGACGGTGCGCGAGCTGGCTGCTCTGGAGGGAGATTGAGCATGGCCAAAACCATGAGCGACAAGCCCAACAGGGCTGGGGAGCGAAGGTCATTGAGCGGCTATCGCTGGTCCTGCGCACCGCTTTTTCCGAAATGAAGGGATTTTCGCCGCGCAATCTCAAGTACATGCGCGCCGTTGCCGAGGCGTGGCCGGATACGGAATTTGTGCAACAGGCTGTTGCACAATTGCCGAGGGGTCACAACGTGGTGTTGCTGGACAGGTTAGCCGGTGCCGAAACCCGCCGCTGGTATGTGTGATTGATGAACAGGAAAACCAGTCAGAACCAAAGTTGATTTGCACGATGGGACTGGCATAATCAAGCGACACCCGTAAGGAGCAAAACCATGAACATGAACTACAAACCCTATATCACCCGCGATCCCTCGATCTGCGGCGGAGAACCTGTCATCACCGGCACTCGGATAACAGTGCGCACCATCCTCGCCAGTCTGGCAGAAGGGATGAGCACGGAAGAGCTCTTGCTGGAGTTCCCGACGCTCAGCCGTGATGCCGTGCGTGCCGTGGTTGCCTTTGCGGCAGTATCGGCAGAAGAAGACCTGCCTTTGCCGGCAACCCCGGTTCTGGCATGAAGATCAAGCTCGACGAAAACCTGCCCGCGAGGTTGGCGCCCATTCTGCAACAGCATGGGCACGACGTTGACACCGTACCCGAGGAGCACTTGAGCGGCAGACCGGATGCAGAAATCTGGCAGGCGGCGGGCACGGAAGGCCGTTTTCTGATCACCCAGGACCTGGATTTTTCCGACACCCGCCAATTCGCGCCCGGCACCCACGCCGGTTTGTTGCTGGTGCGTTTACGTGAACCGGGTGCCCATGCCCTGATGGAAGCCATCAACGCCATTGCCGCCGAAATCGCTGATTGGGCTGGCTGCTTTGTCATCCTCACCGAAAACAAAATTCGAATCAAGCGCCCATGACGATAGCCGCCGCGCGTTTCCACAAGCTGCTCAATGAGTTCAAACTGGAGAACAAGAAGTCATGAACGGGCAAGTCGCCTTCACCCTGCGCGG
>JAQTLK010000028.1:0-19663 GCA_028714955.1 Sulfuricella sp.
CTAGAGAGTCCGGGCGGGGGCCGAGTGACTTGTACCTTGCGCCTCGTCGGCAAGGACTATGGGAAAGAGCGGTGCCAGATTCCTGCCAGAAGCAGAAATTTATCAATAAAACATCTGCTCGCTCAACCGGATTTTTTTGATTGGATAATAAATAGACCTGATCTAACCCGGATATCTCACAAATTCACCTGATGATCGCGCAGGATTTTGATGCATAGGGGAGCTTTGTGAGCGAGCGGCGTAGTTGTTCATGTGCCCCACTGCACAAAATTTTCATACGAATCAAAAGACCAGCGAGGGCGGGTGTCAATTCATGAAATATCCGGGTTAAGCTTTGGCGGATGACGATTCGCGTTTGCAGACGGGGCCATCGTCCGGGTTTTCCAGGTTGCGCGCGATGGCCTGCACCAGCGTTTGCATTTCTTCCAGGGTGAAGGCCGAGAGCAGCCGGTTGGCCAGTTCGGGTTCAAGCCGGATCATGCAGGGCTGGCCATCCTGCAGCGTGACGCGAATCCCGGCCATCTGGTGGGTCGCTTCTCCTTCTGCCCGATCAACCCGTTCTGCCTGCTGCTCCATCAATTCGTCATAGTAGCTGTCGAGGGCCTCGGAAATGGCATCCGGAATATCTTCCGGCACCGTGGCAATCATGCCCATGTTATCCTCTACCGCGTGGCAAGGGACGCCCTGCTCATGAGCGAAGTCCATGAAGTTTTGGCGCAATTCGTCATCGAAAAACATGAATTCAAACATGGTGTCAAATCCGTGAGAGGTGGGGAATGAAAAAGGATGAGGGATAAAGTCGGGTCGGCACCATCCGTTCTACGCATCGGTCCGAACCCAGTGCCCGGATTTTCCGCCCTGCTTTTCCAGTAATCGAATGGCGCCGATCTGCATGCCGCGATCGACGGCTTTGCACATGTCATAGATGGTGAGCAGGCCGACGCTTACCGCGGTCAGCGCTTCCATTTCCACCCCGGTGCGGCCCAGCGTGTGCGCGGCAACGATACACTCGATGCAGCTATTGTCCTGGCTTATATGGAATTCCACTGAAATTTTTGTCAGGGCGAGCGGGTGGCACAGGGGGATCAGGTCGGATGTGCGCTTTGCCCCCTGGATTGCGGCAATACGCGCCACGCCGAGCACATCGCCCTTTTTGGCGTCGCCAGCGAGGACAAGTTGCAAGGTTGCGGGCAGCATGTGGATTTCGCCGGCTGCGCGAGCGATGCGCCGTGTCTCCTTCTTGCCGCCCACGTCCACCATCCAGGCCTGACCTTGCGCATCGAAATGGGTGAATTGGCTCACCGCGGTTCCCCCTTTTGACAGTGAACTTATTGTTTGGAACGTCTATCATAGCACCATGAAATTGATTTATTTACTGCTCGCCTTCGGGATTTTTCTACCGCGCGTATTGGCAGATGGCTTGCCCGACCTGGGCGATGCATCGCAGGCGGTCCTTTCTCCACAGGAGGAACGCCGTATCGGCGAGTCCGTCATGAGCGATATCCGCGGCAGCAGCGAACTCCTGGACGATGCGGAGGTGACTGATTATCTTAATTCGCTGGGGGCGCGGCTGGTTGCAAGCAGCGAGGATCCCGCCCGCAGCTTCGAGTTTTTCGTCGTCAAGGATGCAACGCTGAACGCTTTCGCGCTTCCCGGCGGCTATATCGGCGTTCATACCGGGCTGATTCTTTCAGCCCAGAGCGAATCCGAGCTTGCCAGCGTGCTCGCCCACGAAATTGCCCACGTTACCCAGCATCACCTGGCGCGCATGATTGCCGGAACGCAGAAGAATACGGTCACCTCGCTGGCAGCGCTGGCGGTGGCAATCCTCGCCTCGCGTTCCAACCCGCAAATGGCCAGTGCCGCCATGGCCACCGCCCAGGCTACAGGCATCCAGAGCCAGCTCGATTACACGCGCGAACATGAACGCGAAGCTGATCGTATCGGATTGCAGACCCTGGAACGGGCCGGTTTCGATCCGCGCGCCATGGAGAATTTTTTCGAGCGGCTGCAGAAATATGGACGTCTGTATGAAAACAACGCGCCGGTTTATTTACGTACCCACCCGCTCACCACCGAGCGGATTGCCGATGTGCAAAACCGGGTGGAAGCGCTGCCTTATCGGCAGGTGCCGGATAGCCTGGATTTTCAGCTGGCACGAGCCAGGGTAGAGGCGCTACAGGGTGATTCAACGCGTGCGATCAAGACTTTCCAGTCCGCCCTGAAGGAGAAAAAATACAGCAATGAAGCGGCGCAGCATTACGGCCTGGCAGTTGCGTTCATGCGCGGCAAGGACTATGCCGGGGCAGAAAAGGAGTTGGCGCTGGCGCGCAAGGCCGCCGCAGCGCATCCGATGTTCGATGCGCTGGCCGTGCAAATCAAGGTTGCCGCCAACTTGCCGGACAGGGCACTGGATGCCTGTCGCAGTGCCCTGAAGCATTATCCGCACTATCGCGCCCTGATCTTCGCCTGTGCCGAAACACAATTGCGGGAGCGGCAGCCTGACGCGGCACTGGCTCTGGTCAGCGGTGAACTGAAAGCGCGCGGCGGGGATTACCGCCTCTACCAGTTGCAGGCCGAGGCATACGCTGCCTTGGGCAAGAATCTGCAGCAGCATATGGCGCTGGCGGAAGCTTATGCCCTGTCGGGCAGTTTGAGCGAGGCGGTCGAGCAGTTACAGATCGGCCTCAAGGCCAGGGATGGGGATTTTTACCATTCATCCATCGCCGAGGCGCGTTTGCGCCAGTTGCGCGAACTGGCAAAAGAGGCGCGCAAGCAGGCGCAGCATTAAGCCAGTTGCAGGTATTGGCGATGCAGTTGTTCTACCTGCTGCTGCAATTCGCCGCGCTCGCCGCGGTTGTCAATGATGTCGTCAGCCAGTCGCAGCCGCTCCGCGCGGCTGATCTGGCAGGCCATGATGGCGCGTACTTCCTTTTCGCTTAATCCGCTGCGCGCCATGGTTCTCGCCACCTGTTGTTCTTCCGCGCAATCCACCACCAATATCCGTTGCACCAATTCGCGGTACGCGCCGGTTTCCAGCAAAAGCGGCACCGCGACGATGACATAGCGCGTTTGCACGTCAGCCAGGCGGCGGCGCACTTCGTTTTTGATCAAGGGGTGGAGCAGGGCTTCCAGTCGTTTTTTTGCGGCTGTGTCGGAAAATACCAGGTTGCGCAACCTGGCGCGATCCAGGCTGCCATCAGGCAGAAAATAACCGGCTCCGAATCGGTTCCTGATTTCGGCCAGGGCCGGTTGACCTGTAGCCGTGAGCTGGTGCGCGATCTGGTCGGTATCGATGACCGTGGCGCCGAGTCGGGCGAATATTTCCGCGGCAGCGCTTTTGCCGCAGCCGATGCCGCCGGTGAGGCCGACGATCAGCATGGCTACAGGGCTGTACCGAGGTATGCCTGCGTGATCGCCCGCCCCCAGAACAGGGCGATCAGGCCGCCGCCAGCCAGGTAGGGGCCGAAAGGGATTGGTACCTGACGGCCGCGGCCGGCGAAGAGGATCAGGGTGATGCCAACCGCCGCCCCGACCATGGAAGACAGCAGGATGGTGAGCGGCAATAGCTGCCAGCCCAGCCAGGCACCGATGGCGGCGAGCAACTTGAAATCACCGAACCCCATGCCTTCCTTGCCGGTCGCGAGCTTGAACAGCCAGTACACGCTCCACAGGGCGAGATACCCAGCCACGGCGCCGATGACGGCGGAATTGAGCGTGGCAAAAGTGCCGTTCAAATTCACCAGCAATCCCAGCCACAGCAGGGGTTGCGTAATGCTGTCCGGCAACAGGTGAGTATCGAAATCGATGAAGGTAAGAGCGATCAGCGCCCAGACAAATAGCAGGGCGCCTAACGCAGCAAAACTGAAGCCGAAATGCCAGGCGACGAAGGCGCTGAGCCCGCCGGTAATCGCTTCCACGATCGGGTAACGCGGGCTGATGGCGGTTTTGCATTGGGAACAATGACCGCGCAGCGCCAGGTAGCTCAGCACGGGTATGTTTTCCATGGCGCTGATCTGGTGCCCGCAAGCGGGGCAGGCCGAGCGGGGAACAACCAGGTTGAAGCGCAGGCCGGGCACGGCGGCAAGTGCGTCTGGCGCAGCATCCAGGACGGCGCATTGTTCGCGCCATTCCCGTTCCATCATCCGGGGCAGGCGGTAAATGACGACATTGAGGAAACTGCCCACCAGCAGGCCCAATACGCCGCACACGGCGATAAAGGCGGCAGGGGCGGCGCGGAGAAGTTGCAACAGTTCCATCAGCGGCTTCCGGAAGGGAGAACGGGGCCGGATTGCGGCTGGCCCCGGGATAAGAATCAGACCACCTGGCCCAGCTTGAAGATCGGCAGATACATGGCGATCACCAGACCGCCGATGAGCGTGCCGAGCACCACCATGATCACGGGTTCCATCAGGCTGGAAAGCGCATCCACGGCGTCATCCACTTCCGCTTCATAGAAATCGGCCACCTTGCTCAGCATGGCATCGAGCGCACCGGATTCCTCGCCGATGGTGACCATCTGCAGCACCATGTTGGGGAACAGGTTGGTATTTTGCATCGCCACTGTCAGGCTGGTGCCGGTGCTGACCTCGTTCTGGATTTTCTTGGTGGCGTTGTAGTAGATGACATTGCCCGCCGCGCCCGCTACCGAGTCCATCGCCTCCACCAGGGGTACGCCGGCGGCGAACATGGTGGCAAGGGTGCGGCTCCAGCGCGCAATGGTGGCTTTCTCGATGACCGGGCCGAAAACAGGAATTTTCAACAAGAAGCGGTCCATCACTTCCTGCATCGCCCGCGAACGCTTCCAGGTATAAAAGAAGAACCAGAAGGCGCCGCCGATACCGCCGAAAATCAGGTACCAATAGTGGACGAAGAAATCGGATATGGCCATCACGACCAGGGTGGGGGCCGGCAGGTCGGCGCCGAAGCTGGTGAACAGTTCCTTGAACGCGGGCACCACGAAAATCATGATGACGGCGGTAATGATGAACGCCACGACAATGATCGAAATCGGGTAGAACAGCGCGGACTTGATCTTGCCCTTGATGGCCTGGATTTTTTCCTTGTACGTGGCCAGGCGGTCGAGAATGGTGTCGAGAATGCCGGCCTGTTCGCCAGCGCCGATCAGGTTGCAATAGAGCGCATCGAAATAAACCGGGTATTTCTTGAACGCCTGGCTCATGCTGCTGCCGGTGGAAATGTCGGATTTGATGTCGAGCAGCAGTTTCTGCACCGCCGGATTGCCGTGCCCCTTGCCCACGATATCGAATGACTGCAGCAGCGGTACGCCGGCTTTCATCATGGTGGAAAGCTGGCGCGTGAACAGGGTGATGTCCTTGTCGGTGATCTTGCCGCCGCGGGTCCTTTGCTTCTTGATTTTTGCACTGAGCAGGCCTTGACGGCGCAGTTGGGCGTTTACCACCGTTTCGCTCGCGGCCACCATGTCGCCCTTGACGATTTTCCCTTTCTTGTCCTTGGCTTGCCAACTGAAGTTGTACTCTTTAACCGCTATTTTTTTCGCGAGTGCCATTGTCAATCCTTATTCGTTGGTCACGGCTTCGATTTCTTCCAGTGAGGTCAGGCCGGCCTTTACCTTCATCAGGCCGGAGTAGCGCAGGTCGCGCACCCCTTCGCGCCGTGCCTGGTCGGCGACCTCGTGAGCCGAGCCGTTTTTCATGATGATACGGCTCATTTCGTCGGTAATGGGCATGACCTGATAAATGCCGAGCCGCCCCTTGTAGCCTTTTTGCTTGCACAGGTCACAACCGCCCGGTCTGTGGGTGTAGGGCTGCCAGCCGCCATCCAGGTCCTCTTCCTTGAAGCCGGCCCGCAGCAGCGCTTCGCGCGGGATGTTGATGGGGATTTTGCAACTGCATAAACGCCGTGCCAGGCGTTGCGCGGTGATCATGATGACCGAGGACGCGATGTTGAAGGGCGCCACGCCCATGTTCATGAGGCGGGTCAGCGTGCTGGGCGCATCGTTGGTGTGCAGGGTGGAGAGCACCATGTGGCCGGTTTGTGCCGCCTTGATGGCGATATCGGCGGTTTCCAGGTCGCGGATCTCGCCCACCATGATCACGTCCGGGTCCTGGCGCAGGAAGGATCTGAGCGCGGTAGCAAAGGTTAGCCCCGCCTTGTCGTTGACGTTGACCTGGTTGACGCCGGGCAGGTTGATTTCAGCCGGGTCTTCCGCCGTGGAGATATTGATGCCGGGCTTGTTGAGAATGTTGAGGCAGGTATAGAGCGACACGGTCTTGCCGCTGCCGGTCGGGCCGGTCACCAGCACCATGCCGTAAGGCCGCTGCACGGCGGCGAGCAGCAGTTCTTTCTGGTCCGGCTCGTAGCCGAGGGCGTCGATGCCCAGCGTGGCGCTGGCGGGGTCGAGAATACGCATGACGATCTTTTCGCCATACAGCGTGGGCAGGGTGCTGACGCGGAAATCGATGGCGCGGTTCCGGGACAGCACCAGCTTCATGCGCCCATCCTGCGGCACGCGCCGCTCGGCGATGTCCAGCTTGGAGATCACCTTGATGCGCGAGGATATCTTGTCCTTGATCGCCAGCGGGGGCTGGGCGGCTTCATACAGGTTGCCGTCCAGGCGGTAACGGATGCGGAAGAATTTTTCATAAGGCTCGAAATGGATGTCGGATACGCCCGCATTGATCGCGTCCATCAGAATCTTCTGCAGGTATTTGACTACCGGCGCATCATCGATCTCGATGCTGGCATTCTCGTTCTGCCGTTCTTTTTCCTGGGTTTCATCGTCGGTGAACTCCAGGTCCCCCATGTCTTCGAGCGACATGCTCTTCAGCGAGGTGTCGCTGGATGCGACGACTTTCTCGATCAGCTTGCCGAGTTTGTCATCCTCGACCACCACCTGTTCCACCGTATGGTTGGTCTGGAAGCGCAGGTCGTTGATGGTCTGCAGATTGGTTGGATCGGAAGTGGCAATGAAGAGATGCGTGCCGCGCTGGTGCAGGGGCAGCACGCGGCGGCTCTGGATGGTTGCGGAATCGATGATGCCCTTGGGCAGGTGATCGACAGAGATGGCGTTGAGGTCGAGCAGGGGGAAACCGAAGTTCCGCGAGGCGAATTCCGCTACCTGCGCCGCCCCGAGCTTGTTGCTCAGGATTAGCTGCGAGACAAAGCCGATGTTGGCGGCCTTGGCCTGGGCATCGATCGCTTCCGCATCAATGTCAAGCAGCAGGCCCTGTTGAACCAGTGAGCGTGCCAGACCGCTTAGGCTAGTGGGAGGCGCGGCTGCGACCATCTAATTGAAGGCTCCAAATGTATATGAATATTTTAATGATGCCCCTTGCATGTTTTTTTGTAAAGCCGGGTGGCTGGTTATTCAGGGGCAGCGGAAGGCGGGAAGATTTTGACCACTTTTACCGCGCGGTCCTGGGTCTGGATGATTTCCAGCGCGACGTTGGCGATCTTCAGGCTGATGCCGGCTTCCGGAATGTCCTCGAGATGTTCGAGAATCAGGCCGTTCAGGGTTTTCGGGCCATCCAGCGGAAACTGCAGCCCCAGTTTGCGGTTCAGATCGCGCAGCAGGCTGCCGCCATCGACCAGCCAGCTGCCGTCTTCCTGGCGGTGATAGGCGCCGCCCTGCGCCGGGGCGTGGGTGGTGAATTCGCCGACGATTTCCTCCAGGATGTCTTCCAGGCTCACCAGGCCGAGCAATTCGCCGTATTCGTCCACCACCAGCCCGGCACGGCGCTGGGTTTCCTGGAAGTGCTGCAATTGTGTAAACAGCGGGGTGCCGGCGGGCACGAAGTATGGTTCGCGCATCACTTCCCGCAGTGCTTCGGCATCCAGTTCGCCGCTCTGGGTCTGGTGCAGCACCTTGCGCATGTGGACCTGACCGATGATGTTGTCCAGTTGTCCCTCGTAAACCGGCAGCCGGGTGTGGTGGCTGGTGGCGAGCCGATGACGGATTTCTTCAGCCGGGGCATTGATGTCGATGGCTTCGATCTGGTTGCGTGGCGTCATGACATCGTCCACGGTGATCTTTTCCAGGCTGAAGAGATTGATCAGAATGCTTTGATGTTTTTGCGGAATGTAGTGGCCAGCCTCCATAACCAGGGTGCGCAATTCCTCGGGCCCGAGAGCGTGCGTCCCGGCACTGCTGGGTTTGAGGCGCATCAGCCAAAGCAGCAGCTTGACGAACAGGTTGACGAACCACACGACCGGGTAGGCAAGCCTGAGCAGCGGGGTGAGCACGTAACTGGCGGGAATCGCGACGCGCTCCGGATAGGCTGCGCCCAGCACCTTGGGCGTGATCTCGCTGAAGATCAGGATCAGGAAGGTCACGGCCAGCGTTCCGATGGTCAGTGACCACTGGTTATCGCCGAACAGTTTGATGGTAATGACGGTAACCAGGGCAGCGGCGGCGGCGTTGAGCAGATTGTTGCCGAGCAGGAGAATGCCCAGCAGCTTGTCGGTGTGGTCGAGCAGGTAAGCCGTGAGTTTTGCGCCGCGGTTACCTTGTTTGACCAGGTGTTTCAGGCGGTAACGGTTGATCGCCATCATGCTGGTTTCGGAAATGGCAAAGAAACCCGAAAGGATCAGCAAAACCGCCAGCGCACCGATCAGTAAGCCCAAGGGGATGTCGTTCAAGGAACGTAGCGCCTTTTGCTATGGGATGTATGCATGGTGTTGGCGCTGCTCAGCGCCCCAGCAGGATCTCGAGCACAAACTTGCTGCCGATGTAGGCCATCAGCAGCGCGGCGAATCCGCTCAGTGTCCAGCGAATGGCGGTGCGCCCGCGCCAGCCATATAAATGACGCCCGCCGAGCAGTGCCGCGTAAATGGCCCAGGAGATCAGGGCGAACAGGGTTTTGTGGCTGAATTGCAAAGGTTGGCCGAAAATTTCGTCGGAAAACAGCATGCCGCTTGCCAGCGTCAAGGTGAGCAGGATGAAGCCTGCCCACAGGATGCGGAACAACAGGTGCTCCATGGTGAGCAGGGGCGGCAGGCGTTGCAGCAGGGTCGACAGCGGCCGCTTATGGAGGTGGCGTTCCACCAGCGCCATCAGCAAGGCATGCAAGGTGGCGATGGTGAACAGGCTGTAGGCCAGGATGGCGATATGCAGGTGAATCTTGAACAGCAGCAACTCGGAATGCAGCAGCGTATGCGTGGCGGGCAGCAGCAGGGGGGCGAAAAGGCTGATAGCGGCGAACGGCAGCACGAAACCCTGCAGCCCTTCCAGGTTGTTGCGCATGCTCGCCAACCAGTAGACCGCAACGGTTAGCCAGGCAACGGCAGAAATGGCATGGCCAACGCCAAGCTTCAGGCCTTCGGGCTGGAAAATGGAGTGGTACAGCAGCGTGCCATGGAGCGCCAATGGCACCAGGATGGCCAGTTTTTCCAAAGCCGGGTTCAGGCTACGGGCGCTGTCGCCTTGCCACAAGATACGCCAGAAATAGGCGCTTAGCCCGACATATAGCAGGGCAGTCAGGAAAAGAGGTAATAAATCGGACATGGTTTGGGATAAAATTCGACTTTTCCGATTCTACACTATTGGATGGTGAGGAGTTAGGGGTGAGGCGTTAGGAGTAAAGTCAAAAGCGGCAGCTGCCACGGTTTTTCTCCTCACTCTTCTCTCCTCACCGTCGTTAGGACTACACATGTTCGATAACCTTTCACAGCGTCTTTCCGGCGTAATCAAGACTCTGCGCGGCCAGGGGCGGCTAACCGAGGCCAATGTCCAGGAGGCCATGCGGGAAGTGCGCATGGCCCTGCTGGAAGCCGACGTGGCGCTGCCGGTGGTGAAGGACTTCATCGCCCAGGTCAGGGAGCGCGCCCTGGGCCAGGAAGTCATGTCCAGTCTCACGCCAGGCCAGGCTGTGGTGCAGGTGGTGTACCAGGAACTCACCCGCCTGATGGGCGAGCACAACGCCACGCTCAATCTGGCGGCGCGACCACCCGCGGTGATCCTGCTGGCGGGCTTGCAGGGCGCGGGCAAAACCACGACTGCCGCCAAGCTGGCGAAATTCCTGCGCGAGCAGATGAAGAAAAAAGTCCTGCTGACCAGTTGCGACGTCTATCGTCCGGCTGCGATCGAGCAACTGAAAACCCTGGCCCAGCAACTGGAAACGGATTTCTTTCCTGCAGAAGTGGGGCAGCGGCCGGAAAAGATCGCGCTCGACGCGCTGGACTTCGCGCGCAAGCATTTCCACGATGTGGTGATCGTCGATACCGCCGGACGCCTGGGTGTGGACGAGGCGATGATGGACGAAATCAAGCGTCTCCATGCCGCGCTCGATCCGATCGAGACGCTGTTCGTGGTTGACGCGATGCAGGGGCAGGATGCGGTCAATACCGCCAAGGCTTTCAGCGATGCGCTGCCGCTCACCGGCGTGATCCTCACCAAGCTGGACGGCGATTCGCGCGGCGGCGCGGCGCTGTCGGTGCGGCAGGTGACCGGCAAGCCGATCAAGTTCGTCGGCATGGGAGAAAAAGTCACCGGCCTGGAGGCCTTTTATCCCGACCGCATGGCTTCGCGCGTGCTCGGCATGGGGGACGTGCTGTCGCTGATCGAGGACGCGCAGCGCGGCGTGGACCAGGATGAAGCACAGAAACTCGCGAAAAAACTCAAGTCGGGAAAATCCTTTGACCTGGAAGATTTCAGGCAGCAGATGCAGCAGATGAAAAAAATGGGCGGCGTCAGCGCCCTGATGGACAAGTTGCCCGGCCAGTTGAGCCAGGCGGCAGCCGGGTCCAAGGTGGACGACAAGGCGATTAGCCGCCTGGAAGGCATCATCAATTCCATGACGCCGCAGGAGCGCCGCAAGCCGGAAATCCTCAAGGCCTCGCGCAAGCGCCGCATTGCCGCGGGCGCCGGGGTGCAGGTGCAGGAAGTTAACCGCTTGCTCAGCCAGTTCGAGCAGACGCAGAAAATGATGAAAATGCTCTCCAAGGGCGGCGGCATGGCGAAAATGATGCGCAGCATGAAGGGCTTGATGCCGGGAATGCGCTAACATTCTTGCAATGTGGTGCGGGAATGTCGTAAAATCGCGCTCTTTTTCGAGTTTTAACGGTTAGGCTGAAAACTATGGTCATTATTCGACTCGCACGTGGCGGCGCCAAAAAGCGCCCCTTCTTCAATCTGGTGGTGGCTGATTCGCGCGAGCGTCGCGACGGCCGCTTCATCGAGCGCGTGGGTTTCTACAACCCGGTTGCTCCCGAAGGCCAGGAATCCATGCGCATCAACAGCGAGCGCGTCGCTTACTGGCAAGGCAAGGGCGCCCAGTTGAGCGACGCCGTGGCCAAGCTGGTCAAGCGCGCGGGCGCTGCAGCTGCCTAAATTATTTAGGTGCCGCTGCAGTCTGATGAACTGACCGTGATGGGGCACGTTGGTGTCCCGTTCGGTGTGCGCGGCTGGGTGAAAGTGCACGTTCATACCGAGCGCAGCGACAGCCTGCTGGACTATCCGGCGTGGTGGCTGGGGTGCAACGGTCAATGGCGGGAATACGTGGTGTTGGGGTGTGAAGTTCACTCCAAGGCGCTGGTTGCGCACCTGGCCGGCAGCAATGACCGCGAGGCTGCAATCGCGTTGCGTGGCTGCGAAGTCGCGGTGCCCAGGAAAGATTTGCCTCCGGTCGCCGCGAATGAATATTACTGGGCCGACCTGATCGGCCTGAAAGTGGTAAACACCGAGCAGCAGGAGCTGGGGCGCGTTGCCGAACTGCTGGAAACCGGCGCCAATGACGTGCTGGTGGTGCGGGGAGAGCGCGAGCGCCTGATTCCCTTCGTCGCCCAGGTCGTGCTGGAAGTGGACCAGGCCGCGGGGATGATCCGGGTGGACTGGGGTCTGGATTACTGAGTTGAGCCCTTACCAGTTCGACGTCATTACCCTGTTTCCCCCGATGTTCGAAGCGCTGACCGCCAGCGGCATCACGCGGCGGGCGCAGGAACGGGAGAGTTACCAGTTGCGCTTGTGGAATCCGCGCGATTTCACCAGCAACAATTATCGCACCGTTGATGACCGGCCCTATGGCGGCGGCCCCGGCATGGTGATGCTGGCGGAACCGCTGGAAAAAGCCATCGCAGCGGCGCGCCAGGCCCAAATGGCCGCAGGCGAAGAAAAACCCAGAGTGGTTTATCTTTCCCCCCAGGGACGCCTGCTTGACCATGCCCTGGTGATGGAACTGGTTGTAACGGGTGGACTGATATTGCTGGCCGGACGCTACGAAGGCGTGGATGAGCGCCTGTTGCAACGCCAGGTGGATGAGGAAATTTCCATTGGCGACTATGTGCTGTCAGGTGGTGAACTTCCCGCCATGGTGCTGATGGACAGCATAATCCGGCAACTGCCGGGGGTGCTGGGCGATGCGGAGTCGGCCGAGCAGGATTCATTCGTGAATGGCCTGTTGGATTACCCGCACTACACCCGGCCCGAAGTTTATCAGGGCGATAGCGTGCCGGAAGTGTTGATGTCCGGAAATCACGCCCTGATACAGAAATGGCGGCTGAAACAGGCGCTGGGACGCACCTGGCAACGCCGTCCTGATTTGCTGGCGAAACGCCAGTTAACCAAAGAGGAGTCTCGGCTGCTGGCTGAGTATCAGCAGGAACAAGATTCCGCATAAAAAAGGAAATTGAAGCATGAATATCATCGAACAGCTGGAACAGGAAGAAATCGCCCGTCTGGGAAAGACCATCCCTGACTTCGCTCCCGGCGACACGGTCGTGGTGCAGGTGAAAGTGAAGGAAGGCACGCGCGAACGCCTGCAGGCCTATGAAGGCGTGGTGATTGCCAAGCGCAACCGCGGCCTGAATTCTGCCTTCATCGTGCGCAAGATTTCTTCCGGCGAAGGCGTGGAACGTACTTTCCAGACATACTCCCCGCTGGTCGCCAGCATCGAAGTGAAGCGCCGCGGCGATGTGCGCCGCGCCAAGCTCTACTACTTGCGTGACCGCTCCGGCAAATCGGCGCGCATCAAGGAAAAGCTGCCTAACCGCAAATCGCAAGCAGCGGCGTAATTCTGCCGCAAGGCCCCGCCCCGCCCAAAAACCGGGGGCGGGGCCCTGCTTGCGGTCTTGATGGCTGACATCCTCGTCTGAACATCCAGGCTTCTTGCGTTTCATATTTGACTGGCTGCCGGTTCGATTACAATAGCGCCATGCGCTATCTTGTTTTTTCTCTTTCCCTTTTCATTTTCCCCGTTTTGAGTCTGCATGCCGCTCCCGGCCCTGCGCCAGAGGCGGTCATGGGTCTTGTCCGCCTGGGTGCGCCGCAGCTTGCGTTATCGACGACACAGCAGGCCCAGACTGCCAGCACTGACCGTGCAGAGTGGTTTGCCTGGGAAATCCTGCGCTGGGATCTGCTCTATCGACTCAAACGCTGGCCCGACCTGCTGCTTCAAGTCCGCAACGTGCCGCCCGATGCGCCCGATGCGGTGCGGGATCAAGCCTTGTGGCGGCGCGCTCAAGCCCTGGCTGCATTGCATCGGGATGCCGAGGCGCGCGAGCCGCTTGCCCGGCTGTTGTGGCAAGGAGGGTTGGATGCCGCCCAGGCACGAGAGGCGCGGCGCCTGGTCATCGATACCTATTTTTCCCAGGATCGCGGTGATGACGCCTACCTTTCCATCCTGCGCTACCAGCAGGACTTCCAGCCTTTGAGCCAGGCTGAAATCGTGAACTTTGTGCAAGGGCTGGCCGCGCATGGCAAGGCTGCTGAGGCAATGGCCTGGTTGCCGCAACTGCGCGATGGCGCCCTCGACCTGTTTGTCCGGTTGAGCAGCGGGAGGGTGACGCCGTCCATGGCGAGCGAACAGGCCCGGACAGCGCTGAGAATTCCAGGCACTGCGGGCTATTGGGCGGTGCTGGCTCAAGCCGCCGCATCGCTGCAGGACAAGGCCGGCCACGCGGAAGCGCTGGAAAATCTCCTGGCGGGCCAAAATGAAGATCTCCCCAAGGTGTTGCGAACGAGCGCGGAAAAACTCTGGCAAAGCTATGATGCCTACGCCCTGGACTTGGGCAACCAGCATCAGTTATTGCTGGGCGACGATGCCAGCTGGCTGGAATTGGCCGGGCGACTGGCGCAAGACGATCCCCTGGCGGCGCGTGCCTTGTTTGCGCATTTGGTGCGTCAGTCGCAAGAGGCGGCGCTCCGCACGACAGCCCAAACCCGCCTGGTTGCGTCGCTGATGCATGCGGGGCTGGTGCACACCGTTTTCCGGCTGTTCGGGGATCAGCCGGACCTGGTGTTCAGACTGCTGGACGATGCGTTCTGGCTCGATAACACGGCATTGCGACGCGATGTGATTTCTGGATTGGCGGCACAGGCAGAGAGCCGTGGTGAATTTGAACAGGCGGCGGAATACCTGTTCCAGCTGCAGGAGCGTCGGCCATGAAGCTTTACCAGGCACGGTTGATAACGCCTTTTGCCGTGCTCGGCATCGTGACGGATGAGGCACAGCTCGCGGAGCTCGATTTCCTCCCCTCCGGGACTGACGCGCTGGCGCCACAAACCCCCTTGGCGCGAGAAGTGTGTCGGCAATTAGAGGCATACCTCGCCGATCCCCGATTCCATTTCGACCTGCCCTTGCAAGCATGCGGCACGCCCTATCAGCAAAAAGTCTGGCGAGCCCTCCTGAATATCCCGGCAGGCCAGTGCGCGACCTATGGCGCGCTGGCCAGACGGCTCGGCTCGGCGCCGCGTGCCATAGGCCAGGCCTGCGGCGCCAATCCCATCCCCCTCATCATTCCCTGTCACCGCGTGTTGGGCCGTCAGGGTATCGGCGGCTTCATGAATCACGGTGACGGCCGGCCGTTGCAGATCAAGCGCTGGCTGCTGGAGCATGAGCATGTCGAATGCCGGCCTGCTGGATGAGTTTTGCGATGCGCTATGGCTGGAAGATGGCCTGGCGCACAACACGCTCGAAAGCTACCGCCGCGATTTAAGCCAGTTTGCTGCCTGGCTTGAGCTGCGGCACCAGGCCGACCTGCTGCAGGCCGGACGGCCGGAAATCCTGGATTACCTCACCTACCGATTCGCCCAGCACGCCAAGGCGCGCACCAGCAGTCGCGCACTCTCCAGCCTGCGCCGTTTCTACCGCCATCTTTTGCGCCAGGGAAAAATCGGGGCTGACCCCACATTGCAGGTTGAAATGCCCAAGCTGCCTCGTTCCCTGCCGAAATCCCTGGGCGAGGCGGAGGTGGAGTCCTTGCTCAACGCCCCGGACAGTACCGACCGGCTGGGCCTGCGCGACCGGGCAATGCTGGAAACGCTTTACGCCACCGGCCTGCGCGTCTCGGAGCTGGTCGCGCTGCCATTGCAGGGACTGAATCTCGAAGTCGGCGTGGTGCGCGTGATGGGCAAGGGCTCCAAGGAACGCCTGGTGCCGCTTGGCGAGGATGCGCTGGACTGGCTCAAGCAGTATCTCTCCGAGGCGCGCGCCACCCTGCTTGGCGGCAAGGTCAGCAGCGCCGTGTTCGTCACCCAGCGCGGCGAAGCCATGACGCGCCAGGCGTTCTGGTATCTCATCAAGCGCTACGCGGCCCGCGCGGGATTGACCCAGACCCTTTCGCCTCATACCCTGCGCCACGCTTTTGCCACCCATCTGCTCAATCATGGCGCCGATCTGCGGGTAGTGCAGATGCTGCTGGGGCACACCGATATTTCCACCACGCAGATTTATACCCATGTCGCGCGCGAGCGCCTGAAGCGGCTGCATGCTATCCATCACCCGCGCGGGTGAAGCAGGATCTAAAATCAGGTATTCTTCGAGCAATTCGGTTTTCAGGGCAATCAAATGACCAGGATTCGCAGGCGTTTCATCAGTTCGCTGGACTTGCGGCATGGCCGCGTGGACATGACCCACGGCAGTGGCGGGCGCGCCATGGCGCAACTGGTCGAGGAGATTTTTGTCGCGGCGTTCGACAACGAATTCCTGCGCCCCCTGAACGACCAGGCCTGCTTTACCCCGCCACCCGGCCGCCTGGTCATGGCGACCGATAGCCATGTCGTCACGCCCTTGTTCTTCCCCGGCGGCGATATCGGCAGCTTGTCCGTGCACGGCACCATCAACGATGTCGCCATGGCCGGCGCGCGGCCGCTTTATCTCTCAGCCGGGTTCATTCTGGAAGAAGGTTTTCCCCTCGCCGACCTCAAGCGCATCGTCGATTCCATGTCCGCCGCTGCCCGCGCGGCGGGCGTGCCGGTCGTCACCGGCGACACCAAGGTGGTGGAACGCGGCAAGGCGGACGGCGTGTTCATCAACACCACTGGAGTCGGAGTGGTGCCGGAAGGCGTGGACATCTCCGGCAGCCGCGCGCGCGCCGGCGACAAGATCCTGATCAACGGCTTCATCGGCGACCATGGCATGGCCGTCATGTCGCAACGCGAAAACCTGAAATTCCAGACGCCCATTCTCTCCGACTCCGCTGCGCTGCATGAACTGGTCGCCGCGATGGTGGCCGAAGTGCCGGACATTCACTGCCTGCGCGACCCCACCCGGGGCGGCGTGGCCGCCACGCTCAACGAGCTGGCGCGCCAGTCGCGCGTGGGCATGACCATCCGCGAAAGCGAATTGCCGATCCGCGAGGCCGTCCGCGCGACCTGCGAATTCCTCGGCTTCGATCCGCTTTACGTCGCCAACGAAGGCAAGCTGCTGGCGATCTGCCCGGCGGAAACGGCTGAGCGCTTGCTGGCCGCGATGCGCAGCCACCCGCTGGGCGAGCATGCGGCCATCATCGGCGAGGTGACCGAGGACACGCACGCCTTCGTGCAGATGGAAACTTCATTCGGCGGCAAGCGCATCGTGGACTGGCTGAACGGGGAACAGTTGCCGCGCATTTGTTGAATCCTTATTTTATGCCTCACAATCTGGCGAGGGAGACCAAGGAAACGCGTAAGTTACTTCTTTGTAAGCCCACAACAGTTGATGGCGGATTTTATGGCCGATGTAAAGGAAGCCGGAAAATGAATGAACGTATCCTGAATGTAAAGGTGGGTGAACCGCTGGAATCCAGTCTGGCGCGGGCCGCGCGAACAATGGAAGCGCTGGGACGCGGCGAGATGCCGGCACCCTATTTCGGCGCTGGGTTTGCCGACATCGGACAGCTTTTTGCGGTATTCACCCCGCGCCGCTGGGACTTGCTCGCCGTCTCTGCGGGAAGGCGGCCCCATGATCGTTTCCCTCACCCCCGCCCTCTCCCAAAGGGCGAGGGGGACGAGGAAACGCTTTGCGCTGAAACGCTAAAACAGACTGACCAGCATGCGCGTCCCTAGCACGATCAGCAGCGCGGCGAACACTTTCTTGAGCTGCGGCACCGGCAGGCGATGGGCCATTCTTGCGCCGAAGGGCGCGGTCAGGACGCTGGCAAACACCAGCCCTGCCAGGGCCGGCAGGTAGATGAATCCGAGGCTGTATTCCGGCAAGGCTGCGGCGCCCAGGCCATTGACGGTATAGCCCAACGCCCCCGCCGCCGCGATGGGAAAGCCGATGGCGGCTGAGGTGCCGATGGCCTGGTGCATTTTTATGTTGCACCAGGTCATGAAGGGCACCGACAACGTGCCGCCACCGATGCCCACCAGGCTGGAAACGCCGCCGATCACGCTGCCCGCGCCGAACATGCCGCCCCTGCCGGGCAACTGGCGCGAAGGCTTGGGCTTGATGTTGAGCAGCATCTGGGCGGCGACGTAGTAGGCGAACAGCACGAAAAAACCTTTGAGAAAATTGGTCGAGAGCTGGGCCGCCAGCGCCGTTCCCGCCAGGGTTCCGGCGACGATGCCGGGCGCGATGCCGCGCACCACTCGCCAGTTCACCGCGCCATGGGCATGATGGGCGCGCACGCTGGACAGCGAGGTGAACAGGATGCTGGCCAGCGAAGTGCCCAATGCGATATGCAGGATATGTTCTTGCGGGAAGTGCTGGGCGGTGAAGATGAAAGCCAGCGCCGGCACGATCACCAGTCCGCCGCCCACGCCCAGCAAACCTGCCAGAAAGCCGGCGAAAACGCCAGTCAGCAGGTAGAGCAGCCAGAATTCCATCAGGCGAGAAAAAGTTTATAGGCCGGGTTGTCGTTCTCGTCCCAGTACGGGTAGCCAAGTTTGTCGAGGAAATCGGTAAACGCCCGCTTGTCCTGCGGCGGCACCTGGATGCCCACCAGCACGCGGCCGTAGTCCGTGCCGTGGTTGCGGTAGTGGAACAGGCTGATGTTCCAGTTGTGGCTCATGCTGTTGAGGAAATTCATCAGTGCGCCGGGACGCTCGGGAAACTCGAAGCGGAACACCATTTCGTCCTTCACCAGCGGGGCATGGCCGCCGACCATGTGGCGCACGTGCAGCTTGGCCATTTCGTTGTCGGACAGGTCAATCGCCGCGATTTCCTTGTGCCTGAGCGCCGCCAGCAGCTTGTCCATTTCGCCGCGGTCGTGCACCTGCACGCCGACGAAAACGTGGGCCTGGCCGGGGTCGGAGAAGCGGTAATTGAACTCGGTGATGCTGCGCGGGCCGAGCAGGGTGCAGAACGCCTTGAAGCTGCCCGGCCGCTCGGGGATCGCGACCGCGAGGATGCCCTCGCGCTGTTCGCCCAGTTCGGCGCGCTCGGCCACGTGGTGCAGGCGGTCGAAGTTCATGTTGGCGCCCGAGGCGATGGCCACCAGGTTCTTGTTCTTGAGCTTGTGCTGCTTGGCGTACAGCTTCGCGCCGGCGATGGACAGCGCGCCGGCCGGTTCGAGGATCGAGCGCGTGTCCTCGAATACGTCCTTGATGGCGGCGCAGATCGCGTCGGTGTCGACCAGGATCACCTCGTCCACCAGTTGCTGGCAAAGGCGGAAGGTTTCTTCGCCGACCTGCTTCACTGCCACGCCATCGGCGAAAATGCCCACCTGGGCCAGCGTCACGCGCTTTTTCTGGCGCAGGGACTGGTACATGGCGTCGGCGTCCACTGGCTCGACGCCGATGATCCTGATGTCCGGGCGCAGGCGCTTGACGTAAGCGGCCACACCGGCGATCAGCCCGCCGCCGCCGACCGGCACGAAAATCGCGTGGAGCGGCCCGCCGTGCTGGCGCAGGATTTCCATGCCGACGGTGCCCTGGCCGGCAATCACTTCTGGATCGTCGTAGGGATGGATGAAGGTGAGCTTTCTTTCCTTCGCCAGTTCCACCGCATGGGCGTAGGCGTCGCTGTAGGAATCGCCGTGCAACACCACCTGGGCGCCGCGCGCCGCCACGGCATTGATCTTGATATTGGGCGTGGTGACGGGCATGACGATGACCGCCTCGCACTTCAGGCGCTGCGCCGCCAGCGCCACTCCCTGCGCATGATTGCCGGCGGATGCCGCGATCACGCCGCGCTTCAGTGCCGCGCGCGGCAATTGCACCATTTTGTTGTAAGCGCCGCGCAGCTTGAAGGAGAACACCGGCTGCATGTCTTCGCGTTTGAGCAGGATGGTGTTGCCGAGCCGGCGGGAAAGGTTGGGCGCTTCCTCCAGCGGACTTTCGATGGCCACGTCATAAACACGGGCGGTGAGGATTTTTTCCAGGTAACTGGTTGGCATGGGGCGGCACCATTTTCATAATATCAGGACTAAGATTAACAGTAATCGGCACTTTTGAGCAGCCGGCTATAGCCTAAATCGCTGGTTGTCGTTATGCTTTTAAACTTGATGGTCATGGCGAAGCACTGCCTAGGAGCCTGTCGGACTT
>JAQTLK010000028.1:19763-25887 GCA_028714955.1 Sulfuricella sp.
CTGGGCGAGGACAGATTTTGCGAGTTGGGCGATAAAGCCGCCCATCCCTGCTAACCCCATTTGCCGGTTTTGCAGCCGATTTCCTCCAAGTCCGACAGGCTCCTGGAATCATGAAACAGCGCTTTTCCATGACCGTTTCCCTCACCCCTGCCCTCTCCCGGCGGGAGAGGGGGCGAGGTCTCGCTGCGCGAATTTCGCGCCAACACATGATGAATTTCGGAAGATTAGACATAATGACTCAAGACGAACTGAAACAAGCTGTGGCGCGCGCCGCTATCGAACACGTCCCGAGCGGTATTATCGGAGTCGGCACCGGCTCGACGGCCAACTTTTTCATCGATGAACTGGCCAAAATCAAGCACAAGCTGGATGGAGCCGTCGCCAGTTCCGAAGCCACCGCCCAGCGCCTGCGCCAGCATGGCATCGAAGTGCTCGATCTCAACAGCGTGAGCGAGCTCGTCGTTTATGTCGATGGCGCGGACGAAATCACCCGCCACATGCACATGACCAAGGGTGGCGGCGGCGCCCTGACGCGCGAAAAAATCGTCGCCGCATGCAGCAGGAAGTTCGTCTGCATCGCCGACAGCAGCAAGCTGGTGGACATGCTTGGCAAGTTCCCCCTGCCGGTGGAGGTCATCCCCATGGCGCGCAGCTATGTCGCGCGCCAGCTCACCAGGCTGGGCGGCCAGCCGGTGCTGCGCCAGGGCTTTACCACCGACAACGGCAACGTCATCCTCGACGTGCACAACCTGCAGATCATGAATCCGGTGGAGCTGGAGACGGCCATCAACCAGATCACCGGCGTGGTCACCAACGGTCTTTTTGCCTGCCGCCCGGCCGACGTGCTGTTGCTCGGCACGCCCGAAGGCGTGAAAACCCTGACCGCGCAATAGCAACACAAAACGGTCACAAACAACGATTAGAATCCCGCGATTCGATCAACGTTCCGCCCGACACGGGACAAAGCAGCAAGGAGAAAATCATGGCCCAGGAACACATCTTCAAACAAATGGACGCCGACCTGGAAGAGGTTCGTTCGCGCGTGCTGCAAATGGGCGGCATGGTGGAAGAGCAGATCACCAAGTCGATCGAGGCGCTGACAAGCGGCAATCTGGAGCTGGCCGATGAGGTGATCACCAGCGATAGCCGCGTGAATGCCCTGGAAATGCTGATTGATGGCGAATGCACCCAGATCATCGCGCGCCGGCAACCGACCGCCGGCGACTTGCGCCTGATCATGACGGTGGAACGCGCCATCACCGACCTGGAAAGGATAGGCGACAAGGCGGAGAAAATCGCCCGCATGGCAAAAAAGATTCACGGTCCCGACCGCATTTCGGTTCCCCGCTTCACCGAAATCAGGCACATGAGCGAGATGGTGCTGGACATGCTGCGCACCGCGCTGGACGCCTTCGCCCGTCTCGACATCACCGCCGCCGCCCAGCTCAAGCGCCAGGACGTGGAAGTGGATGATGAATTCGACTCGGTGCTGCGCCACCTGATCACCTTCATGATGGAGGATCCGCGCATGATCACCACGGCCATCGACATCCTGTTCGCCGCCAAGGCCGTGGAACGGGTGGGCGATCATGCCAAGAACATCGCCGGTTACGTGGTTTATATGGCCAAGGGCAAGGATGTACGCCACGCCAGCATGGAAGAAATGGAACGCGACATCAAGCAGTAAGCGGCATGAAGGCGTATTCCACCATCGCCGCGGTCGACCTCGGCTCGAACAGTTTCAGGCTGCAGGTGGCGCGCGTGGTGGGAGGCCAAGTCTACCCGCTCGACTCCCTCAAGGAACCTGTTCGCCTGGGCGCCGGCCTGACGCCGGACAAAACCCTTGACGAGGAATCGCAACAGCGCGCGCTGGCCTGCCTCAAGATTTTCTCCGAACGTCTGCGCGGCTTGCCGCGCGAAGCCGTGCGCGCTGTCGGCACCAACACCTTCCGCGTGGCGAAAAACGCCCCCGCCTTTCTCGACGCGGCACAAGCTGCGCTCGGTTTCCCCATCGAGATCATTGCCGGCAAGGAAGAAGCCCGTCTGATCTACCTCGGTGTTTCCCACGGCTTGCCTGTGTCCGAAGATAAACGCCTGGTGGTGGATATCGGCGGCGGCTCCACCGAATTCATCATCGGAGCGGGATACCAGCCGCAGCAGATGGAAAGCCTGTACATGGGCTGCGTCAGCTACAGCCGGCGTTTTTTTCCCGACGGAAAAGTCAACAAGAACGACCTGTTGCAGGCCGAATTGGCGGCGCGCGGCGAAATCCTCACCATTGCCGCGGATTTTTCCGCCGGACACTGGCAACATGCGATCGGCTCTTCCGGTTCGGCTCGCGCCCTGGCTGAAATCCTGGAACAGAACGGGCTCTCCGCTTCCGGCATCACGCGGGAGGGACTGGCCAGGCTGCGCGCACTGCTGCTCAAGGCGGGGGATGTCAGGCTGCTGCAGCTGGCCGGCCTGGCATCGGACCGCGTGCCGGTCCTGGCGGGAGGCTTCGCCATCATGAACAGCATCTTCACCGAACTCGGCATCGAGCGCATGGAAGTGGCCGCCGGCGCATTGCGCGAAGGCGTGCTGTACGACCTGATCGGCCGCTTCCACAAGCATGACATGCGCGAAGCCACGGTGCGCGAATTCATGCGCCGCTACCACGTCGACCCGCCTCAGGCGGGGCGGGTGCAGGAACTGGCGGGCACGCTGTTCGAACAAATTGCGCACAGGCTGGATGGCACGATCGCCAACCCCCGGCTTCTGCTGGCCTGGGCGGCGCGGCTGCACGAAATCGGCATATCCATCGCTCACACCGGCTACCACCGCCATTCCGCCTATATTCTCGCCAATGCCGACATGCCTGGCTTTTCCCGGATCGAGCAAGAACAACTGAGCCTGCTGGTGCGCGCGCATCGCGGCGCCCTGAGCAAGCTGCTGAATCTGGTGAACAGCCCGAGCGAATGGCCGCTGATCCTCGTGCTGCGCCTCGCGGTTCTGCTTTGTCGCAGCCGCAGCGACGTAGAACTGCCGCCGATGAAACTCAAATTCGGCACCAGCGGTTTCTCGCTTACGCTGGATCCCGCCTGGCTGGAACACAATCCGCTGACTCGCGCCCTGCTCGAAGATGAAAGCAAGGAGTGGAAATCCATCGGTATTTCTTTTGCGCTCAAGACGGGCAAGGCGCTGTAGTTCAACTTATTCATGAATAACTTCGCCGCTCCCTCACAAAATTCCCCTACGGAACAAAATCCTGCGCGATCATCACGCGAATTTATGAAACATCCGGGTTAAGGCTGCTGCAGCGGATAATCCTTCGGCAACAGCACCCACATCTTCCCCGTCTGCTTCATGCTGCCCGCCTGCTTGCCGGCATCGCTGCCGAAGCCCCAGAAAAAGTCCGCCCGCACCACGCCCCTGATCGCGCCGCCGGTGTCCTGTGCCAGCATCAGGCGATTGAGCGGCCTGGTTTCGTTGGGCCAGGTGGTAGAAAGGAATACTGGCGCGCCAAGCGGGATCGTGCGCGCATCGACCGCCAGGCTGCGCCCCGCCGTGAGCGGCACGCCGAGCGCGCCGAGCGGGCCGGAAAGCTGGTTCGGCAACTCACGGAAGAATACATAGCTGGCATTGGTATCGAGCAACTCCGCCAGTTTGCCCGGGTTGCGCCTGGCCCAGTCCTTGATGCCCTGCATCGATGCCTTGTCGAGCGTCAGTTCGCCGCGCTCCACCAGGGCCTTGCCGATGGACTTGTAGGGATAGCCGTTCTGGTCGGCATAACCGACGCGCACCATTTCTCCTCCCGGCAGCCTGATCTTGCCGGAACCCTGAATCTGCAGGAAAAACAGGTCTACCGCATCATCCACCCAAAACAGTTCCCTGCCTTTCAGCGGCGCCATGCCACTATCGATCTCGGCGCGACTGTAGTAGGGCACGACCCGATTTCCCTGCAAGCGGCCGCGTAGCCGCATGCCTTTCAGTTCCGGGTAAACAGAGGCCAAATCGATCACCAGCAAATCGGGGGGCGAGCCGTAAAGGGGGTAGCGGAAACGGCTGGTGCGGGTGCGGCTGCCATTCAGCAAGGGCTCGTAATAACCGGTGATCAGACCATCGCTGCTATTGTCCGGATTCGTCACCTGGTAGGGGACGAAATTCTCCTCGAAAAAACGGCGCGAGGATTCAGGCTGGGCCGGTTGCGCCGCCGCCATGTCGCATACCGTCTTCCAGGCTGGCCGCTGTCTCAGTGCGGCGCAACTCTGCAGGAACGCGCCCCATGCCTGGGAGGGATCGTCCTCGCTCCAGCCGGAAATGGCATCCCATGCCGCAACCTGCAGAGTGGGTGCCGTGACAATGGCCGTTGGCGGCGGAACGACACTCACTGCGCCGGGCGGTGGTAACGAGGCGCAGGCGGAAAGCAGCGTTAACAAAAGACCAGCGAGGGCGCGCGTCGATTTATTATGAAACATTTGGGCCAGGATAAGCGGTAAAAGAAAAAGCCCCCGGCTAAAGGGGAAAAAGCCGGGGGCGGAAGCCTTAACTAGCATTAAGGCGCCCGCTCAGGGAGGAGAAGCGGGAGGCGGTTTTTGAGGCCGTCTGCATTCTCAGAGCGGGCCGGAGATAAATTAGTTCCCGCTAATATAAAAATTCTTGCCATTTGTCCCGGTCCCTGGTCTTTTGCTTTATCTGCCCACTTTCGGCAGCCGTTCCAGTGCCGCCTCGATCGCCTCCTCCGGGTAGGCAAAGTCTTCCAGTTTTCCGCTGAAATAACTGTCGTATGCGCCCATGTCGAAGTGCCCGTGGCCGGAAAGGTTGAAGAAAAGCGTTTTCGCTTCACCGCTTTCCTTGCAGCGCAGGGCCTCGTCGATGCAGGCGGCGATGGCGTGGCTCGACTCCGGCGCCGGGATGATGCCTTCGGCGCGGGCGAAGGTGACGCCGGCCTGGAAAGTGGCGAGCTGTGGCACCGCCACCGCTTCGATCAGTTTTTCGTGGTAGAGCTGCGACACCAGTGTCGAGTCGCCATGGTAGCGCAGGCCGCCGGCGTGGATGCCGGGGGGCATGAAGTCGTGGCCGAGGGTGTACATCAGCATCATCGGGGTGAGCTTGGCGGTATCGCCAAAATCGTAGGCGTAGTGGCCGCGCGTCAGTGTTGGGCAGGAGGTGGGTTCCACCGCCACCAGGCGCACGTTCCTGCCCGCCGCCTTGTCGGCAAAGAAGGGGAAGGCCGCGCCGCCGAAGTTGGAGCCGCCGCCGCAGGGGGCGAAGATCATGTCCGGGTAGTCGCCGGCTTTCTCGAGCTGTTTTTTGGCTTCGAGGCCGATCACGGTCTGGTGCAGCAGCACGTGGTTCAGCACCGAACCGAGCGCATAGTTGGTATCAGCACGCGAGGCGGCGTCTTCCACTGCTTCGGAAATCGCCAGGCCCAGGGAGCCCCGGTTGTCAGGGTCCTGCGCCAGGGCGGCGCGGCCGGCGCGGGTTTCCATGCTGGGACTGGCGAACACCTCCGCGCCCCAGGTCTGCATCATCGAGCGGCGATAGGGTTTCTGGTCGTAGCTGACCTTGACCATGTAAACGCGCACCTCCAGCCCGAACATCTGCCCGGCCAGCGCCATGGAGCAGCCCCATTGTCCGGCCCCGGTTTCGGTGGCGATGCGCTTGATGCCGGCTTGCTGGTTGTAATAGGCCTGGGCGATGGCGGTATTGGGCTTGTGCGAGCCCGCCGGGGAAACACCTTCGTATTTGTAGTAAATCCTGGCCGGCGTGCCGAGCGCCGCTTCCAGGCGGTGGGCGCGGAACATTGGCGAAGGCCGCCACAGTTGATAAATTTCGCGTACTTTCTCGGGGATTTCGATCCAGCGCTGGGTAGACATTTCCTGCTCGATCAGGCTCATGGGGAAGATCGCAGTCAGTGCTTCCGGGCCGATCGGCTTGCCGTCCGGGCCCAGCGGAGGCGCCGGTGGATTGGGCATGTCGGCGACAACGTTGTACCAGTGGGTGGGGATTTCGGATTCGTCCAGCAGGAATTTGGTGCGCGACATGTCAGAGGCCTTTGAAGGTTGCGATAAAGAGGATCATATCCCTTTTGATTTTTGGCTGCCACGCGCTTGACGCTTGGCAGTGATGCAGGCTTTCCTAG
>JAQTLK010000029.1 GCA_028714955.1 Sulfuricella sp.
CCCTTCTCGCCGGATTAAGCGGCCTTGCCGCCAATCCCGGCGGGGACACCCCTTGCGGGCGCGCCCTCCCTCATCCCAACCTTCTCCCGGAGGGAGAAGGGGCGAGCGTTCCCCTCTCCCTCCGGGAAGGGGCCAGGGGTGAGGGATGGCGGGGGTGAGGGAAACGATCATGGCGAATCGCTGTTTCATGATTCGGGGCGGCGCTGCGTTATGACCGTTGGCTGGTGGCAGCCAGTTGTCAGCTTGAACCCGGATTATCCATACAGGGCTGAAGCAAACCCCCTGACCTGACCACTGAGAGCCGAGCGCTGAATGCTGAACCTTGACCTCCCTGCCATCGACCCTGGCGCGCCGCGTCCGGAATTTTCCGACGCGGCCGCGTGCAGGCAATGGCTCAAGGCGTTGCCCCTCACCAATGTCCAGACCGTGCAGGGCGAGCTCGGGCAACAGCTCGAACTGCTCAGCCACTATCCCCTCTCCGCGCTGGAGCGGCTGAAGGACCTCGAACTCATGCGCGAAGCCGTGGCCTATATCGCTGGCGAACTGGGCAAGAAATATCACAACAAGCCCTTGCCCTTCTCATCCCTGGAGCAGTCCGCCTGGAATAACGCCGAATCCTTATGGCAGCGCCTGGCGGCGAATTATCGCCTGTGCCTGCAAGCCAACATCGACGGCGATACCAGTGTTGCGGCCTTCACCGCCCTCATCACGCAGCGCGTGATGCACTGCATCGTCATGCAAATGCTGGAATATGGCCACGCCTACCGCCTGGTCCCCTCTGCCCTGTGGCGTCAACTGCATGCCTTGTACGCCTTTGCCGAAGCGCAGGAAGTCGCCGCCAAACGCATCAAGGACAGCCTGAACCGCGAAGACGGCAGCGATTCATGTCAGGGAACCTATGCCAGGGCGCTGTTGCTGAGCCTGGCTGACCCGCAACAACTGTCCTCCCGGCAATTGCGGCAGCTCGACCGCTGGCTCGACAAATGGACGGCCCGCGCGCCATTGTGCCGGGAACAGCCCCCCACGCCCACGCTGCCCCTGGTGGCAGTGGACCTGTCCGGAACAGGCGGCCCGCTCATGTACACCGGCCAGACAATGAAAGAGAAACGCTTCCTCGACACGGAACGACTTGCCGTGTCGCTCAGGAAACGCATCAAATTTTTGCGCACTGGCGGCAATGCGGCGGAAATCGGGCTCGGCGACGACTGCATCCAGCCTGGCTGCGAAGCCTTCCTCTCCGTCCTTTACCGGCGCTGGTGCGAAGTCCAGCCGGCGCGCGTGCACAGCCGCAATAGCACCGAAACCGCCATGCAACTGTGCTTTGCCTTCCCCGCCATTCATTTCTTTCTCAACGGCGCCACCCCTTTCAAGCAACCAGGCGAAACGCTCGACCTCGCCCCCGAAATCATGGAAGACATGCGCATGTACGGGCGCGTCACCCGGCGTACCGAGAAACTGCTCGTCGCGCGGCTGGGATTTGCACTGGAAAAATGGCGCTGCCTGGATCAGAGCGCGGGCGGTTTCCGCCTGTCGCGCAGCGGCGCGGGAGAAAGGGTCAGCCAGAACCTGCTGCTGGCCCTGCGCCCCGAGGCCGGCGAGCATTTCACCCTGGCAGTGGTGCGCTGGCTGCTCATGGACGAGGATGGCAGCCTCGGCATCGGCGCGCGCGCCCTGCCCGGATTTCCCACTCCGCTGGCGGCGCGCCAGAGCACGCTCAACCCCAGGGATGCCGGTCCATTCGTTCCCGCATTCCAGCTTTCCGCCGTCCCCGAACAGAACGAACCGGCCAGCCTGGTGCTGCCCATCGGCTGGTTCCAGCCAGGCAAACGCATCCACATTTACGGCAGCCGGATGGAAGAAGCGAAGCTCGTCGCGCTGCTGGAAAAAGGCGCCAATTTCGAGCACGTCACTTTTGTCAGCGAACAGATGTTTTAAGCAACAACCCGCCGCGCCGGGAAACAGGCGCAGAAAAGGCTGCCCTTGCCAGGTTCGCTGCTGATTTCCAGGCGCCCCTGGTGGCGCGTCAGGATGTGCTTGACGATGGACAGCCCCAGGCCGGTGCCGCCGGTTTCCCGCGAACGTCCGCGGTCCACGCGGTAGAAGCGTTCGGTGAGCCGGCTGATATACTGGGGCTCGATGCCGATGCCGCTATCCTGCACGCAGAACCTCGCCTCGCCGTCATGCAACGCCCAGATCAGCTCGATATCCCCGCCTTCCGGGGTGTAGCGCACCGCGTTGCTCACCAGGTTGCCGAAGGCGCTGTGCAGGTCACGCGCGTTTCCCAGCAATTTGCGGTCCGTTGCGAGTTCGAGGCGCAGGTGGTGGCGTCCGTCGCTCAGGGATAGCGCCTCCTTGTACAGGACTTGCAGCAGGGCGCGCACATCCACCGTTTCCTCGGACATTTTTTCCTGGTTGTTCTCGAGCCGCGAAAGCGTCAGCAAATCGTCCACCAGGCCCTGCATGCGCCTGGTCTGGTCGTGCATGAGCTGAAAATGGCGCCGGCTCTGCGTCATGTCGATGTGCTCGGCATCCTCGAAAGTTTCGAGAAAGCCGCCCACCACCGTCAAGGGCGTGCGCAACTCGTGGGAAACATTGGCGACAAAGTCGCGGCGCATGGTCTCCAGCCGCTCCAGTTGGGTAATGTCGCGGCTGAGGAGCAGCTTCTGCCGGTCGCCGAAGGGCACCAACTGGATCGACAGCGTCAGGTCGGGATTGCGCAAGGATTTCATCACCAGCGGCTCGGCGTAGTTCTGCGCGGCCAGGTAGTCGGTAAACTGAGCCTGGCGCACCAGGTAGGTAATGCGCTGCAAATGGTCGCGCCGGTTGCTGATATCGAACTGGGTTTCCGCCACCGGGTTGCACCACTCGATCTGGCCGGCCTCGTTGAGCATGACGATGCCGTCCGGCATGGCCTCGGCCGCACGCTGGAAGCGTTCGAGCGCGGCATTCAACTGCAGCTGGCCGCTCGACCGCATGCGGCTGGATTCATAAATCGCGTTGAACACCTCGCCCCACGCACCGGAACCCTCCGGCACCTCGGTGCCGGGCGGCGAAACCAGCCAGCGCGCCAGCGCGCGCAAATTGACCGCATGATGCGCCAGCAGCACCAGCAGGCATGCGGCAAACAACGCCAGCGCCAGCACCGGCCCAAACAGCGGCCAGACCAGAAGCGCGGCCATTGCCGCCAGCAGCGGCGGCCAAACCAGGGACCAGGTCAGGCCGGGCATCGGTTTTTCTTCGAATCGGGCATGGCCACGATGGTAAACGAAATCACTCGCTCTCCGAGAAACGGTAGCCGGAGCCGCGCACCGTCTGCACCAGGTGCTCGTGGCCGGTTTCTTCCAGCGCGCGGCGCAGGCGGCGGATGTGCACATCCACGGTGCGGTCCTCGACGAACACCTGGCTGCCCCACACTTGGTCCAGCAACTGGCCGCGCGAATGGACCCGGTCCGCGTGCGTCATCAGGAAATGCAGCAAGCGGAATTCCGTCGGTCCGAGTTCGATCGGCCGACCTCCGCCCGTGACCCGATGCGCGGCGGGGTCAAGGCGCAGGCCCCCGCTTTCCACCGGGTCGTCGGTCATCTGCGGCGCACGGCGG
The DNA here is from genome assembly GCA_028714955.1 of Sulfuricella sp. Lineage (GTDB taxonomy): Bacteria > Pseudomonadota > Gammaproteobacteria > Burkholderiales > Sulfuricellaceae > Sulfurimicrobium. The sequence goes on from JAQTLK010000029.1 coordinate 3,599, forward strand.
CGCAACACCGCCTTGATGCGCGCCATCAGTTCGCGCGGCGAAAACGGCTTGGTGATGTAATCGTCGGCGCCGGTCTCGAAACCCGCGATCTTGTCCTGCTCCTCGCCACGCGCCGTCAGCATGATGATCGGAATGGCCTTGGTATAGGCTTCCGCCTTGACGCGGCGCGCGAACTCGATCCCGCTCATTCCCGGCAGCATCCAGTCGAGCAGGATCAGGTCGGGCAAGGCATCGCGCAGCAGGGTGTACGCCTGCTCCGCGCTGGCCGCGCTGATCGCGTGATGCCCCGCCTGCTGCAGATTGAACACCAGCAATTCCTGAATCGCCGGTTCGTCTTCCACTATGAGAATGTTTGCCGCCATGCCTGTGTCCTCAATATCATTTTGCGATGCTCATAATATGACGGCAATATTACACTTTGGTGACAAATGAGGCCCAATGGGGAGTTGGTGATGGGTGATGGGTGATGGGTAATGGGGGCGGCCGGCGGTTTTCATCACTCATTACTCATTACCCATTACCCATCACCCATCACCCATCACCCATCACCCCTCACCACCCCCATTTTCCACTCCAGCAAGCCCCAAATTATAGTGCTTGATGTTTTTTCATGCCTTTTGTATAGTGGCGCGTGAAGTTATGCAGCTATCTGCCTGAATTGAAAACAAAGGGGATTAAATTGTTCAACACCACACAGCGTTTAACCTGGTTCTCGTCGCTCGCGACGGCAATCATTCTCGGGTTCATGACCCTGCTTTCAGGCTGCGGCGGCGGTGGCGCATCAGCTACGCCGAACATCGCCCTCTCCGTTGATCCTGCCGCCGCCAATCTGTACATGGGCTATCCCACGACCTTCACCATCACCGGCGGCAGGGCCCCCTACAGCATTTCCGCGGGCGACCCGTCCATTCACTTCACCGGCAGCAGCAACAATACCCTCAGCATCAACGGCAACACCTTCGAGGTCACCGTGGACAATGTGAACGCGGACACCAGTGTCACGCTCACCGTGCGCGATGCGGATGGCAAGTCGGCCACGACGAGCGTCACGGTCAAGCCCGCCTCGCTGGATGCCGCCAGCCTGATCATCACCGGCCAAAGCGCCACCGGCACATCGCAAACCTTCATCAGCAGCGGCTTGCAGGGCACGGTATCGGTAACGGCGAGATCCGCGACCGGCGCGCCGTTGATGGGGCATAAAGTCCGTTTCCACGTCACGGACCAGGGCGCGGCCTATGGCTTCGTGTGCAACACGAACCTTGGCAACTGCGTGGTGCCACAGGGCGGCACCGACCCAACCGGACGCATTATCACCCTGGAAACCACCACCGACCAAAGCGGCAATGCCTACGCCGTGATCAAGGCCGATGTCGGCGCCTCCACCCAGTACGCCACAATTTCAGCAACTGACGAGGTGACAGGCTTTGAATTGCGCAAGCAGTTCATGATCGCCGGCCTGCAACTGTTGGTAAATCCGACCAGTGCAACTTGGACTATTACTCAAAAAGATATCACGATCACTGGTAATCCCAGTACCTCTCCCCCTACCCCAGATTACACCTACTGCTCACCTCTTCCCTCTAGCCCGACCTACACTGTGTACTATATTTATGGTGGTACTCCGCCTTATACCGTTTCCTCCACTAACCCCTTGGTAGGCTCCGTCTTTCTGACGACACCTACCACAGTTCCGCACACTGTAGCACCTGGGCCGATTACGGTTGCCAACAATGGCGGCTCTTTTATAGTGGCGTGGCCAAATCTTTCGGGTGGGAATGCCACGGGAGACGCTAATATCGTTGTTGTTGACAGTGTTGGCGCGATGCCTGCCACGCAGCCCACCTTCACAATAAAATACACCAATAACTGCACAGTACCGTAAAACGTCTTACAGCAAGCTGTAGCGTGGGCAACCTCGTTGCCCACGCCAAACTCGCCAGGCCCCTCGCAAGAGGGGTTTTTTTATTCCTGACCCGCCTTGACTGACGAATCACGATGCCTTGGCGCGCCCCGTGGATAAAAGCGTCGGCGGGCGCGAGGCATCGCGGCCATGACGGGGCCGTGGCTCCGGGCGGGGCAGTTACAGTGTTTTTACAAAAACCTTGGAGCGGCGCTGGAAGTTGTACAAACCCTGCTTTGCCTTGGGCAGCTCCGCCACGCTGGCTTCGATGAAGCCGCGCTCGACGAACCAGTGAGCGGTGCGCGTGGTGAGCACGAACAAGCGGCGGAAGCCTTTTTCCAGAGCCTGGACCTGCATGTATTCGAGCAGCGCCTCGCCCCGTCCGGCGCCGCGGTAATCCTTGCTCACCGCCATGCAGGCCAGTTCGGCCGCCTGTTCCTCGGGAAAGGGGTAGAGCGCGGCGCAGCCGATGATCAGGCCGTCGTGTTCCAGCACGGTGAAGCGCTCGATTTCCATTTCCAGCAGTTCGCGCGAGCGACGCACCAGCGTGCCCTCCGCTTCCAGCGGTTCGATCAGGGCCAGCAGGCCGCCCACGTCGTCGATGGTGGCGGGGCGCAGGGTTTCCAGCGTGTCCTCGGCCAGCATGGTGCCGATGCCCTCGTGGGTGAAGAGCTCCTGCAGCAGGGCGCCGTCCACGTGGCGGCTGATGAGGTGCACGCGCGCCACGCCGTTGCGGCAGGCGCGAATGGCGCAGGGCAGGAAATAGTCGATGTCCTCGGGCAAGCCATGCGCCTTCGACAGCACGGCCTCGGCGTCCTGGGTGGTGAGGCTGTGCAGCAATTCGCCGTTTTCGCCGGTGACGCCGGCGGTGTTCATGAGAAACACCAGCTTGTCGGCATCGAGGTCGATGGCGGCGCGGGTGGCGACATCTTCCAGCGACAGGTTGAAGATTTCCCCGGTGGGCGAGTAACCCAGCGGCGAGAGCAGCACCATGTCGCCCTGGTCGAGACGGCGCCTGATGCCCGCCACGTCGATCTTGCGCACCTCGCCGGTGTGCTGCAGGTCCACGCCCTCGCGCACGCCCATGGGCTTGGCGGTGACGAAATTGCCGCTCGCCACGCGGATGTCGGCGCCCGCCATGGGGGAATTGGCCAGGCCCATGGAGAGCAGGGCTTCGATTTCCACGCGCACCGTGCCGGTGGCTTCCTTGACGCATTTCAGGGCATCGTCGTCGGTGACGCGCAAGCCGTTGACGTAGCGGATCGAGGCGCCACGTTCGGTCAGTTCTTCCTCGATCTGCGGCCGCGCGCCATGCACCAGCACCAGGCGCACGCCCAGGCTGTTGAGCAGGTTGAGGTCGTGCGCCAGGGTGACGAACTGGTCTTCGCTCACCACTTCGCCGCCGAAAGCGACGACGAAAGTCTTGCCGCGGAACTTGTGGATATAAGGCGTGGCGGTGCGGAACCACTGCACGAACACATCGACGAATATTTCAGGTTTGACGAAATCCGCTTTGAGCTTGCTGGGCATGGCCGAGCCTAAATTGTGTTTTGATTTTTGAATTGTAAAGGGAATTTATCCGGGTGTTTCAAAAATCTCCCCACACCGCCTGCATTGCCGCCAATGCCGCCAGCGCAGCGGTTTCGGTGCGCAGCACGCGCGGGCCGAGGCGCAAGGCGGCAAAACCGCAGTGCGCGGCGGCCTTGATTTCGCCCGCCGCAAGGCCGCCTTCCGGGCCGATCAGCAAGGTGATCGGCGTGTCAGGCCGCGGCAGTTCGCGCAGGCCGACAGGCGCGTCCGGCGCCAAGGTCAGGCGCACGCCCGGCGCGGCCAGTCCGCCCAGCCAGTCGTTCAGGGAAAGAATGGGGGCGACCTGGGGCACGCGGTTGCGGCCGCACTGTTCGCAGGCGGCAATGACCACTTGTTGCCAGTGCCGCACGCGCTTTTCGGCCCGTTCCCCGCTCAACCTGACAACGCTGCGTTCGCTGGCAAGCGGCTGAATGGCGCTGATGCCGAGCTCCACGGCTTTTTGCAGGGTAAAATCCATCTTGTCGCCGCCCGGCATCGCCTGGGCGAGGGTGACCTGCAGCGGCGACTCGCATTCGCGCTCGCGCCATGGGCCGATTTCTGCCATGACGCGCTGCTTGCCGATCCGGCTGATGACTGCAGGATACTCGCCGCCCGTGCCGTCAAACAGGACTATCGCGTCGCCGGCTTGCAAGCGCAACACCCTGGCCGCGTGGTGCGCGGATTCGGGAGGGAGTTCCACCTCTCTGGCGTGAAGGGGCAGGGCGGGAAAATAAAAGCGTGAAATGGCCATAGGTCGGAACTATACCGCTTGCACTGGCGTTGGCAAAGAAACGGGCGTTATACTTCTGGCTGAAATTTGTTTTGTTTCGAGGAAATAAAAATGGTCAGCCTGCAAACCCCTGTCTGTGATTTTGGCTGGAAAGCCCGGGATTTCGACCTGGTCGGCGTGGATGGCAAGCGCTATTGCCTGGCCGACGTGCGCGGCCCGAAAGGCTTGCTGGTAATGTTCATCTGCAATCACTGTCCTTATGTCAAGGCGGTGCGCGACCGCCTGGTGCGCGACTGCACGGAACTCAGGGCGCATGGCATCGGCAGCGTGGCCATCATGTCCAACGATCCGGCCGAGTATGAAGAAGACTCTTTCGACAACATGAAGAAAGTGGCGGCTCAGTTCGCTTATCCCTTCCCCTACCTGCTGGACGATACGCAGGAAGTGGCAAAGGCCTATGGCGCGGTATGCACGCCGGACTTCTTCGGGTTCAACGCCGGGCTGGAGCTGCAGTACCGCGGAAGGCTCGATGCGTCGCGCAAGGAAGCCGCCCCGGCCGATGCGCGCCGCGACCTGTTCGAAGCCATGGTGCAGGTGGCCCAAACCGGACGGGGGCCGGCGGAACAGATCCCGAGCATGGGATGCTCGATTAAATGGAAATAAAGGATAAATGGTGATGGGTCATGGGTAATGAGGAATGGGGGCACATCCCCTTCACCCATTCCTCATTCCTCATTGCCCAAAGAATTATGCTCAACGCCGTCATCGAAGCCGTCAAGACCGTCTCACGGGAAGAAATCATGCCGCGCTACCTCAAGGTTGCGCGCCAGCGCAAGAGCGATGGCAGCATGTTTACCGAGGCCGACCTCGCCGCGCAGAACGCGCTTGTCTCCGCCTTGACCGCTATCGCCGGCCACCCCGTGCTGGGCGAGGAAATGCCCTTCGCGTTGCAAAAGGAATTATGGCAGGCGGGGGAAGCGGGCCTGTGGTGCATCGACCCCATTGACGGGACTTCCAACTTCGTCAACGGCCTGCCCTATTTTGCCGTGTCGGTTGCCCTGATGCGGCAAGGGCGCAGCGTGCTGGGCGTGGTGTACGATCCGGTGGCGGACGAGGTTTTTTATGCCGAACAGGGCAAGGGCGCGTTTCTCAATGGCGTCCAGCTGCCGATCAAGGAATACATGCCCGACCTGTGCCACTCCATGGCCGGCATCGACTTCAAGCGCATTTCGTCCACGCTGGCGCAGAAACTGGCCAGCGCGCCACCCTACAGCTCGCAGCGCAATTTTGGCGCCAGCACCCTGGACTGGTGTTATATCGCGGCGGGGCGTTTCGATGTCTATCTGCACGGCGGGCAGAAACTATGGGATTACGCCGCCGGTTCGCTGATTCTTCAGGAGGCGGGCGGCATCCTGGGCACGCTCGTCCAGGACGATTTCTGGAGCGATGACGTGTGGCAGCGCTCGGTGGTGGCCGCGCGCAGCGAAGGCCTATACCAGGGCTGGCGAGCCTGGATCATGGCTGCCAAATAAACATTTGTGTCGCATGCATAAAATAATTTTAAATCGCCCCCTGAACCCTCATCTTCTTCGTTCCATGCTCTCTGAATGCCACTAAGCGCATGTTTAACAATGTTAAATTGCCATATTGTGGCGATTCTTCACGCACTTGCCCAAAAATTGCGCGTGAGTAATAATCAAGGCCTTTCACCAGTTTTTTAGCGAAAAGACCATCACTCGACAATGGTTTTGCGCTTCGGGTGTCATGACACCCGGTAAAACAAACAAGAATTTATACTTTTTGAGGAATCAAGAAATGGCAACTCGTAAAGACCTCGCCAACGCCATACGCGCGCTCTCCATGGATGCTGTGCAAGCAGCCAACTCCGGCCATCCCGGCGCGCCCATGGGCATGGCGGAAATCGCGGAAGTGTTGTGGAACCACCACCTGCGCCACAACCCGGCCAACCCCAAGTGGTTCGACCGCGACCGTTTCGTGCAGTCCAACGGCCATGCTTCGATGCTGATTTATTCCCTGCTGCACCTGACTGGCTACGACCTGCCGATCGAGGAAATCAAGCGCTTCCGCCAGATGCACTCCAAGACGCCCGGTCACCCCGAATACGGCTACACCCCCGGCGTCGAGACCACCACCGGCCCGCTCGGCCAGGGCATTGCCAACGCCGTGGGCATGGCCATGGCGGAAAAACTGCTGGCAGCCGAATTCAACCGGCCCGGCCATGAAATCGTCAATCACCACACCTACGTGTTCCTTGGCGATGGCTGCATGATGGAAGGCATTTCCCATGAAGCCTGCGCGCTGGCCGGCACCTGGGGCCTGGGCAAGCTGATCGCCTTCTGGGACGACAACGGCATTTCCATCGACGGCCACATCGAAGGCTGGTACACCGACGATACCGCCAAGCGCTTCGAAGCCTACGGCTGGCACGTGGTGCCGGGCGTGGACGGCCACGATCCCGCCGCCATCGAGGCCGCCGTGCAGGCCGCCAAGGCGGTGAGCGACAAGCCTTCCCTGATCTGCTGCAAGACGATCATCGGCAAGGGTTCCCCCAACAAGGAAGGCACCCATGACGTGCACGGCGCCGCCCTGGGAGATGCCGAAATTGCCGCCACGCGCGCCAATATCGGCTGGAAATACGGCCCTTTCGAAATTCCCAAGGACGTATACGAAGGATGGGACTGCCGCACCAAGGGCGAGGGCCTGGAAGCGCTGTGGAACAACAAGTTCGCCGAATACGCCAAGGCCTTCCCGCAGGAGGCTGCCGAGTTCAAGCGCCGCATGACGGGCGAACTGCCCGCCAACTGGAAAGATCACGTTGCCGATTTCATCGCCAGGACCAACGAAAAAGCGGAAACCATCGCCACGCGCAAGGCTTCGCAAAACTGCATCAACGGCCTGGCCCCGGCGCTGCCGGAATTCCTCGGCGGTTCCGCCGACCTGACCGGCTCCAACCTGACCAACTGGACCGGCTGCCACCACGTCAAGGGCAAGAGCACCGGCAACTACATCAGCTACGGCGTGCGCGAATTCGGCATGTCCCACATCATGAACGGCATGGCTCTGCACGGCGGCCTGCTGCCGTTCGGCGGCACCTTCCTGATGTTCTCGGAATACGCCCGCAACGCCCTGCGCATGTCCGCCCTGATGAAGCAGCGCGTGATCTACGTTTTCACCCACGACTCCATCGGCCTGGGCGAAGACGGCCCGACCCACCAGCCGGTCGAACAGACCGCGACCCTGCGCATGATCCCCAACATGGACGTGTGGCGCCCGTGTGATACGGTGGAATCGGCCGTGTCCTGGGTGGCCGCCGTGGAAAAGAAAACCGGCCCGAGCTGCCTGATCTTCAGCCGCCAGAACCTCAACTTCCAGAAGCGCGACGCCGCGCAGATCGCCGCGATTGCCCGGGGCGCCTACGTGCTGGCCGATGCCGCCAAGCCGAAAGTGGTGCTGATCGCCACCGGCTCCGAAGTGCAGCTGGCCATGGACGCCAAGAAAGTGCTGGATGAACAGGGCGTGGCGACCCGCGTGGTTTCCATGCCGTCCACCAACGTCTTCGACCGCCAGGACCAGTCCTACAAGGACAGCGTCCTGCCCAGGGGCGTGAAGCGCGTGGCGATCGAAGCCGGCGTGACCGACGGCTGGTACAAGTACGTCGGTGGCGACGGCGCGGTGGTGGGCATGCACAGCTTCGGCGAATCCGCTCCGGCTCCGGAACTGTTCAAGCACTTCGGTTTCACGGTCGAGAATGTGGTCAATACGGTAAAAGGCATTATTTAACCACGGGGAGCACGGGGTACACGGGGTGTCGATTTCCCCGTGCTCCCCGTGTGCCCCGTGGTTCAGGAATTTATTTCTAAAACCAAGGAGAAAACTATGACAATTAAAGTCGGTATCAACGGATTTGGCCGTATCGGCCGCATGGTGTTCCGCGCTGTGGCAAAGGACTTCAAGGACATCGAAATTGTCGCCATCAACGACCTGCTCGAACCTGACTACCTGGCCTACATGCTGAAATACGACTCCGTGCATGGCCGCTTCAATGGCGATATCGCCGTGGACGGCGGCAACATGGTGGTGAACGGCAAGAAAATCCGTCTGACGGCCGAGCGCGATCCCGCCAACCTGAAGTGGAACGAAGCGGGTGCCGACATCGTGATCGACTGCACCGGCTTCTTCCTCACCACGGAATCCTGCCAGGCGCACATCAAGGCCGGCGCGAGGAAAGTTGTCCAGTCGGCGCCGTCCAAGGACGACACCCCGATGTTCGTGTATGGCGTGAACCACGCCAAATACGCCGGCGAAGCCATCGTCTCCGCCGCTTCCTGCACCACCAACTGCCTGGCGCCCGTCGCCAAGGTGCTACACGACAACTGGGGCATCAAGCGCGGCCTGATGACCACCGTGCACGCCGCCACTGCCACCCAGAAGACCGTCGACGGCCCGTCCATGAAAGACTGGCGCGGCGGCCGCGGCATCCTGGAAAACATCATCCCGTCTTCCACCGGCGCCGCCAAGGCCGTGGGCAAGGTCATTCCCGAGCTGAACAAGAAGCTCACCGGCATGGCCTTCCGCGTTCCCACCTCCGACGTGTCCGTGGTCGACCTGACCGTGGAACTGAACAAGGAAGCCTCCTACGAAGACATCTGCAAGGCCATGAAGGCCGCCTCCGAAGGCGCGCTCAAGGGCGTGATGGGCTACACCGAAGAGAAGGTGGTTTCCACCGACTTCCGCGGCAACAGCGCCCCTTCCACCTTCGACGCCGAAGCGGGTATCGCCCTGGACAGCACCTTCGTCAAGGTCGTGTCCTGGTACGACAACGAGTACGGCTATACCTGCAACATGCTGCGCTTGGTGCAACACGTAGCTAAGTAAGTTGCTGGCAAGCAGGGAGCGGCAAGCAGCAAGCGGGTTCAGGCCCCACTGCTTGCCGCTCCCTGCTCACCATTCACCACTTACGCCGTGAGACGTAAGGCATGGGCCCACCCATCCCTTACATCTTAAATTTCCACAGGAGCTAAACATGTCCGTAATTCGTGTTACCGACCTGGACCTCAAGGGCAAACGTGTCCTGATCCGTTCCGACCTGAATGTGCCCGTCAAGGACGGCAAGGTCACTTCCGATGCCCGCATCACGGCGTCCATGAAGACTTTCGAGCATTGCCTCAAGGCTGGCGCCAAGGTAATGGTGATGTCTCACCTGGGCCGTCCGACCGAAGGCGAATATTCCGAGGAAAACTCCCTCAAGCCGGTGGCGGACGTTCTGGCCGCGAAGCTCGGCAAGCCGGTGCGCCTGATCAGGGACTGGGTGGATGGCGGTTTCGAGGTGGCCGATGGCGAGCTGGTGCTGCTGGAAAATGTGCGCTTCAACAAGGGCGAGAAGAAGAACGTCGACGAAACCGCACAGAAATACGCCAGGCTGTGCGACGTGTTTGTGATGGACGCCTTCGGCACGGCTCACCGCGCCGAAGGGTCCACCCACGGCGTGGCCAAATTCGCGCCGGTTGCCTGCGCCGGCATCCTGCTGACGGAAGAACTGGACGCCCTGAGCAAGGCGCTGCTCAGTCCGGCGCGCCCGATGGTGGCCATTGTCGGCGGTTCCAAGGTATCCACGAAGCTGACCGTGCTGGAGGCGCTGTCCGAGAAAGTCGACCAGTTGGTGGTGGGCGGCGGCATCGCCAACACCTTCCTGAAGGCGACCGGCAAGAACGTCGGCAAATCCCTGTGCGAGGATGAACTGGTTCCCACCGCCCAGGCGCTGATGAAGAAAATGACCGCCCGCAACGCCACCATTCCCATCGCCGTCGACGTGGTGTGCGGCAAGAAGTTCGACGCCAGCGAGCCCGCCGTGCTGAAAGACGCCGGCGACGTGGCCGATGACGACATGATTTTCGACATTGGCCCCAAGTCAGCCCAGGAACTCGTGGATATCATCATGAAGGCGGGCACCGTGGTATGGAACGGGCCGGTCGGCGTGTTCGAGTTCGACCAGTTTGGCGCGGGCACCAAGGCGATCGCCATGGCGATCGCCGAAACCCGGGCATTTACCCTGGCCGGCGGCGGCGACACGATCGCCGCCATCCAGAAATACGGCATCTACGACAAGGTGTCCTACATATCCACCGCCGGTGGCGCTTTCCTCGAATTCCTCGAAGGCAAGAAACTGCCTGCGGTTGAAATCCTCGAACAGCGAGCTGCTCAAAAATAAGGAGTAATGGGTGATGGGTGATGGGGGATGGGTTTGGCCCATCCCTCATTCCCCATTACCCATCACCAATGAAATGATACGCAGAACCAAAATAGTAGCCACGCTCGGTCCGTCGTCGAATGATCCGAAAGTGCTCGATAGCCTGATCGAGGCGGGCGTTGACGTCGTGCGCTTGAATTTTTCCCATGGCACGCCTGAAGAGCATATCGCGCGCGCCGAGATGGTGCGCTCCCTGGCGCGTGCGCGCGGTCGCGCGGTCGGCGTGCTGGTGGACTTGCAGGGGCCCAAGATCCGCATCGGGAAATTCGAGCAGGGCAAGATCACCCTGAATAACGGCGACGACTTCATTCTGGATGCCGACTGCGAGCTTGGCAATCAGACGCGCGTCGGCCTGGATTACAAGGACCTCCCCAAGGACGTGAAACGCGGCTCCACCCTTTTGCTGGACGATGGCCGCATCGTGATGTGGGTGGAAAAAGTGCGCGGCAACGAGATCCTGTGCAAAATCCGCCAGGGCGGCGTGCTGTCCAACAACAAGGGCATCAACCGCCAGGGCGGCGGCTTGTCCGCCGCAGCCCTGACCGACAAGGACAAGGAAGACATCAGGACCGCCGCCGAACTCAAGGCGGATTACATCGCGGTGTCCTTCCCGCGCAATGCGGCGGACATGATTCTGGCGCGCGAACTGCTGACCGCCGCTGGCGGACATGGCTTGCTGGTGGCGAAAATCGAGCGCGCGGAAGCCATTCCTGCGCTGGCGGAAATTCTCGACGCCTCGGACGTCATCATGGTGGCACGCGGGGACCTCGGCGTGGAAGTGGGCGATGCCGCCGTGCCGGCGCTGCAGAAGCGGATGATCCGCATGGCGCGGGAACGCAACAAGCTGGCGATCACCGCGACCCAGATGATGGAATCCATGATTACCAGCCCGATCCCGACCCGCGCCGAAGTCTCCGACGTGGCCAACGCGGTGATCGATGGCACCGATGCGGTGATGCTGTCGGCGGAAACCGCCGCCGGCCAATATCCTGTCGAAGCGGTGCAGGCCATGAACCGTGTTTGCCGGGAAGCGGAAAAGGAAATCGAGGCGTCTCCCGCCAGCATGCGCATGTCGCGCAATTTCGGCTCGATTGACGAATCCATCGCCCTGGCCGCGAGCTATACCGCCAACCACATGAATGTCAAGGCAATTGCCGCCTTGACCCAGTCTGGCTCCACTGCCTTGTGGATGTCGCGCATCAGCACGTCCGTGCCGATCTACGCCCTGACTCCCCAGGTGGACACACGCAGGAAAGTAACCCTGTTCCGTGGCGTGTATCCCATCAACTTCAAAATGTTCACGCACGACCCCGAACTGCTGCTGCGCGAAGCCGAAGACGAATTGCGCCGCCGCGGCGCGGTGCGCGATGGCGACCTGATCGTGCTCACCATCGGAGAGCCGATCGGCAAGGCAGGTGGCACCAACACCATGAAAATTGTTAAAGTAGGCGAGCATCGCAAGGCATGATTCTGGGGATGAGTAATGGGTGATGAGTAATGAGTGAAGAGAGCCCGCATTACTCATCACCCATTACTCATCCCCCGTTACTCATTACCATTATTTATAAACAAGGAGATAAAACATGGCATTAGTATCAATGCGTCAATTGCTGGACCACGCTGCCGAAAACGGCTACGGCCTGCCGGCATTCAACGTCAACAACCTGGAGCAGATCCAGGCCATCATGCAGGCTGCTGACGAATGCAACAGCCCGGTCATCATGCAAGGCTCCGCCGGAGCGCGCAAATACGCCGGTGAGGCTTTCCTGCGCCACCTGATCGAGGCCGCCATCGAAGCCTATCCGCACATTCCGGTGGTGATGCACCAGGACCACGGTGCCAGCCCCGCGGTGTGCATCAACGCCATCCGCTCCGGCTTCTCCAGCGTGATGATGGATGGCTCCCTGAAGGAAGACGGCAAGACCCCTTCGAGCTTCGATTACAACGTCGACGTGACGCGCAAGGTGGTGGAGATGTCTCACGCCGTGGGCGTATCCGTGGAAGGCGAGCTGGGTTGCCTGGGTTCGCTGGAATCCGGCCACGGCGAGAAGGAAGACGGCCACGGCGCCGAAGGCGTGCTGACCCACGACCAGTTGCTGACCGATCCGAACGAAGCCGCCGAATTCGTCAAGGCGACCGGCGTGGATGCGCTGGCCATCGCCATCGGCACCAGCCACGGCGCCTACAAGTTCACCCGTCCGCCTACAGGCGATGTGCTGGCCATTTCCCGCATCAAGGAAATTCACGCCAAGATCCCCAATACCCACCTGGTGATGCATGGCTCCAGTTCCGTGCCGCAGGAATGGCTCAAGATCATCAACGAGTTCGGCGGAACCATGCCCCAAACCTACGGCGTGCCGGTCGAGGAAATCGTCGAAGGTATCAAGCACGGCGTGCGCAAGGTGAATATCGACACCGACCTGCGCATGGCGTCCACCGGCGCGATCCGCCGTTTCCTGGCGGAAAACACCAAGGAATTCGACCCGCGCAAATTCTATTCCGCCGCCACCAAGGCCATGAAGGAGATCTGCAAAGCGCGTTTCGAAGCCTTCGGTTCCGCTGGCAACGCCGACAAGATCAAGCCGATCATGCTCGACAGGATTGCAGACATGTACAGCAAGGGTGAACTGAAAGCCGTCGTCAAGTAAATTGTTGTTGATGCGCAAAAAAGGCGGCCCCGTGCCGCCTTTTTTGTTGACGGGCACTTGCCGATGCCTGTCAATGCCTTTTTATGAAAAGGGAAACAGTATAAAATTAGCGGCTTTCCCGGACAGCCGCATACCATGAAAATCGGGTCCTACCCGCTCAGGAACAACCTTGTTGTCGCCCCCATGGCGGGAGTGACGGACCGCCCCTTCCGCCAGTTGTGCAAGCGGATGGGCGCGGGCATGGCGGTGTCCGAGATGGTGACCAGCAACTCTTTGCTCTACGGCAGCGCCAAAACCCTGCGGCGGGCAAACCACGATGGCGAGGCCGAACCCATCGCGGTGCAGATCGCCGGCGCCGTGCCGGAAATGCTGGCTGAAGCGGCAAGGTTCAACGTGGACCAGGGCGCGCAGATCATTGATATCAACATGGGCTGCCCGGCCAAGAAAGTATGCAATGTCATGGCCGGCTCCGCCCTGCTGCAGGATGAAGCGCTGGTGGCCCGGATCCTGGAGGCGGTGGTGCAGGCGGTCAACGTGCCGGTAACGCTGAAAATCCGCACCGGGTGGAATCGCGACAACCGCAATGCGCTTAATGTGGCGCGCATTGCCGAGCAATCCGGCATCCAGTCGCTCGCCATTCATGGCCGTACCCGCGCCTGCGGCTATGGCGGCGATGCCGAATACGACACCATTGCAGCGGTCAAGGCGCATATCGCCATTCCAGTGCTCGCCAACGGCGACATCACCACCCCGGAAAAAGCCAAATTTGTCCTCGATTACACCGGCGCAGACGGGGTCATGATCGGCCGCGCCGCCATGGGACGGCCGTGGATTTTCCGCGAAATCGCGCATTACCTGCAAACCGGCGTTCACCTGCCGCCACCCGAGGTGGCGGAAATTCACCGCGTGCTGATCGGCCATTTGCACGACCTGTACGCATTTTATGGCGAATATGCCGGCCTGCGCATGGCGCGCAAGCATATCTCCTGGTACACCAGGGGCCTGGCCGGTTCGGCCAGTTTTCGCCACGCCATGAACCAGCTGGCGACGGTGCCCGAGCAACTGGCGGCGGTGGAAGGCTTCTTTGCCGAACTCGGCGCGCAATCGGCCCACCTGGTTTACCACTACAATAGCCACTCCGAAGCGCTGGCAGCGGCATGAATCTGCAGCCAAAACAGGGTACGCCACATGATTAACGAAAATGAAATCGCCACCTGCGTGCGCAAAGCCATGAACCAGTATTTTTCCGACCTCGATGGTGAAACGCCCTGCGCGATTTACGAAATGGTGGTCGGCTGTGTCGAAAAACCCTTGCTCGAAGTGATCCTCAACCACGCGCAAGGCAACCAGACACGAGCCGCCGAATTGCTCGGCATCAACCGCAACACCCTGCGCAAGAAAATGCAGACCTACGGCATCAAATAAATCAGGTATCCATAATTATGACGATCATCAAACGCGCGCTGATCAGCGTCTCCGACAAAACCGACGTGGTGGAATTCGCGCAGGCCCTGCGCCAGTACGGCGTGGAAATTCTTTCCACCGGCGGCACCGCCAGCCTGCTGCACCAGGCCGGCATCCCGGTCATCGAAGTGGGTGACTACACCGGCTTCCCGGAAATGCTCGATGGCCGGGTCAAAACCCTGCATCCCAGGATTCATGGCGGCATTCTCGGGCGGCGCGACCTGCCTGCGCACGTGGCAGCCATGGAAAGCGCCGATATTCCAGCCATCGACCTGGTGGTCGTGAATCTCTATCCTTTCGCCGCTACGGTGGCAAAGCCGGACTGTTCCCTGGAAGACGCCATCGAGAATATCGACATCGGCGGCCCCACCATGGTGCGCGCCGCCGCCAAGAATCATGCCCATGTGGCGGTGGTGACCGATCCTCTCGATTACCCCGCGGTCATCAGGGAATTGACGGCAAGCCAGGGCGCAATCGGCCAGGAAATGCGCTTCGACCTGGCGAAAAAGGCTTTCTCCCATACCGCCGAATACGACGGCATGATCAGCAACTACCTCACCGCGATCGATGCGAACGGCCAGCGCCAGACCTTCCCGCAGCGCTTCAACCTGCAATTCACCAAGGCGCAGGACTGCCGCTACGGGGAGAATCCACACCAGAACGGCGCCTTCTATGTCGCGCCGGCGGAAACCGAGGCATCCATCGCCACGGCGCGCCAACTGCAGGGCAAGGAACTGTCCTACAACAACATCGCCGATGCCGACGCGGCCCTGGAGTGCGTCAAGCAATTCGCTGACCAACCGGCCTGCGTCATCGTCAAGCACGCCAATCCATGCGGGGTTTCCTATGGCAAAAACCTGCTGGAAGCCTACGACCGCGCTTACCAGACCGATCCGGAATCGGCCTTTGGCGGTATTATCGCCTTCAATGGGGAACTGGATGCGGCCACGGCCCAGGCAATCGTCGAACGCCAGTTCGTCGAGGTAATCATCGCGCCCAGGGTGGCGGCGGCAGCGGTGGAAATCATTGCGGCCAAGAAGAACGTGCGCCTGCTGGAATGCGGCCAGTGGCCCGCCGAGGCCGGCAAGCGCCTCGATTTCAAGCGGGTCAGGGGCGGGCTGCTGGTACAGGATGCCGATCTGGCGCTCTACAGCGGGCTCAAGGTGGTGACCAGGCGTGCGCCGGACGAGCAGGAAATGAGCGACCTGCTGTTTGCCTGGCGCGTGGCCAAATATGTCAAGTCCAACGCCATCGTTTATGCCCGCGCCGGCATGACCATCGGCGTCGGCGCCGGCCAGATGAGCCGCGTCAATTCCGCGCGCATTGCCGCCATCAAGGCCGAACAGGCCGGTCTCCAGGTGCGCGGCTCGGCGATGGCGTCGGATGCCTTCTTTCCTTTCCGCGACGGCATCGACCAAGCGGCCCAGGCCGGCATCGCCGCCGTGATCCAGCCCGGCGGCTCCATGCGCGACGAGGAAGTGATCGCCGCCGCCGACGAACACGGCATGGCGATGGTGTTTACCGGCATGCGGCATTTCAGACATTGAGAGTAATCAGTCGTCAGTTTTTTAGTTTTCAGTCAAACGCGGTTCCGTGCTGGGTTTTGGCTTTGCTGATAACTGACGACTGTCAACTGAGTACTAAAACATGAAAGTCCTGGTTATCGGCGGCGGCGGCCGCGAACATGCCATAGCGTGGAAACTGGCGCAATCGCCGCGCCTGCACAAGATTTTCGTCGCCCCCGGCAACGCCGGCACGGCGCTGGAACCGGACCTGACCAACGTGGCACTGACTTCCGTGGCGGAACTGGTCGAATTCGCCCTGGCCGAGAAAATCGCCCTCACCGTGGTCGGCCCCGAAGCGCCGCTGGCCGAAGGCGTGGTGGATGCGTTCCGCGCCGCGGGACTGAAAATTTTCGGGCCGACAAAGCAGGCCGCCCAACTGGAAAGTTCCAAGGATTTCGCCAAGGCCTTCATGGCGCGTCACGGCATTCCCACCGCCGCCTACGCCACATTCAGCGATGCCGCTGCCGCTCACGCCTATCTGGACCAGCATGGCGCACCGATCGTCATCAAGGCCGATGGCCTGGCCGCAGGCAAGGGCGTGGTGGTGGCCGCCACGCTCGCAGAGGCCCACGCCGCCGTCGACATGATGCTGGAAGGCAACAAGCTGGGCTCAGCCGGTTCGCGCGTGGTGATCGAGGAATTCCTCTCCGGCGAGGAAGCCAGCTTCATCGTCATGGCGGACGGCGAGCACGTGCTGGCGCTTGCCACCAGCCAGGATCACAAAAGATTGCTGGACGGCGACCAGGGCCCCAATACCGGCGGCATGGGCGCATACTCTCCCGCACCGGTTGTCACCCCCGAGATTCACGCCCGGGTGATGCGCGAAATCATCCTGCCGACAATAAGTGGCATGGCCAGGGATGGCATCCCCTACACCGGATTCCTTTATGCCGGCCTCATGATCGGCCCGGAAGGACAGGTAAAGACACTGGAGTTCAATTGCCGCATGGGTGACCCGGAAACCCAGCCCATCATGATGCGCCTCAAGAGCGACCTGGTCGGCCTGCTGGAGCATGCAGTCAACGGCACTCTCGACAAGGCTGAAGCGCAATGGGACCGGCGCGTGGCGCTGGGCGTGGTGCTGGCGGCGGCAGGCTACCCCGACGCCCCGCGCAAGGGCGATGCGGTCAGCGGCCTGCCCAGGGCAGAAGAAGACGCGCACGTCTTCCATGCCGGCACGGCCCGCCTCAACGGCCAGATCGTCACCAGCGGCGGGCGGGTGTTGTGCGTCACAGCGCTGGGCGACAGCGTGCGCATGGCGCAAGGCCGTGCTTACCAGATCGCCGACCAGATCCACTTCGAGGGCTGCCAGATGCGGCGCGACATCGGCTATCGCGCCATCGAGAAGAAATCACGTTAACAGGGCCGAGGCATGCCCCGCTTTTCGGCCTCCACAGCGGTTCTGAATGCCGCCCTGTTGCACAGGATCCGGGCGCATCTCAGGCACGGCGGCGTGATCGCCTACCCCACCGAATCCTGCTACGGTCTCGGCTGCGACCCGCGCAACCACCGCGCGGTCATGAAACTGCTGCGCCTCAAGGGACGGCCCCAGCACAAGGGACTGATCCTGATCGGGTCTGATTTCAGCCTGTTGCGCCCCTATGCCGCCCCCCTCACCGAAGCCCAGTGGCAAAAAATATCCCCTGCCTGGCCAGGCCCCGTGACCTGGCTGCTGCCCGCCTCACGCGCCACCCCCGCCTGGCTGCGCGGCGGCCATCAAAGCATCGCCGTGCGCGTCAGCGCGCATCCGCTGGCGGCACGCTTGTGCCGCGTGCTAGGCATGGCGCTCGTTTCCACCAGCGCCAACCGCTCCGGCCTGAAGCCTGCCCGCAGCCTTGCGGCCTGCATCCGGGCTTTTGGCAGCGAAGTGCTGGTAGTGCCCGGCCTGGTAGGCAAACGCAAGCGGCCCTCGACCATTGTAGAACTGAAAACGGGCGCGGTGATCAGATAAGGGCTCGCTACCTTGCCACCGTGATCGACAACCTCAACCTCTGCACATCTATAGAAGGATGGGCTGCACCTCACCCTCGGGCAAGAATCCCTGCAACAGTTCATTCAGGAACCGCTGCCCCAGTTTGGTCGGCCTGACCTGAACCAGATCACGTTCCACCAGCCCTCGCTTTTCCGCCTTATCCAGCGCATCCAGCACGCCAACCAGCGGCAAGCCTGTGCGTTCCTGGAACAGGCCAAGCGGAAAACCGTCCGTCAGGCGCAGGGCGTTCATCATGAACTCGAACCCCAGGTCGTGTGCCGGCACGCGATGCGCTTCCTGCAGCGGTGCGCCTTTCAGGGCGTTTTCCAGGTAGGCTCTGGGCTGTTTGCAGCGCATCTGGCGCACTATGCCATCGTGCAAGGAAAGCTTGCCGTGGGCCCCGGCGCCGATGCCGAGGTAGTCGCCGAACAGCCAGTAGTTGAGGTTGTGCCGGCAGCGCCATCCCTTCTGCGCGAAACCGGAAGTTTCGTAATGCTCGTAGCCCGCCGCCGCCAGTTCGGCTTCCACCGCTTCCTGCATTTCCGCCGCCATGTCGTCGTCGGGCAGGCTGGGCGGGGCGAGGTAGAACTGCGTGTTGGGTTCGAGGGTGAGGTGATAGGCGGAGAGATGCTGCGGGCCGAAGGCGATGGCGGTTTTCAGGTCGGCCAGCATTTCGTCCATGCGCTGTTCGGGCAGCGCGTACATGAGGTCGAGGTTGATGTTGTCGAAATGGCGCTGCGCCAGTTCCACCGCGCGGCGCGCTTCAATGCCGTCGTGGATGCGGCCCAGCAGCCGGAGGTGCCTGGCGTTGAAGCTCTGGATGCCGAGCGACAGGCGGTTCACCCCGGCGCTGCGGAAGTCGGCGAACTTCTGCGCTTCGGCCGTGCCGGGATTGGCCTCCAGCGTGATCTCGGCGAGCGGCTCCAGCGGCAGCAGGGTGCGCACGGCGGTAAGGATTTCGCCCACGGCGCGGGCGGAAAGCAGGCTGGGCGTGCCGCCGCCGAAAAACACGGAAACGACCTTGCGCCCCCACACCTGCGGCAGGGCGAATTCAAGGTCCTTCACCAGGGCCGCGATGTATTCCGTCTCCGGCACGCCGCCGCGCGCTTCGTGGGAATTGAAGTCGCAGTAGGGGCATTTGCGCACGCACCACGGGATGTGGATATACAGGCTGAGCGGCGGCGGGGCCGAGAGGCCGGATGCCGTGCCAGACAGCGGCTGAAGCGGCAAAATCTTCAAACGCACTGCTCGTCCACCGCGCGCGCCAGCTCGTGCAGCGCCGGGGCGACTTGAACCGGGTAAGGGACGGCCGCAGTGAGCGCACGCAAACCTTGCGGCAGGCGGCCGATCTGTTGCGCGGCCAGAGTGCGCGAGCCCAGCAGCGGGATGGCCGGAACCAGGCGCCTGCCGCCGCGCATGACCGGCTGCAGCAGGGGTTCGCCCGGCTGGGGGTCGGACTCCACGGTCAGCACGTCACCCGCCATGCGACCGTGCTCGTCATAGTGGCGATAAACCTGTTTCCTGCCCGGCCAGGTCGCCTTGCCTTCGGAGCGCTTGCGCCGGGGCTGACCGGCATATTCCTGCAGCTTGTAGGCGCAATCGAGGTAGGGCGCGTCACTCGACGTCAGCAGGCGCGTACCCACGCCGTAGCCGCCGATGGGCGCCTGCTGCGCGGCCAGGCGCGCGATCTCGAATTCGTCGAGGTTGCCGCTGGCGAAAATACCCACGCTGTCCAGGCCGCCCGCATCCAGGATGGCGCGCACCTTGCGCGCGTGCTCGCCCAGGTCGCCGCTGTCGAGGCGCACCGCCTTGATGCGGATGCCGTCCCGCGCCAGCCTGGGCGCCAGCGCCACCACCTTGTGCGCGGCCGCCTCGGTGTCGTAGGTGTCGATCAGCAGCACCACGTTGTCGGGCTGGGCGCGGGCGAAATTCTCGAAGGCCTGCGCTTCGTCAGCGTGGGCCTGGACGAAGGAATGGGCCATGGTGCCGTAGCTGGGGATGCCGAACTCGCGCTCGGCCAGGACATTGGAGGAGCCGCCGAAACCGGCGAGATAGCAGGCGCGCGCCGCCAGCAGCCCGGCTTCGGCGCCATGGGCGCGGCGCAGGCCGAAATCCACCAGCAGTTTCCCCGCTCCCGCCAGCACCACGCGCGCGGCTTTGGAAGCGACCAGCGTCTGGAAATGCAGCAGGTTGATGAGACGGGTTTCCACCAGTTGCGCCACGGGGATGGGCGCGACCACGCGCAGGATGGGTTCGTCGGCAAAAAACACCGTCCCCTCGGGCATGGCGTCCACATCGCCGCTGAAGCGGAAATTCGCCACGTAGTCGAGCAGTTTCGGCGTGAAGCGCCCGCTCTGTTCCAGCCAGGCCACTTCCTCTGCACTGAAGAAAACCGTCTCGAGGAATTGCAGCGCGTGCTCCAGGCCGGCGGCGAGGAGAAAGTTGCGTCCGGGGGGCAGCTTGCGCACGAAGAACTCGTACACCGCCACCTCCTTCATTTCCTGCTCCAGGTAGCCCTGCAGCATGGTGAACTGGTACAGGTCGGTCAGCAAACCGCTGTATGGTGGCAACATGTCAGACGAGCGCCGCGCTCGCGACGAAATGCGCGCCCAAGCCGGCCATTTCCGCGATGGCGCGTTCGCCGTCATCGTTGTTGACGGCGCGAATGGCATCGCTCAGCACAGTCACCTGCAGCCCCATCTTGAGCGCGTCGCGCACCGTGGCGAGAACGCAGTAATCGCTTGCCAGGCCGCCGACGAACAGGCGCTTCACGCCGTACATGGTGAGCTGGAAGGCCAGATTGGTGCCTTCGAAACCGGAATAGGCATCGTGCGCGGGGTCGCTGGCCTTGGAGATGATCATGGCGGACGCGGGCAAGCCGAGAGCAGGCGCGAATTCCGCGCCTGGCGTACCCTGCACGCAATGAGGCGGCCATCGCCCGCCCTGGGTCTGGAACGAGCAGTGATCGGCCGGATGCCAGTCGCGCGTGGCGTAGATGGGTTGCCCATGCCGGTGAAAAATATCGATGCAGCGGGCCAGCGGCGCGACGACCTCGTCACCTCCCGGCACGCCCAGGCTGCCGCCCGGCAAGAAATCGTTCTGCACGTCGACGATGAGCAGCGCATCGCCGTCACGGATGTGAATTTGCTCGCTCACAGGCTGGCCCTCAGTTTCTCCACCAGCATCGCCAGCGCCTTGCCGCGGTGGCTGATGCGGTTCTTCACGTCCATCGGAATTTCCGCGCCGGTCTGGCCGAACTCAGGGAGCAGAAAATAGGGGTCATAACCGAAGCCCCCCGCACCGCGCGGGGTGTCGATGATCTCGCCGTGCATCGCGCCTTCGGCAATGATCGGTTGCGGGTCTTCCGGCCAGCGCACCAGCACGATCACGCAGTAGTAGTGCGCCTTGCGGTTGGCATGGCCCTGCAGCAGCTCGATCAGCTTTTCGTTGTTGCGCTGGTCGGATTTCGGCTCGCCGGCGAAACGCGCGGAATACACCCCCGGCGCGCCGTTCAGCGCATCGACGCAGATTCCGGAATCGTCCGCCAGCGCCGGCAGGCCGGAGTGCGCCGAGGCGTGGCGGGCCTTGGTGAGGCAGTTTTCGATGAAGGTGCAGTAAGGCTCTTCGGCCTCGGGAATATTGAACGCCGATTGCGGCAGGATTTCGAATTCGAGCGGCGCGAGGATGGCGTCGATTTCGCGCAGCTTGCCGGCGTTGTTCGAGGCGATGACGATTTTTTTCATGATTAACACCCTTGAACCACGGGGCGCACGGGGAACACGGGGGAAACACTTGCCCTCATGTCTTCCCCGCGTGTTCCCCGTGTTCCCCGTGGTTAATTTGTTTTAGCTACTACCCCGGATGTTTCATAAATTGACGCGCGCCCTCGCTGGTCTTTTGTTCCGTAGGGAAATTTCGTTCGGTCGGGCGTATGAATAACTACGCCACTCCCTCACAAAATTCCCCTACGGAACAAAATCCTGCGCGATCATCACGCGAATTTATGAAACATCCGGGCTACAATTCCAGCGCAGTTTTTTGTTGCGCCACCAGTTGGCCGATGCCGCTTTGCGCCAGGTCGAGCAGCGCATCCATCTCGCTGCGGTTGAAGGGCGCGCCTTCCGCCGTGCCCTGCACCTCGACG
>JAQTLK010000030.1 GCA_028714955.1 Sulfuricella sp.
AATAACGGCACGATAACGGCACGTATTGAAGCAGCAGAAACGACAAAGGCCTAAGCAATTACGCTTAAGCCTTTGTTTTGTTTGGCTCCCCGACCTGGACTCGAACCAGGGACCTGCGGATTAACAGTCCGTCGCTCTACCGACTGAGCTATCAGGGAATGAAGAAGGCGCTATGATAATTATTTGAAGATCGTTGGTCAACTGTTATGTGTGGAAGTGTGTGGAAGCCGAGGTCCAATAGTTGACTATTTTCATAAGATATAATTATACTTAAATTTATTAATGATGTAATTGACTTGGAGATTTCAATGTTTAACGAGATTCTGGATGCCGTTGCCGCTGGCGATGTAATAAAAACTCAGGCGCTACTGGCAAGCGGCGCAGATTGCAATGCGCGCAATGATGCAGGCGCCACACTGTTGATGCAAGCTTCGTCCAGCGGCAATCTGCCGATGGTTGAGGTACTTATTAAAGCAGGTGCCGATGTCAATGCCACTGATGAAATGGGCTGGACAGCACTGATGAAGGCATGCTTCAACGATGAGATGGACCGCGGTTTCCCGGAAGTCGTGCAGCGCCTGATTGATGCCGGTGCAGATATGGAGGCGCAAATCGTGTATGGAACCCGTCCGCTGATGCTGGCTGCCGGACGTGGAGAGGCTGGAGTGGTAGACGTTTTACTCAAGGCCGGGGCCGATGTGCTGGCTAAAAACGAAGGCGGCCGCACGGCACTGATGATGGTGAAAGAAAAATTCTATGTTGAAGTCATCAACCAGTTGCATGAGGCCGAAATGAAAGTGATAGGCGAAGGCCCAAATTGTGGAACCAAGAATGCTCCTGGCTCGAATGTGGTAACTTTTTTGAAACCGCAAAGCCACTAATGTTAACCCGGATGTTTCATAAATTCGCGCGATCATCGCGCGAATTTATGAAACATCCGGGCTAACGTTATTTCCCGTATTTGACTCTCAGGCGCTTCACTTCCTCGTTGTATCGATTCTGGTAGGCACTCGATCTAAGATAGGGGTCAGCAAAGTCATGGTGGATTTGCTGCGGACAAGAATCAACCTCCTTGACCATCGTTTCTACCAGTGTTTTCAGGGCGTGGCACGCAGCTTCGCGCTGCACCACGATGTCCACCAACTGGTCGATGGTGTGGTCCAGTTCGGCTATTTGCTGTTGCGCTTCTTCTTCGCGCGCCCGAAGAAGGACGAGTTGACTGCGCAAATCATTGACCATGCTGCGGTAGTCCTCAATGGATTCCGCAACACCATACATGCCAGAAAGATCAGATGAACTGACCACGAATGCCTTTCGAAATGCAATACTGCTTCGTATATTAGCATCAATATTTGCTTCAGCGCGCACGCGCAACCCAATATGCCGCGTTCACGCTGTATCGGGATGCTTGATTCAGGTCAATGCGCCGAACGCAAGCTGCGCCGAAAATCTGATATGAGCCACTTCTGGCATCTTAATTCTGCTGGAGTTTTTAAATGACCACGATCAGCAATTTTCTCGCCCCCGACCACCAGCGTTGCGACAATCTGTTCGCCGTAGCGGAAGCCGCTGCTGCCCGCGGCGACTGGGATAATGCCGCGACTGGATTCGTCCATTTCCAGAATGCCATGCTGCACCACTTTGCCATGGAGGAGGAAGTCATGTTTCCCGCTTTCGAAACGCGTACCGGCATGACGCAAGGCCCGACCGCGATGATGCGTTCCGAACACCGCCAGATGACTGATTTGCTCAACCAGATGGCGGAAGCCGCTGCGCGCAAGGACAGTGATGCATTTCTCGGCGATGCCGAAACCCTGCTCATCATCATGCAACAGCACAACATGAAGGAAGAACAAATGCTGTACCAGATGGCCGATCAAGTGCTGGCGGGTGAACTGGAGGAACTAATCGGACGCATGCGCGCCATGGATTGAGGAATCGCTCATGACCGAACGCACTCTCGATGCCCGCTGGCTGGAACCGCCCGAGCCGATGGAGCTCACCCTTGCAGCGATCGACAGCCTTGAACCGGGAGAGCATCTGCGCCTGCTGATTCATCGTACACCGCACATGCTCTTCCCTATCCTGAAGGAATGGGGCTTCAACTACCGAACGCACGCCAACGACGACGGCACGCATGAAATTCTCATCTGGCACAAGGGGCAGGCCGCCCCCGGCGGTGATCCAGGCCCGTCATGAGCAAGCCGGCCAGTTTGTCGCTTGACCAGGCACCGCCGATCACGGTGCCGTTGCGCTTCTTCCTCACTGCCCCCCTGTTCGCAATAACTGCCGCACTGCTGTTGCTGTGGCAGGGACCAGATCTGTTCAGCAGCCGCTGGAACCCTGCGCTGCTGGGCGCAACCCACCTGCTGACGCTCGGCCACATGGGGCTGACCATGCTCGGAGCGATCATGCAAATGCTGCCGGTGGTAGCCAGCGCTCCCATGCGGCGGCCGGCACTGGCCGCCGCGCTTGTTCATACGCTAGGAACGGGCGGTATTGTTCTGCTCTGCACCGGGCTGGCATTCACCCTGCCACTCGCCCTGAAATTTGCCCTGCCGATATTGGGATCGGCGCTACTCCTGTTCGCCGCGCTGGTCGTCATTACCCTGCGCCGCGCCATGCCGCACAACATGACTGCCCGGGCGATGCGCCTGGCCGCCCTGATGCTGGGTGCCACGGCTTTGCTCGGCCTGACATTGCTGAGCAACCATGCCTTCGGCTGGTGGCTGCAATCGCGCGAAGCACTGACCAATCTCCACCTCACCTGGGGCCTGCTGGGTTGGGTCGGCATATTGGTAATAGGCGTCTCCTATCAGGTGGTGCCGATGTTCCTGCTCACCCCGCCCTACCCCGCCAAGATCACGCGATGGCTGGCTGCGCTGCTTTTCATCCTGTTGCTGGCGCTTGCCCCGGCAAGTCACTCGCCAGCGCTGAGAATACTGCTGGGATCACTGCTGGCGGCGGGTTTTGCCGTTTTCGCGCTGACTACCTTGCGACTGCAGTCGCAACGGCGGCGCAAACAGCCCGACGTGACCCTGAATTTCTGGCGCGGCGGCATGATCAGCCTGTTGCTGGCTGTTGCGCTGTGGCTCGCGGCGCGGGTCATACCGGCACTGGACATGGCGCAAAGTTACAACCCGCTGCTGGGCGTGCTGATGATCGTCGGGTTTGCCATGTCGGTCATCAACGGCATGCTCTACAAGATTGTGCCGTTCCTGGTTTGGTTTCACCTGCAAAGCCGGCGCGGGCCGAGCGGGCCCAAGGTGCCCAATGTCAGGGAAATCCTGCCCGAATCCCGCGCCAGAGGGCAGATGTGGCTGCACTTTGCCGCACTGGGCTCACTCCTCGCCGCCATCTTTTTACCGGCAAGCCTTACTTACCCGGCCGCGCTGCTGTTCGGCGCCTCCAACCTGTGGCTATGGCTGAACGTGATTCTGGCCAGCCGTACCTACCGCCGGATAAATGGGCTAATCATCGAGGCTAGCGGTCATGGCGCAGCGGCGCCCCAAATCATGAAATAGTGCTGCGCCATGACCGTTTCCCTCACCCCTGCCATCCCTCGCCCCTTCTCCCCCCGGGAGAAGGTCGGGATGAGGGAGGGCGCGCCCGCAAGGGGGTGTCCCCGCCGGGATCGGCGGCAAAGCCGCTCAATCCGGCGAGAAGGGGGACGCGGTCTCGCTGCGCGAGTTTCACATTAACGCCGCGTAAAATTGATTGCGATCAGTTCGGGTTCACGGCTCACATACTGGATTTCCACCGTCGCACCATAGCGCTGACGCATTTGCTCCAGCAGCGGCAAAGGATCGTGATCGTTCATGAAATGCATGGTTTCTCCCGGATTGAGCGCGTCGAGCGCCCCGAAAATGGCGGCATGACGAAAACGCTTGGCCACGCAACGCGCGTCGAAGGGATAGATTGCTTCCGGTGGGAGAATGTTGAACTGCGCCATGTAATGCTCCTTATTATTCACGACAAATAAAGTAGGATATTACGTGAAATGCGGCATCTCCTTGATCCAGGTCAAGTGCGCCGGAATCGCAACAACACGTCAAGCGCCGCCAGGGCAAAAGGCAACAGCGCGGCAAGCGCGATCCAGCTCGCCCCCTTGAAGCGCGCCAGGGCCAGCAATCCAGCCGCGAGGAACAGCATGGCGCGAGGGCCCGCAGCGAAGGTCAAGCGTCGACGCGCCCTTTCATGCCATTCGGTCTGCCGCCCCGGCCTGACCCAGAGCGGGAGCAATTGCCCTGCCGCCCCGCTTACCAGGGGAAACAGGAAGGCAAAAACCAGCAAGTGCGCCACGCCGATGGAATCCAGCCAGCCCGCGCCATGTGCGCCGCCAGCCACGAGCGCAAGGGAAAAGCCCGCCAGCGCCGCCGCCAGCAATGGCACGGCGCCATGGCGAGAAAAAATTCCGACGCGGTAGCGCGCCAGCCAGGCTCGGATCAAGCGGCTCAATGGAATCAGCCACAAAAACAGCCCCAGCCAGGACAGCGGCGGCAGCCAGGCAGCGCCGAGGGCAACCAGCGACGTGCCGCCCAGAGCAGCAGGAAGGCCGGCTCGCAGCCTGGCGGCAACCTGCGGGTCAGGCTGCCCGGCAGCGGTAGGCAACAGAACTTGCATGGTGCCGATGGCGCTCAGGCCAACAAAACCGAACAGATTGAGATGCAGATGCAAGCGCTTGAGCGCCAGCATCTGCTGCGGCCAGACGGCCATGGCAAGCACAGCCAGCAGGCTCGTGCCCAGGCAGGCCAGCGCTGCGAGATACCAGCTCAAGCCGGGGTGCGCGCCGCCCAAGGCAGCCCTGGCGCGCTTTATTTGCCAGGCGGCCAGGCCGAGCGCGGCAGACAGACCGAGAAGCGCGGCTAAACTACGGAAGAAGTCCGGCAAGGTAAAGATGAAATAGGCCACGATCAGCGCGCCGCCCAGCCAGGCCAAGGCGGCAAAAGCCTCGACGCCCCGGGCTGCGGCACGGGTGCGGCTCAGTACCGGGACGAAATGCGTCATTGCGCCCAGGATCAGCGGCATCACCCCCAGCGCAAAAACCAGGTGGACATGGGCGGCACGATGCACCTCGCCGACGAGCGGCAGCAACCACGCGCCCGCCATGGCCAGAATAGCTGCCATTACCAGAAAAACCAGAATCATGAAACGCGCCCCTGATTGACCTGAAACCTGCATAGTGCGTTCTTCGCCCTCTCCGGGGGAGAAGGAAACGACCACCGCAATCATAACGCGCCAAATAAGTGTTGTGGACGGAGATTCCTGCATCGGGGTTATCTTGATGCAAGTCAAGGATTGGCAGGAAACGCTAAGTTAATGTGTGCGTGCTACACTTTGCGAGCCCGAATCCATGCCTTGCTTTCCATGACGCGAAAGGGGAAAGGCCAGTGACCAGGCTTGTTGTCAACAACCAGAAGCTATTTAGGGGGTAAGTCATGAGCGAAACATTTACCAAGTCAATGGCGCGAAACATATTCTATGGAGGAGCCGTATTTTTCTTCCTGTTGTTTCTCGCCCTGACCTTCGACACAGTGCAGAGCGTGCCGAAACGAAGCCACAGTGAAGGCGTCACCGATTCTGTCATCCGCGGCAAACACATCTGGGAAACGCGCGACTGCATCGGATGCCACACACTCCTGGGCGAAGGCGCTTATTTCGCGCCCGAACTGGGCAACGTCTACAAACGTCGCGGCGGCGAATTCATCAAGGCGTGGATCAGGGCCCAACCCACCGGCGCTCCGGGCCGCCGGCAAATGCCACAATTCAACCTGACTGACCAGCAACTCGACGACTTGGTCAACTTCCTGAAGTGGACGTCAGAGATCAATACCACCAGAAACTGGCCGCCGAACATTGAAGGCTGATCCAGCAAATACCCTGACACAAAACGGTTTAGGAGGAATCAAAGATGCAATATAAATCCCAAGCGGTGGCGAAGCCCTACTTCATCGCCGCCATTGGCCTGTTCGTCGGACAGATCCTGTTCGGCCTGATCATGGGCTACCAGTACGTGGTGGGCGACTTCCTGTTTCCCGCCATCCCCTTCAACGTGGCCCGCATGGTCCACACCAACCTGCTGATCGTGTGGATTCTGTTCGGCTTCATGGGCGCGGCATACTATCTGATCCCCGAGGAGGCGGAGACCGAGCTGTTCAGTCCCAAGCTGGCCTGGATCATGTTCTGGATCTTCCTGGTGGCCGGTGCGCTGACCATCGTCGGCTATCTGGCAGTACCTTACGCCACGCTGGCCAAAATGACAGGCAACGACATCCTGGCGACCATGGGACGGGAATTCCTCGAACAGCCTCTACCCACCAAGGTCGGCATCGTGATCGTGGCGCTGGCCTTCCTGTTCAACATCAGCATGACCGTCCTGAAAGGCCGCAAGACCTCGATCAGCCTGGTGCTGCTGCTGGGCCTGTGGGGCTTGGCGATATTCTTCCTGTTCTCCTTCTACAACCCCTCCAACCTGGTGATGGACAAGTATTTCTGGTGGTGGACCGTGCACCTCTGGGTGGAAGGCGTATGGGAACTGATCCTGGGCGCCATGCTGGCCTTCGTGCTGATCAAGATCACCGGCGTGGACCGCGAAGTGATTGAAAAATGGCTTTACATCATCATCGCCATGACCCTGATCACCGGCATCATCGGTACAGGCCACCACTATTTCTGGATCGGCACGCCGGAATACTGGCAATGGTTCGGCTCCGTGTTCTCGGCGCTTGAACCCATCCCGTTCTTCATGATGACCGTGTTCGCCTTCAACATGGTGAACCGCCGCCGCCGCGAGCACCCCAACAAGGCCGCCACCCTGTGGGCTCTGGGAACAAGCGTGATGGCCTTCCTCGGCGCCGGCGTGTGGGGCTTCCTGCATACCCTGTCTCCGGTGAACTTCTACACCCACGGCACGCAGATCACCGCCGCCCACGGCCACTTATCCTTCTACGGCGCCTATGCGATGGTGAACCTGACCATGATTTCCTACGCCATGCCGATGCTGCGCGGACGTAGCGCAAACTCCGGCTCGGCACAGATCATGGAAATGTGGTCATTCTGGCTGATGACGGTCTCAATGGTGTTCATCACACTGTTCCTCACCGCCGCCGGCATCCTGCAAATCTGGCTGCAACGCATGGGCACCACGCCGCTGGGCTTCATGGCGGCGCAGGACCAGGTCATGCTGTTTTACTGGTTGCGCGAGATCACCGGCTTCGTGTTCCTGATTGGCCTGGTGCTTTACATCTGGAGTTTCTTCTGCAAGAAGGGCACAGCTCAAGCCGCAGCATAATATTCTCCTTGCGAGGGGCGTTCGCGCCCCTCTTTTTTAGACTGAATACCATACTATTTTGATAAACAATACAAGCACTTCTCACGAAATTCATGCCACACCGCCAGGCGACCTGGCGATCTGGTTCTTCATCTTCGCCGAGCTGCTGGCTTTCGGCGTATTCTTCGTCGCCTACGCTTTTGCGCGGGCGCATAACGTGGCGCTGTTCGATGAATCGCAACAGCACCTCAACCGCACCTCCGGCGCCATCAATACCCTGGTGCTGATTACCAGCAGCTACTTCATGGTGCGCGCCGTCGCCGCCATCAAACAGGGTCTTTCGCGCGAATGCGCGCGCTGGATCGCCGCTGCCATCGGCATGGGCGGGGTCTTCCTGGTCATCAAGCTGTTCGAGTTTCACGCCAAGTTTTCCGCCGGCATCTCGCTCAGCACCAATACCTTTTACATGTTCTACCTGTCGCTGACGATCTTCCATTTCATGCATGTAATTCTCGGCATGGTGATCCTGGCGGCGGTGATGCTGAAAGCGAGAGGCGGCGGCTACAGCGCAGAGAACCACACTGGGGTGGAAACCGGCGCCTCTTATTGGCACATGGTCGATCTGTTGTGGATCATTCTGTTCCCGCTGGTTTACGTGATTCATTAGAGAGAATTATGGATACGCCGCACAAACCCCATTTCATCCGCCCCTGCACCTTCATCTGGCTGGCCCTGATGCTGCTGACCGGTTCAACTTACGCCATCGGCGAAGCCGGCCTGGGCGGTCTGGCCATCATGTTGATCGTACTCGGCACCGCTGCGCTCAAAGTGCAGATGGTGGCCAACTACTTCATGGGCCTGCGCCGCACCCGCTGGCTATGGCGCGGCATCGTGCTGGGCTGGTTGCTGCTGGTGACGGGGCTGATTACCATTGCTTACTTGACCACGGTCAAATAAGCGTGCACCTTCTTACGTTAGGCTAACGATCATGGCGATTCGCCGCCCCGAATCATGAAACAGCGATTCGCCATGATCGTTTCCCTCACCCCCGCCCTCTCCCAAAGGGCGAGGGGGACGAGGAAACGCTTCGCGTTGTTTTACGTTAAGGGCTCGTAAATGAATCGCGGGACATTCGGGGATATCCCGCTAACCCCGTGAGTCCCGTGCTCCCCGTGATTAATTTTTGGCGACTGAACATGAGCGACTTACCATTCTACAAACCCCACGGCAACGAGATCGAGCTGTTCGAGCACGCCTGGCGCAACCGCCTGCCGCTGCTTATCAAGGGGCCGACCGGCTGCGGCAAGACGCGCTTCGTGGCGCACATGGCGGCGAAAATCGGCTTGCCGCTCTACACCGTGGCATGCCACGACGACCTCACCGCCGCCGACCTGGTGGGGCGTCATCTCATCGGCGACGGCGTGACCTACTGGAACGATGGCCCGCTCACCCGGGCGGTGCGCGAGGGCGGCATCTGCTACCTCGACGAAGTGGTGGAAGCGCGCAAGGACACCACCGTGGTGCTGCATCCGCTCTCCGACGACCGCCGCATCCTGCCCATCGAGCGCACCGGCGAGATTCTCGACGCGCCGCCGGAGTTCATGCTGGTGGTGTCTTACAACCCCGGCTACCAGAACTTCCTCAAGGGCATGAAACCCAGCACGCGCCAGCGTTTCGTCAGCCTGCGCTTCGATTTCCCGGAACCGGAACTGGAACAGCAGATCGTTGCCGGCGAAACTGGCGCCGATGCAATGTTGTCCAAAAGGCTGGTCAACCTCGCCAACAGCCTGCGCGCCCTCAAGGAGCACGACCTGGAAGAGGCAGCCAGCACGCGCCTGCTGGTCTATACCGCCACCCTCATCGGCAGCGGCTTCGAACCGGTGGAAGCTTGCCGCGCCGCCCTGGTGGAGCCGCTCACCGACGACGAGGAAACCGCTGAGGCGCTCATGGAGATCGTTTATGCCAGTTTCGGAAAGTGATGGAGATACCCCCGGACAGACGCTCGCGGTAGCTGCGGAGTCGCTTTACATCGCCAACCTGCTGATTGCGCCAGGCCTGAGTTTCGCCATTCTTTTATGGCTCTATTTCAAGCACCGCGCGACCGCGCCTTCTCTGGCCCGCTGTCATTTGCAACAGACCGTTTCCGCCAGCATCTGGGCGGGGGTTTTGCTGGTGATCGCCAACCTCGCCATTTTCCTGCTCGGCGGCTACACCTCAGCCAACACCTGGACCGTGGCCATCATCTACTTCACCACCTGTCATTCCACCCTGGTTCTGCTGGGCATCCTCGGCCTCTCCAAGGCGATGGCCGGGCAGAGATACGTTTTCCCCCTGGTTGGCAAACGCTGCGTTGGATAAAATGCAGCGCACCCGCCTGCTGACCCAGGCCGGATTTTTCATACTGTTCCTGCTGGCGCCGGTGTTCGACCTGTTCCGCCTTGACCTCAACCTCAAGCATTTCTTCTTTCTCGGCATGCACTGGACACTGGGGCTGGATGACTTCGTGGCGGGAAAAATAGATGCCACCCAGGCCGCCATCAACATCGTGCTGCGCGGCGGCCTGCCCATCCTCGGCACCATCGCCCTCGGTGTGTGGATCTCCTGGAAATATGGCCGCCTCTACTGCGGCTGGCTGTGCCCCCACTTCTCGGTGGTGGAAACCATCAACCAGCTCATGCGCCGCGCCATCGGCAAGCAAAGCCTGTGGGACCGCCACGCCCTGCCGGAGAAAAATGCGGACGGCTCGATCACGCGGGCCAACCCGCTCTACTGGCTGGTGCTGCTCCCGCTGGTGATCGCCTTCGCTTTCCTGTGGGCCATCGTGCTGCTGACCTACCTGCTCCCCCCGGCGGAAATCTATGGCAACCTGTGGCACGGCACCCTGACGCGCAACCAGGGTGTTTTCCTGGCTGTCGGCACCCTCGCCTTCTTCGTCGAGTTCATGTTCGCGCGCCACCTTTTCTGTCGCTACGCCTGCGCCGTGGGGCTGTTCCAGAGCCTCGCCTGGATGGGCAACCGCCAGGCGCTGGTGATCGGCTTCGACCGCCGCCGCGCCGAAGAATGCGCCGACTGCAACGCCGCCTGCGACAACGTCTGCCCGATGCGCATCCGGCCGCGCAGCATCAAGCGCCACATGTTCACCTGCACCCAGTGCAACCAGTGCGCCAACGCCTGCGCCCAGGTTCAGGCCAGCAACCCGCGTGGATCGCTGCTGAAATGGGTCGATCATGAATGCGCGCTGGACAAGTCGGCGCGCGATTTCGGCCATCACATCAACATTCCGGCGCATTGCTACGAATTAGAGGAAAAGAAATAAATGGAAGAACAGGTCGGCGCACTCTGGCACAAGCTCATCACTGGCGTGGCGGACAAGCGCTATCCCAGGGAATCCGTGGCGCTGGAACAAATCAGCAAGACCGCCGGCATCCTGTTTCGCGCCTGGGGCGGCGACAGCGGGCTGGCGGTAAAATCAGCCAGCGCCACCGAGCACGGCGCGAAGCGCAGCCTGCTGCAGCGCATCGCTGGCAGCAACCTCAAAACCGAGCTGACCTGGCTGGACGGGGAAACCCTCAACCTGCCCGCCGCCATCGACCTCTTTCCCCAGCGCAGCCTGAACCGCGACCTGTACCTGTGGCTGATCGCCCTGGCCGCCACCGAATCCGACCCGGACCTGCCGTGGATACGGCGCAACCAGCAAGCCACTTTGCAGGTGCTGGCGCAATTTCCCGGCCTGGCCACGCGCTACCGCCGGCTGGTGGATGCCGTGCTGGCCATGCGTCCGCAACCGCGAAGCCTGCCGCAAGGAGAACGGGAACAGGAAGAAGCGATCCGCGCCGCGCTCCACAACCCCGGCAGCGTTGAACGGCTGCCACCCGCCCGGCGCGCGCCCCAGCCGGTCTTCCTGTGGCTGCACCCCGATCCGCCGGTGAGCGCCCCGGCCAGGGGCAGCGGCAAGGATCCGGAAAGCCACGAGGGCGGCGACAGCAGGAAGAGCGATAAGGACCGCCGCTACCAGGCCGAGCGGGTCGACATGCCGGAAGAGAAGAACGCCTTCATGATGTATTTCCGGGCAGAGAGCATTTTCAGCTGGGCAGAGTACATCAAGGTTAACCGTCCTACCGAGGAGGACGAACCGCCGGACGAACGCCCGGCGGACGACCTCGACCGCCTCAGCGTGGCGCAGGACGGCAAGACCACTGCCTCGCGCCTGCGCTTTGACCTGGACCTGCCTTCCGAGGCAGCGGACGACCTGCCGCTCGGCGGCGGCATCCTGCTGCCGGAATGGCACTACAAGAAACAACGCATGCAGCCCGCCCATTGCCGCTTGCAGCCCATGGTGGCGCGCAACGCCGAAACGCAGCCCCTGCCCGCGCACCTGTCCGCCACCGCGCGCCGCCTGCGCAGCCAGTTCGAGGCCCTGACGCCGGCCAAGGTATGGTTCAAGGGCCAGTTCGACGGCACCGAACTCGACCTCGATGCCTGCGTGCAATTCACCGCCGACCGCATCAGCGGCCTGCAAGCGCGCGAAGCCGGACTGTACAAGTCCCATCACTACCGCGACCGCGACCTCGCCTGCCTGCTGCTGGCCGACCTGTCGCTCTCCACCGATGCCTACGTCAGCGACCACGCCCGCGTCATCGACGTCATCCGCGACACACTGTTCCTGTTTTCAGAAGCGCTGTCGGCCACCGGCGACCGCTTCGCGCTTTACGGTTTTTCCTCCCTCAAGCGGGAAAATATCCGTTTCCACGTGCTCAAGGAATTCGAGCGCAAGTACAATGCCGAGGTGCGCGGCCGCATCCAGGCCATCAAGCCCGGCTTCTACACCCGCATGGGCGCCGCCATCCGCCATTCCAGCCAACTGCTGGCGAAACAACCCGCCACGCAAAGGCTGTTGCTGATCCTCACCGACGGCAAGCCCAACGACCTGGACCAGTACGAAGGGCGCTACGGCGTGGAAGACACCCGTGTCGCCATCCACGAGGCGCGCCAGATGGGCCTGCGCCCGTTCTGCGTCACCATCGACGAGAAAGGCAGCAGCTACCTGCCGCACCTGTTCGGCGTCAACGGCTACGTGGTGATCCGCAAGCCTTCCGAACTGCCGCGCGAATTGCCGATGTTATATGCGCAATTAACGCATTGATCCATCAAGGCAAGTCGCCGCGCCGGAAGATGAAATAACCCACTGACGCGCACAAGGTGCCGATCACCAGCGGATACACCACACCGTAAACCATGAATCCGGTCGAACCCAGGGTATCGGTAATCACGTAGGCGGCAGGTCCCAGTACGATCAACTGAGGGTCGAACAGCATCAGTGCCGCGGTGCGGAAAACCTGCAAGGGGTTGGCAAGCGCGATGCTTACCGCGAGTTCGGGCTCGATGTGGTTTTTTATCATCGCGCCGAGCAGGATCAGGTCGAGGAACAGCACCATGGCCAGCCACACCACGAACGCCGCGCCTTGCGCCACATCGGTGGAGCGCGCCAGGGTGGAGAGCAGCATGGCGATGCCGAGGAAGCACCACCCCATCACGGCCAGCAGCGCCGTGTAATAGAGGAAAATGTTCCACGGCACCTCGATCTTGTTTGCCAGCGCCCACAGCGCGGCGCCCAGCATGGCGAGAAAGACCGGCATGAACACCACGATGTAGCGTCCCAGCAGCTTGCCCCAGTACCAGGCGGAAAGCGACACCGGCAAGGACAGCAGGTATTCGAACACGCCCGCTTCACGGTCGCCGGCCACCGAGCGCACCGTGGTAATGAGCACGAAAATCGGCAGAATCGCCATGCACAGCTGGATGTAGGTCACCAGCAAGCGCGACAGCCCGACAAAGCCCATCACGCGCGATTCGGTGAGGCCGAAAGCGAACAGCATGGCGACAATGCCGCCGAACACCAGGGTATAGACCATGAACCAGCGCGCACGCAGCGACTCGACGACATCAAGCTTGGCGGTAAGCCATAAGTTTTTCATTCAAATTCCTTGTTAATAGCTGTCAGTTATCAGCGATCAGCTTTCAGCACAACCTCGGCGGTTACTGACTGCTGATAGCTCACTTACCCTTGGCCAGAATCTGCTTTCTGGCATCCTCGAAACTCACCGCGCCCGGTTCCGGCAGCGCTACCGCGCCGAAGCCATAGGCCATCGGGGTCGTGTTGTTCGGCCGATAATATGCCTTGCGGGCATCTATCCACTTGCCTGAGCGCATGTCCATTATCCAGAACTCCGTGGCCGGATCGTCTGCCCAGGGCTTGTCCTGGAGCCAGAACACCGCGCAGCCGAAATCATCGAACTTGAATGCCTGGTGCTTCGGGCCGCCACGCACCTGGGCGGCAAAACGCCTGTCGCTCAAGGCCATGCTGCAGCGCACGCAGGTATCGCGGTCCCATTTCACTTCCACCGGCCCGGTTTTGGGTTCATGGTGACACGCCGCCAACAGGCCCAGCAGCAGGAAAAGCGCGCAAAGCCTGAGCCACCGCGTCACTGTCCGTCCCCCTGGTTCTCATCCAGGCTGATGGCTGTCAGGATGCCCACATAACGCGAAATCATGCCGAGGAAACGCAGGCGATCGGGTCCCGCCACCTTGCCCTGCCATTCCAGCCCATCGTTTGTGGCCGTGAAATTCCAGCCCAGGAGCGCCTTGGCGATGGCCTCCTCGGAGCGGCGCAGCTTCAGGCGACACGCCAGCTTGCCGGAAAGCGAAACGTCCTCCGCCACCCGGTCATCCAGCACTACCTTGCCGCGGTCCATTTCCAGCACGCGGTTGACCAGCGCGGCCACCTCGTCGAGACGGTGGCTGGAAATCAGCATGGTGGTATTTTCCAGCCGCTCCGCGAGCAACTCGAAGAAAATGTGGCGGGCGTCGGGGTCGAGGTTGGCGGCGGGTTCGTCCATCACCAGGATACTGGTGTCGCGTCCCATGGCGATGGCGATCAGGAGCTTTTGCTTCATGCCGCCGGACAACTTGACGAAGGGCAGGTGCGCAATCTTGCCAAAATCCAGGCCAAGACGGGCGGCCACGTCCACCATGCGCTTCCGCTCGCTGTTGCACAAGGAAGCGGCAAAACCGACCAACTGGCCAACCGGCATTTTCAGCGGGGGCGGCAACTGCGGCACGAAGCCGATCTTCTGCAACACCTTGCTGCGTTCGCGCCGCGGTTTCAACCCGTTCACCATGACTTCACCGCCGTAGGTGTACTCGCCGAGCAGGCAGCGGATGAGCGTGGTTTTCCCGGCGCCATTGGAACCGACCAGCGCGATGCGCTCGCCCAACTGGATATTCAGCTCGATATTGTCGAGAACCCGAATGCCCTTGAAGGTCTTTGAAACGTGGTTGAACTGGATCATTTATTGTTTGCGTGAAGCGTTGAGGAGCAAAACGTCGGCCCCCACCTCCTCACTCCCCCTATACGTTATTACATTATTTTTCTCAGGCCGCTGATTTCGAATGACAGCGCGCCGCTCGGGCAGACGTCGATGCACATGCCGCAGCGGGTGCAATCCGAACCGATGTCCAGCTTCGCGCTCGGCGCCCGCCCCTTGATGACGCATTCCAGCACGTGGGGCACTTCGCACACCTTGCGGCATTCGCCTTCATGATGGCAATTAGCCAGCTTGTAGGTCACGTGCACCGGCGAGAACACGCCGACGAAGCCGTAGGTCAGGCCAATCGGGCAGACATAGCGGCACCAGGCGCGGCGCGAGTAGAAAATTTCGAACAGCAGCAGCAGCGTTACCCAACCCAGCGCCAGGCCCGGGCCGTAAATCAGCGCACGGCTGACGATGCCGGTCGGCGAGATGGACTCGAACACGGTATAGCCCGTGACCCAGGCCATCGCGGCGAACAATACCCAGAACACGGAGCGCACGCCGCGGTGGAAGGCATGGTCGGAAATCTTCTTTTTTTCCACCAGATAGACGTGCAGGCGCTCAGCGTTTTCCGCCAGGAAATGGTAGGGACAGACCCAGGAGCAGAAGGTGCGTCCGCCCAGCAGCAGCCACAAAACGAAGACCGTGCCGGTGCCGATGAACAGGTTGACGATGATGTGCTTGTGCGCCAGCATCACCTGCAAGGCGGAATTCAGGTCGATCAGGTGGAAGCCCAGCAGGCGCGAGGCGGTCAGCGCGCCTTCCAGTATCTGGACATCGAACCAGAAGGATACCGTGAACAGCAGGTTGATCGAAAGCAGCACGATCCAGCGCCGCTTGAGCCAGTATCTTTTCTTCTGGTGCTCGCGCGCCTCCAGCTTGAGCGCCTCGAAATCCTCCTTCTGGTTTTTCTTGTAGAAGTGGATGACCTTGGCTTCTTCGGTGTATTCGGCGGGTTCGGCTTTGCGCGGATCGCCGCCCAGCATCACCCGCACCGATTCAAGATATTTGTTCATCAGACGCTCCAGCCTTTACGCGCTTCCACCACGATAGCCGGCAGATCGGGCGGGCATACCATTTCGCACACGCCGCAACCGAGACAGGCCTCGTGCACCACCGGCGTTTTGATCGTGACGCCGTTCTCGACCACGCTTTCCATGGAGATCGCTCCCTTGATCGGGCAGGTGCGCACGCACAGGTCGCACAGTTCCAGTTCAAACGGATGATCGCGCAGCGGAATGGGTTTCCAGCGATCCACTTCCATGAATCGCATCTTTCCCTTGAACGACGGCCCTCGCGCCATCCCCTTGAAGCCCTTGCCCTGACGCGCAAGGCATTTCTCAGGGCGCAGCAGGACGGCCAGACCGCTGCGCTCCTTCAGGTTGAGGGTAGGTTCCGGACTCTTTTCCTTGGCGAGAAGGATGGGCGGGGCTGGCAACCTCATCTCGCTGCGCGAGGGCATGAAGGCGGGTTTGTGGTAAACCAGCGCGCCCGTGGGACAAGCCAGGATGCATTGCACGGCGTCACAGGAAAAATCGCAAGCCTGGGTGCGTGAGTCGATATAAGGCACGCCGACGCCGTAGCCCTGCTCGATATCATCGAGCTTGATGGCCTGCACCGGGCAGACCTGCACGCACTGGCCGCATTTGATGCAGGAAGAAAGGAAATCCGGCTCTTCCAGCGCGCCCGGCGGCCGCATGCGCACATTCCAGGCACGGGCCACCGGGATGTAGCCCACCGAGGAAATGCCCATAACCGCCGCGCCCAGAACGATGGAACGTAAAAATTTACGTCGCGCTTCGAGCTTGCGCCTGTTGACTAAGGGATTGCCTGCCTTTGGTTTGTCATCGCTCATGGTTCATATTCTCGCTTTCTTGCCCCTTTTCCAGGGGTCATTAAACAAGGGGTTTTCGTCCCGCAACAACAGGGTTGGACGGGAAAAAGGCGCCAGGCGTTCGAGAAAATCCAGCACTTCCAGCGCCGGGGCCACCTTGAAAAAACGTGCCTGGGGAATTTCCATCCAGATGGTGTCGGCATAGGCATAAAGATCGTAGGCCGTGTCGCCGCGGCCATCGTTGTTGCGGTCGAAGCCTTCGTAATCGTCCCAGAAATTGCCGCGCCAATCGTTGCTCTGCCCCGATCCTGCGCCGCCCACGGAAAGATTCGAGATATTGCCCACAAAGGAATTGCCATGCACCACCCAGCCGGTCAGTTCGCTGTTGAACGCAATGGCGATGCCGTTGTAGGCAATGCGGTTGTTTTTCATGATTATTTTGGTGTCAGGCTGGAACGGCGACAAATCCGCCACCATGCCTTGCGAGCAGTAAATAATCTCGTTTCCCTCGACCACGGTTTCGCTTGCCTCCTTGAAGCCGAGGCCCATGCCGGTGGGCCCGTTGGAGTGCGAAACCACGTTGTTGCGCACCACGGTATTATGGTTGTACATCAGATAGATACCAACCGCATTGTCGTAAAACTCGTTGCTGTCGACGACATTGTTGTTGGCGAACATGAAATGCAGGGAGTAACGGCTGCGCGTGCCATAATTATGGTAAAAAAGGTTGCCGTTCGAATACCACGCCACATTGTCGCGCGAATCCACCACCCGGTTGTTCTCGATGCGGTTTTCCATGCTGTACCAGAGACGGATGCCATCGCCGCGCACGCCCATGTCGAAAGGCTTGGAGCGGATACTGTTGCCGCGCACGATATTGCGGTTGGACTGCTTGAGGTCGATGCCGAACAGGCAATTGTCGATGACATTGTTTTCGATCAGGTTGCGGTGGCCGCGCACATTGAGGCAGGCATCGTCCGTGTCGTGCGACGGCCCGGAGCCGGTGAGATGCAGCCCGCGCACCGTGGCGCCGCTGGTCTTGATTACGAATACCGTACCCTTGTCGCCACCGTCGATGGTGACCTTGCCGCCGCCTTCGATGATCAGCGGCTTGGTCAGAAGCACCGGCCCGGCATAGATACCGGGCTTGGGGCGCAGCGTGGAGCCCACCGGCGCGGCATCCACCAGGGACTGGAATGGCGTGAGGCCATGAATGCGCTTGTCGCGCAGGTAAAGCGGCACCAGCGTTACCGGCTTGTCCACATCGACGCGCGGCGCATTGCTGAAGTCCGCGCCTGCGCCAAGCTTCTCCGCCCCGCTGGCGGCGTGCGTCGACGTATCATCCGCGCCCAAGTCGCCGACCTGGGTTTCGGCGAGAGGCCGTGCGACAGCCGCGGTCGCGGTCATCAGCAGTATCAATATTTGCCACAATTTCATTGCCGGGAAATCCATGGACCCCAGAAACCAGGGGCCAGCATCGTGAGAAGGCACACCATTCGACTGGCAGGACGGACAGACTCGGCTCATGCGCCTTGTCCGTCCGGCCATAACTAGTTGACGTCAGGATTTCCGCGCATCAGCTTGCGGCGGATCAGCAGCGCCACTATGGCGGCAGCGCTGACGCCGAGCAACATGGCGTAGCCATAATAGGGGTAGGAATAGGTGCTGAACTGCGCCACCTTGCCCTCGCCGAACACGGTCGGCATGAAAGGCTTGACCGTGAAGGCGCCCCAGGAATTGAGATGATGCCCAAAGAACCACAGCCAGCCGGCATAATCGAGCACGAAGAAAACGGGCAGCAAAGCCGGGACCAGGATCAGGACCAGGGAGAAATGACGGACCTTCCATACTCCCAGCATGACGATGCCCATGGCGACGATCAGGCCGGCAATGGCCATCTTGGTGGCAAACTTGAGATTGGCCACCCACACGTCCAGCACTTCCGGCTGGTTGAAGAACTTGGCCGCTTCCTGGTGGTAATGCGCCGCGAAAGCTTCAAGCTGCCCCATCACGAGCTGGTCCGTCACCATCCACACGGCCACCGCGGCGAAGCCCACGCCGAGAATCAGCAGTTGCCGCTTGCGCTGCGTCGCCATGAAGGCCAGCATCATGACCGCCATGAAGGCGAAGATGAACTTGGAGAGGCGCAGTTCCACGGGGGAGCCGGTATCGATCGGATACATGCCCACATAGTGGTTGATGGTGTTCATCTCGTCCACGCAATTCAGCCCTACTTCCTGCTTTTTCAGGTCAATGGCCGGATTGTTGCGCGCCGCCAGGTCATCGCCCAGGTCGGACTGCATCAGTTCGGCCTGCCGCCCGGTCTTTACAATGGCCGTCTTGCAGCCGTTGAACACGCCGTTGAAGTGGAAATGGATGCGAATGCCATCGGGAAAGGCATCCTTGGGATAGTTGGGCGCCGTCAATGAAACCCACCAGATCGGGCTGAAATAGGCGGCCACCATCAGTACTATTGCAATAAGGGTCAGCACCCTTATCGTCATCATCTGTTTTTGCGTATTGCTCATTTTTTAGCGCTCTCGTCAGGCATTAAACGTTACTCGCGTCCCCCGCCATATCTGGAAGTGAATTGGCGGAAACGGGCTCCGCCATTCCTTCTCTGCTTTTTGTGCTGCAAATCCTGTTTCTGGGACCGCCACGGAAGAACATCGTTCCCCCGTGGCGAAAGCGGCATCAATGCTTGGCAGGTCCTGCCTTGCACATGTGGCCCGGCATCGAGAGACTGGACATGTATTCGACCACGGCATCCAGATCGGCGTTGGAATACTTCTTCACGATCTTGACCATGTCCGGATTGGCGTTGCGGCGCTTGCCATCACGAATGTCGGTCACCTGGCGCAACAGGTACTTGTAATGCTGGCCTGCCAGAACCGGGTAGAATTTCTTGGCATCGCCCTCGCCATTCTTGCCGTGACAAGTGGTGCATTCCTTCACGTAGAGTTCCTTGCCCTTGGCCAGCAGCGCCGCGTCGCCCGAACCCTTGCCGTGATCGGGTGGAATGCACAGCGTCTGGATGTAAGCCGCCACATCGGCCAGTTCCTGGGCATCGCTCAGCGTCTTGGCAAACGGGTACATGGTGGGGTTGTCGCGCAGACCCTCGCGAATGTCGGCGATCTGCTTGATGATCACGGTGGCGTGCTGCCCCGCCAGTTGCGGGAAGGTGCCATCCGGCCGGCCCGCGCCGGAAGGCAGGTGGCAGGCGCTGCAAACTTCATAGGCTTCCTTTCCGTTCTTGACATCGCCTGTCTTATGCAGCGCCTCGATTTTCTCGCCGCCGGACTGATCGTTCCACACATAGCCCTTGGCCTCGATGCCGGCTTTTTTTGTCGCCACGTTCGGGTTGTCGGCCAGGGCCACGGAAACCGGGGCAAAGACCAGCGCCATTGCGATTGCTAAACGTTTTTTCATTTCACTTTCCTCTTTGAGTAATGCTGATGGTGGAGCGATTGTAATCGCCGCGGCAGCCGGCAGCATTGACTTAAATCAACGATGACAAAAAACAGTCCTCAGGGCTTGAGCTTGGATACGTAAGCCGCGATGTCCTTGATTTCCGCCTCGCTCACCAGCACCATCACGCCTTTCATGGCCGCGCTGTTGCCGTTGGCGCGCGCGCCGCTCTTGATGTCGGACATCTGCTTCACGATATAGGCCTCGTTCTGGCCCGCGATCTTGGGATATTCCGGCATCAAGGGTGTCTTGCCATCCTTGCCATGGCACGCCGTGCATGTCTTTTCAGCAAACAGCTTCGCGCCATCGCCGGCATTGGCCTGGCCGCTCAGCATCGCGGCGGATACGGCGGCAAACAGCACTATCGGTACTAATTTCATGATTGAACTCTCCTGGTTGGTTTTTACGGCAAGCGCATTCTACGCGATAAGGTTGACGCGCATCAACATTATGCAAGCATTGCGACATCCCCGTTATGTTTATATTTAATGGCCATTCCAGCGGAACGGTTTTTGCTGTCGGAAAAAATACGGGGGACGTTACGCCCCCCGTATCTGGTCTTGCCAACTGGTTCAGGACGGCTTACTTGCCAACTTTCTTGGCGCCATGCTCTTCCAGGTAGGTCTTGGCACGCAGGCCGATGTCAGCAGCCTTGACCTGATATTGCCACCATTGGCCGGCCCACAGGGTCGCATTCTGCCAGTCGCTCTTCTTGGCGGCATCTTCCGACTTGGCCTTGGCTTCCTTGGCCCGGTTGAGCTGGTCGGTTGCATCGTCGACCAGCGCGACTACCGGCGGGAAGTCCTTGTAGTTGGTGCTGGTGATGTAGCCCACCACGCTGTCGATCACGGCCTGGGTATCCACGCAGCTCTTGACTTGCTTGTCGTAATCAGCCTTGGTGTAAACGGCTTTTGCTTCAGCAGTCTTGACTTCCTTGTAGCCCTTGGGCTTGACCAGCAGGTAGCCTTGCATTTCCAGGTGCAATGCGGAGCAGAACTCGGTGCAGTAGTATGGGAACACGCCTTCCTTGTCCGCCTTGAACTTCACCGTGACGGTCTTGCCCGGCTCGACCGAGGCATGGACGTTGTAGGTGTCCACCGCAAAGCCGTGCGTTTCGTCTTCGGCGCGCTCCAGGTTGGTCAGGTGGATGGTGACTTCGTCGCCCACTTCCGCTTCGATGGTCTCCGGCGTGATGTGCGAGCGGATCTCCGTACCGAACACTTCGACCGTCTTGCCCTTGCGCACCACCCTTTCCTCGCCCGCTCTTGCCGCGCCGGCAGAAGGCTCGTCAGTACGGCTGTCGGTGCCCACCTTGTAGCGGATGCCGGGCTTGAGCGAAGTGGACTTGATGGCCACGACGTAGTGCGGTTCGCCCAGCGGCACCGGCATGTCATACAGCAGTTCCATCTTGTCGCCGCTGATATCGATCAACTGGTGGTTCTGCGGATGCAGCGGGCCGACAGGATTGAAGCGGTCGATGGCCAGCTTGTTCAACGACACCAGGTAATGGCCCTTCGGGTGCACCGTGTCGCCTTCCATGGTCATCAGGTGGCCAACGTTGTAGTGGATGTTGATCTTGTCCAGCACCTTGCCTGCGCAATAGTCCCACTTCACCACCTGCGAGTCCACATACAGCGAAGTGTAGGCGATGCAGGGCTTGGAATCATACTGCGTATGCAGCGGCCCGAGGCCAAGCTGCACTTGCGTATGCAACGTGTCCTTCATGCTCAGCACGG
Organism: Sulfuricella sp.; assembly: GCA_028714955.1. Taxonomy (GTDB): domain Bacteria; phylum Pseudomonadota; class Gammaproteobacteria; order Burkholderiales; family Sulfuricellaceae; genus Sulfurimicrobium. The sequence continues at coordinate 21,679 of JAQTLK010000030.1, forward strand.
GGATGCCGTAGGGATCTTTGCTCTCGAACTTGCCGGCCTTGATTTGCGCCATGATCTTGCTGAAATCATAGACCGAGTTGTGCGTATCGAGCTTGCCATTCACGATGATGAACTTGCCATCCGGGGTCACGTCCACGCCGTGCGGGCTTTTCGGCTCGGGGATCAGGAACAGGATGCCTTCCTTGACGGCGGTATCCATTGACAGCACATCCATGCCGTTGATCTTCTTGGCCTTGCCCTGCTTGACCAGTTCGGCGGCTTTCTTCCAGTTGATCACATGCAGGTAGTCGGTGTCCTTGGCGGAGCAACCGGCTTCATACGGAGGCCGGCCCTTTTCGATGCCGCCCACGTAACGCTCGGTACAGAAGGAGTTGGTGAAGGACCAGCCATCGGAAACCAGCTTGCCGGCATCGGACAAGTCCTGGCTATAAGGCGGCAGTTCGATGGTGAACGACTGCTTGGGATCGATCTTGCCGGCCTTGCGGTCGAATTTCCAGTAGGTGATGCCGCCGCGGTACTCTTCGTTGAAGCGCTCGAGCGGAACGAACTTCTTGGTATACGGCGCGGGATACTGCGTGGCCTCGATCACGTATTCGGTATTGGGGGTGACGAAAGCGCCGCCGTGTTCCGACTTGAACAGCGGGTTGACGACGATCTGCTTGGTTTCGAAGTCGCGCAGGTCGAGCACGGCGATGCGCGGGTTGGCCTTGTCGTTGATGAACAGGAACTGGCCATCATAATCGCCGTTGGTTTCGGAAAGCGCCGGGTGGTGGGTGTCGCCCCAGTTGATTTCCTTGCCGTCGATGTTGCCTTCGCGCAGCACTTTCTTCGACTCCTCGTCGAAGCCGTAGCCCTGCCAGGGTTCCGGCGTGAACACGCCGATGTATTTGAGAATGCGCATGGAGGGAATGCCATACACGATGATCTGGCCGCTCTGGCCGCCGGAACTGAAAGCCGTGAATTCATCCCGGCCGCCGGTCGGCACGTAGGTCTTGGCTGCCGCCAGCAGATTCTCTTGCGTCAACCCACGGCGCTTCATCACGTCCTGCAGTGATTCAGCGGCCCAGGTGCTTCCTGCCGCGCCTATTCCCAACGTTGCCGCAACGAGCAACGAGGTTGTTCGCTTATTGAATGTCTTCATCACAAACTCCCTTCTTCTCAAAGTTGAACTACAATTCATCCGGTGCGCTACGCACTGTAACGCACATGCGACATTTTGTCACAGCATTATGCAAGCGCAAGATCGCTGCTGTCCTTGACGTAAGTCAAGAGAAAAACCGAAACAAAACCGCTAAACTGCCCTCCAATCCAGAGATGCGGCAACAATCCCGCATCCGAGATTTCTGTCGACCCCGGGAGTTAATTCATGAGCAAGTATTTGATCTTCATGCTGGCGCTGCTGCTGTCGCCCTTGAGCGTCGCAGCCGAAGCCATGCCGTCTTCCGCACCGCTTTATGCGGCTGCCTTTGACGGCGTGGATGGCCGGCCAGTCAAGCTGGAGCAGTTTCGCGGCAAGGTGACGGTGGTGAATTTCTGGGCGACCTGGTGTCCGCCCTGCCGCAAGGAGATACCCGACCTGGTGGCGGCCCACGCAAAATTTCAAGACAGGGGCGTCGAATTCATCGGCATCGCGGTCGAGGACGGCACGGACCTGGTGAAGGAATTCGCCCGTGCGCACGGGATCGACTTCCCGCTGGCGACCGGCAAGGAAAAGGGCATCGAACTGATGCAGGCGCTTGGCAATAACGTGGCCGGCCTCCCCTACACCCTGGTGCTGGATTCGCGCGGGAACATCGTCGCCACCCGGCGCGGCCCGATCAGCCCGGAGCGGCTGGAACAGGCGCTGCAAACCGCACTTGGCGCGGCCGGCGCGGCGGATACAAATTAACCCGGATTAACTTTCAGCACGCGTAGGGGCTGCTTTCACCCGGCCAAATCACCCGAGGTCAAGTGAATTCGCCCCTACAGACTTTCGGCGCATGATTCAGTTCGAAGAAATGGGTTCAAGCCATTTCACGAAATCCTCCGCCGGCACTGGCGGGCTCTTGAGGTAGCCCTGGTAGAAATCGCAGCCCTGGTCCGTGAGGAAGGCGAGCTGCTGTTCCGTCTCCACGCCCTCGGCCAGCACCTTGAAGCGCAGGGTGTGGCCCATGGCGACGATGGTGGCGGCGATTTCCATGTCGTCGCGCGCGTGCGGGATGTCGTCGACGAAGCGCTTGTCGATTTTCAGCACGTCGAGCGGGAAGCGCTTGAGGTAGGCCAGCGAGGAATAGCCGGTGCCGAAATCGTCGAGCGCGAGGCGCACGCCCAGGGCGCGAATGCGCTGCAGGATTTCGACCGCTTCGCCTTCCCGCTCCATCAGGGCGGATTCGGTCAGTTCCAGCTCCAGCCATTCGGCCGGGAAGTCCGTTTCGGCGAGAACGAGGGCGGTCAATGCGGCGAGGTCGCCGTGACGTACCTGGTGGGGCGAGACGTTGACCGCCAGGGTCAGCGGCGCCAGGCCGGCGTCCTGCCACGCTTTGCCCTGGCGGCAGGTTTCCCTGAGCACCCAGGCGCCGATGGCGTCGATCAGGCCGGTTTCTTCGGCCAGGGGGATGAAGCGGCCGGGCGGGATCAGCCCTTCTTCCGGGTGTTGCCAGCGCACCAGCGCTTCGGCGCCGGTGATGCGGCCGCTCTGGATGTCGACCTGGGGCTGGTAATAGACGCGCAGTTCGTTTTGCGCGATGGCGCGGCGCAGGCGGGCTTCCAGCGCGATGCGCTCGCGCGCGTCGCGGGTGAGGTCTTCGCTGAAATACTTGAAGCGGCCGCGCCCTTGCGCCTTGGCCTGGTATAGGGCGGCATCGGCCTGTTGCAGGAGTTCCTGTTCGGTGCCGCCGTGGTCGGGGTAGAGCGCGATGCCAATGCTGGTGCCGACCCTGACTTCCATGCCGTTGGAGAGCGTGAAGGGTTCGTTCATGGCGGCGATGAGGTCGTCCGCTACCTGGGCGGCGTCGAGCGGGTGTGCGATGTCTTCCAGCAGCACGGTGAATTCGTCGCCGCCCAGGCGGCTGATGGTGTCGGCATTGCGCAGCCGCGCGCTCAGGCGGGCCGCCGCCTGTTGCAGCAGTTCGTCGCCCATGGCGTGGCCGAAGCTGTCGTTGATGTCCTTGAAGCGGTCGAAATCGAGCAGCAGCAGGGCGAGCTGTTTTCCGGTGCGGCGCGCGTGGTCGAGGGCGTGTTCGATCCGGGTGGCGAGCATGAGGCGGTTGGGCAGGCCGGTGAGGGAGTCGTGCCGCGCGAGGTAGTCGAGCCGGGCTTCCGATTCCTTGATCTGGGAGATGTCGGTGAACACGCCCACGTAGTGCGTGACCTGGCCCAGGTCATCCTTGACGGCGGCAATGGAGAGCCATTCGGGTATCGCTTCGCCGTTCTTGCGCCGGTTCCAGATTTCGCCCTGCCAGCGGCCGGTTTCGTGCAGGCTGCTCCACATGGCGGCGTAGTAGTCGCGCTCGTGGCGGCCGGATTTCAGCATGGCGGGCGTCTGGCCCAGCACTTCCTCCGCCGTGTATCCGGTCAGTTCGCTGAAGGCGCGGTTGACCATCAGGATGCGCTGCGCCGCATCGGTCATCACCACGCCTTCGCTGCTGTTCTCGAATACGCTGGCCGACAGGCGCAACTGTTCGCGGGCCTTTTCCTGCTCCGCATCGATCCCGGCCACTTCCAGCGCATGGCTGATGTCCTTGGCCAACTCCTCGAGCAGCGCCACTTCAGC
>JAQTLK010000031.1 GCA_028714955.1 Sulfuricella sp.
GATTCAACCCGGATATCCAATAGGCGGCCTTTGCGCCGGCGGGATTGGCAGCAAAGCCGCTCAATCCGGCGAGAAGGGCGACGAGGCCTCGCTGCGCGAGCCGAATCCTCGTCCTTCACAAGCAGCAGAGACAACTACAGGGTGGATCAGTTTAACCCAAATACTGCTAGTACGCAGCCGCACATTTGGGACTATAATTTCTTTCAGGACAGGTTCCACAAAGAGGAGGTATCAACATGGCCAAGCGCATCCCCGCCCCCCCCGAATACGACCGAACCCGCGTCATCGAACGTCCGGATGGGTTCTTCTGGCAGGACAAGACCAGCGACGAGATGTATGGTCCCTTCCCCACCCTGCTCGACGCCATTCAGGACATGGAATACAACGACGATTCTGACTACGGGCCGGGCGAAACGATCGAAGAAGCGGAAGCGGAACTCGGCATTGCCGACTGGATTGACCCCGATACGGGGTTGCCGGGGGAAGAGACGCACCACCTGGGAGACTGATGGCGGCCGCAGGCGTGCCCCATCAGAGGCGCGCGGGCAGGGGCCATCTGCATCCTTGCGGTCAGGGCACTTGTGAATTGATCGTAACCATCACGTCTTTCTGCCCCAGCCTGACCGTACCTGTCTTTCCCTGCAAATCGCCGCTCTGCGCCATTGGCTGACCTGACCTGGAAACACGCGCGCTGATCGTCACTTCTGGATGATCCGAAAGCTTGCTGTCGGGAGACATCACCGTGGAATCGTCCAGCGTGAAGTGATAGGGAAGCTGTCTGACGTTAATCTTCAAACCGGCCAGGGGCATTTTCGGGCCTTGCGGCAGTTGCGCAAAAATGAACACCGTATCGCCAGGATCGACTTTTGCAGCCAGATCCTTGCTGATTGACACGGTGCCGGAAATGCTCGCCGCGGGCGCTGGCGGGGTCTGGCCGGATTTTTCTTCATTACTGTTCTTGCCATCGAAACCTGACAGATTATCCAGAGGAGGAACGCCACCGGCGGCTTTCTCGGCATCGGCTATCGCTGCGGCAACCTCTCTGGAGACATCGGTGTCAGGCGGAATGATTTTCAGCAATCGCCGCCAGTATTCCGCCGCTTGGGCAAAATCCTTTTCCTGGTAGGCTGCGGTTCCAGCCAGATTCAGCGCTTTCTCATTTTGCGCGTCGAGCTTCAATGCACGCTTGACAAGTTCAAGCGGCCTGCCCTGCAAACTCCCCCCCTGCGCCATGGCGAGCGCATCCGCGTAATCCGCCAGAACGTCAGGATTATCCGGAACCAGGTCGGCAATTCTGGAAAAGGCCGCCGCGGCGTCGGCGTAACGTCCGAGCGCGCCATAGCTGCGCGCGAGCATATACCACCCGGCGGCGTCATCAGGGTTTTTCTTCAGCCTGGCTTCCAATGAAGCAATCATGGGAGCCACTTCGTGCTGGCCCTGCTGCATTTCCGGCTCAGCGACGGCACTTGATGCCAGCAGCGCATTCGGATTGCCCAGATAAGCATACAAGGCAACCGCGAGCACCGGGATCGCGCCGGCCAGCACAAATCCTGGCCAACGAACCGATCGAGCGGATGCAGCGGGGCTGGCTTCAGTCGGCACATCCTCGCTCAGCCGCTTTTCGATTTCGCGCCGGGCATCCTCATATTGCGATGCGTCCAGTTCACCGTTATCGAGGTCGGATTTCAACTCGGCCAGTTGATCCCGATAGATGGCGATGTTGAGCTCCTTGCGATCTACCTTCGCCATGCTGACATTGCGGCGCAGCAATGGCGGCAAAACAAATGCCAGCGCCACGACGATGAAAGCCAGAAAGAAAATCCAGAACAGCGAAATGGTCCAGAAATTGGTCATTATTTATTCCCGTTGTTGGCGAGAAGATCCGTCACGCGTTTTTTCTCTTCTTCGGACAAGGAGTCGTCGGCAAGACGGCTCGTGCGGCGTTTGAGGTAAGCATAAAGTCCGCCTGCCGCGCCGATCAGCAGCACGAAGGGGCCAAACCACAACAGCCAGGTCAGCGGTTTGAGCGGCGGTTTGTAAAGGACGAAATCCCCATAGCGTTGCGTGAGATAGGCAATCACTTCCTGATCGCTTTTCCCGGCACGCATCTGTTCGCGTATTTCCTGGCGCAAATCCTGGGCCAGATCGGCGCGAGACCCTGCCAGCGATTCGTTCTGGCACACCAGGCAGCGCAAGTCTTCGGACAGGGCGATCATGCGCTGCTCCAGCACTGGATCTTCGGCGACAGGCCTGGCCTCGCCAGCCATGGCTGAAAGCGGCAGCCAGAGCACGAGCAAGAATGTTGTCCACCGTCTCATTTCTGCAGCTCCTTCACCAGTGGGAGAATTTTCTTGTCAAATCCCTCGCGGCTCAGCGGCCCCGTGAACTTGAAGCGGATGATGCCGTTTTTATCGATGAGGTAGGATTCTGGGACGCCATAAACTCCATAGTTGATGCCCACGCGCCCATCGAGATCCACGACGGTTTCCACATAGGGATTGCCCATGCTGCCCAGCACGGCCAGCGCATCTGCCGGCTGGTCCTTGTAATCCATGCCGTAGATGGGCAAATTGCCCTGTCTTGATATTTCGAGCAAGGTCTCATGTTCCTGTCGGCATGACGTGCACCATGAGGCCCATACATTGAACAGCCAGACCTTGCCGCGCAGGTCCGCAGGGCTCAAATGCCTGGCCGGGTCGGACAGCAGGGGAAGATTGAAATCAGGCGCTGACTTGCCGATCAGGGGGGAAGGAACTTCGCGCGGATCAAGTTTGAGACCGACGGCGAGGAAACCTACCAGCACGATAAAAATACCCAGGGGAATCAGAAAACGCTTCACGCCACGGCCCTCCCCTGCTTGCGCAACGCCGCGCGGTAGCGCCGGTCGCTAATCGCCAGAACGCCGCCCAGCGCCATCAGCACGGCGCCAATCCATATCCATACCACGAACGGCTTGTGGAACAGGCGCACGCTCCAGGCGCCGCCATCGAGGGGTTCCCCAAGCGCGGTGTAAAGATCGCGCGTGAAGCCATAGTTGATCGCCGAATCCGAAAAAGGCATGCCTGACGCAAGATAAGTGCGTTTTTCAGGATACAGGATTGTGACGGGATTGCCGTTTCGCGTCACTTCCAGAGCGCCGCGCTCGGCGGTGTAATTGGGGCCGTCTATGTGCTTCACGCCATTGAAGCGGAATGTATAACCCTGCAGCGTAATGGTATCGCCCACAATCATGCGCACGTTCCGCTCGCTTTCATAAGCCGACACCATGGTGATGCCGATGACGGTAACCGCGACGCCGAGGTGCGCCAGGTTCATGCCGTAGAAATTTGCCGACCAGCCTGCGCCGCTACGCAAGCGGCTTTGCACGTTGATGGCTACGCCAACGACGATCCACAGGGCCGACAGGTAGCCTACGGCCACCATCGGTTTCCACGCCCCCATGGTGAACGGCAACAGCAGCGCGACCACGACACTCGCCGCAAACCCCCATTTCAGGCGGGAAACGAGATCGGGGACGCTGGCCTGCTTCCAGCGTGCCAGGGGGCCGACGCCGACCAGGAAAAGCAGGGGCAGCACCAGTGGAACGAACACGGAATTGAAGTAAGGCGGGCCGACGGAGATCTTGCCCAGGCCAAGCGCATCAATGAAGAGCGGATAAAGCGTACCCAGCAGAACCGAGCCGCAGGCGGTCAGGAGCAGGATGTTGTTGGCCATCAGAAAGGATTCGCGCGACACCAGCGCAAAGCGCCCCCCCAGTCCGACCTGGTTGGCGCGGAAGGCGAACAGCAGCAACGAGCCGCCGATCACCACGGCGAGGAAGGCGAGAATGAACAGCCCGCGCGCCGGATCGCTGGCAAAGGAATGCACCGACGACAGCACGCCCGAGCGCACCAGGAAGGTGCCGAGCAGACTCAGCGAAAAGGCCGCGATGGCGAGCAGCACCGTCCAGGCCTTGAAGCTGCCGCGCTTCTCGGTCACCGCCAGGGAATGGATCAGTGCCGTTCCGACCAGCCAGGGCATCAACGAAGCGTTCTCGGTCGGATCCCAGAACCACCAGCCGCCCCATCCAAGCTCGTAATAGGCCCACCAGCTGCCCATCATGATGCCCAGGGTCAGGAATGACCAGGCCGCGGTCGTCCACGGGCGCGACCAGCGCGCCCAACTGGCATCCAGCTTGCCGGAAATCAGTGCGGCAAGGGCGAAAGCGAACGCCACGGAAAACCCGACATAGCCCATGTACAGGATAGGCGGATGAATCACCATGCCCGGATCCTGCAGCAAGGGATTCAGGTCGGAACCGTCCGGGGCCATCGGCATGCGCAGGAAAGGATTGGAGGTCAGCAGCATGAACAGCAGCAGGCCGCAACTGACCAGACCCATCACCCCGATCACGCGCGCCACCATGTCATCGGGCAGATGCCGGCTGAACAGGGTCACCGCGAATGTCCACAGACCGAGAATCAGCGTCCATAGCAGCAGCGAGCCTTCATGCGAACCCCAGGTGGCCGTGAAGCGGTAGACCGCTGGCAGCCTGGAATAGGAGTGCTGAGTCACATTGATGACCGAAAAATCGTTGCTCAGGAATGAATAGGCAAGACAGGCGAAGGCGATCGCCACAAACAGCGACTGGGCGCGTGCCGCCGGCCGGGCGACAGACATCCACGACGGGATGTTGCGCGCGGCCCCTGCCAGCGGGAGGATGCTCTGGGTCAGCGCCATCAGCAGCGCAACGATCAAGGCAAAATTACCAAGTTCTGGAATCATTGTTTTCCTTCGGGCGAGACGAGCGTTTTCTGGGCTTTTTGCGCCTGTTCCAGGGCGCTGGCGGCTTCGGGCGGCATGTAGTTCTCGTCGTGTTTGGCGAGCACCTGGTCGGCCACGAATTCGCCGTTGCCGCTCAGGCGGCCCTCCGCCACGACGCCTTTCCCTTCCTTGAAGAGGTCGGGAAGAAGACCTTTGTACGTCACCGGGATCGTTTGCGCTGTATCGGTAACGCGAAAGTGCGCCGTTACGCCGTCCGCCTCGCGGGACAAGCTGCCCTTCTCGACCAGCCCGCCGACGCGGAAGGTGCGTTCGCGCGGCGCCTCACCCTTGACGACCTGGGTGGGCGTAAAGAAAAACACCAGATTGCTGCGAAAAGCGTTGAGCACCAGCGCGGCAATCGCGCCCAGCGCCACCACCACCACGGCGATCAGCAACAGGTTTCTATGCCGTTTCTTCATTGTTTCCCACCTTGCCATATTTCACCGTGCGGCGCACCAGCTCCAGCGCCTTGCGACGATGCGTGCGCAACAACAGTATTTCCCCCGCGATCAGAACGGCGGTGACCGCATAAGAGCCCCATACATAGAAGGCGTAGCCGCCCATGTGAAAAAATTCCGTCCAGCTATTCCAGCTCACGCTTCGGCCTCCATCATTTGCGCCACCCACTGGCTATTGCGTTCACGCTCCAGGATGATGCTGCGCACCCGCGACAGCGCCGCGGCGATAGCATACATCCAGGCCGCCAGCGCCATGACCAGCATCCCTTCCAGCATGATCGCGGCCATGCTCGGCGCCTTCGTCATGCTGATAGACGCGCCCTGATGCAAAGTGTTCCACCATTTGACAGAAAAATAGATGATCGGCACATTGACCACCCCAACCAGGGCTATCAATGCGCCGGCCCGGTCAGCCCGGCGGGGGTCGTCAATCGCGGCCTGCAGCGCCATGAAGCCGAGATAGAGAAAAAACAGGATCAGCTCGGAAGTCAGGCGCGCATCCCATACCCACCAGGCGCCCCAGGTCGGCTTGCCCCACAATGCCCCCGTCCACAGCGAAACGAACGTCAGCATGGCGCCGGTGGGCGCCAATGCGCTCGCCATCATGAACGAGAGCCGCGTATTGAAGGCCAGCCCGATCGCCGCCCAGGCCGCCATGACAATATAGATGAACATCGACATCCAGGCGGCAGGCACGTGGATAAAAATGATGCGATACGCCTCGCTCTGCTGAAAGTCAGTGGGCGCAAGAAAAAAAGCGATGTACAGGCCGGCCGCGCACAGCACGGCCGCCGCGCCGTAAAACCATGGGATCAGGCGGCCGGCAAGGGTATAGAAGGTGGCCGGGGAAGCATATTTGTACCAGTTAAATCCGTTCATCATTCGATCGAAATCCGCAATGCCGCCGATACCGCCCATGGCGTCAAAATAAAGGCCAAAATCAGGATGCTGCCCAAGAGGGACAAGTGAGCTTCCGCGCCCAATCCCGACATCGCGCCATCAACCGCGCCAGCGCCAAAGATCAGCACTGGAATATATAGCGGAAGCACCAGCAGCGACACCAAAACGCCACCGCCGCGCAGCCCCAGCGTCAGGGCGGCCCCAATCGCGCCGATCAGGGACAGCACCGGCGTTCCGAGCAGCAAGGAAACGACCAGGACAAGCAGCGCCTCGCCGGACAGGCCGAACTGCACGCCCAGTATCGGCGCCACGAGAATCAGGGGCACCCCGCTCACCAGCCAATGCGCCAGGATCTTGCCGGTTATCCACACAACTGGAGGCGTGGGGGTCAAAATCAACTGCTCCAGCGTGCCGTCAGCGTAATCGCTGGCAAACAGCCGCCCCAGGGAAAGCATGGCCGCCAGCAGGGCCGACACCCAAACCACCCCGCCGCCCATCAGGCGCAGCAATTTCGGGTCCGGCCCGACGCCGAGCGGAAACAGGCTGGCAACGATGACAAAAAAGAACAGCACGGTAAGCACATCCCCGCGTCGCCGCATGGCCAGGATGAGTTCGCGGCGCAACACCACGTTGACGATTTGCAGCATATTCATGCCTTCAACGGCAAAAGCCTGGGCTCGACACCAGGAATCATGACCGCTTGATGCGTGGTCATCAAAGCCATGCCCCCCGCCTGCAGATGCTCGCCGAGCAGGGATTGCACCAGTTGCAGCGCGGCCTGGTCGAGCGCCGTCAATGGCTCATCCAGGACCCACAGCCTGGCCCTGGTCAGCAATAACCGGGAAAGCGCAACGCGCCTGCGCTGCCCTTGTGACAGGGACCTCGCGGGCAGATGCAGGCAATGTCCCAGCCCGAGGTGACCAAGCGCGCCTTTGACTGCCTGGCTATCCACCGGGATACCCGCAAGCCGGCAGGCGAAATCAAGGTTTTCGGTGGCAGTCAGGTCTTCCTTGACCGCCGGCGCATGCCCGAAATAGGTCATCTCGGCATGGTAGCTTTCACGCGCCTTGCCAATTTTCTCTCCGCGCCACAGGATGTCGCCGAACTCCGGTGTCAGGAAGCCGCACACCATGCGCAGCAAACTGGTCTTGCCGCTGCCATTGGCACCCTGCACCAGCAGCAGTTCACCCGCGTCGAGCGCAAAATTCAGGTGGCTGAACAGCGTGCGTTCCCCTCGAACGCAGGCGAGGTCTCTCCCTTCCAGCATCAATGATCGCTCATGGTTTTGTAAAGGCAGCCTTGCCTGCAACGCAAGTGGACAGTTTTACCGGACAAGACCGGTCGCCATGCCAGTCTTGTCGCCGCATCTGCCAGAGCGACTATTTTTCCATGGACCATGTCTGTTACATGGCCCGAATCATTGCCTGACCAAAAGCGGAACAGGACACCTGCGTGGAGCCCTCCATCAGGCGGGCAAAGTCGTAGGTTACCTGCTTGCCGGCAATCGCGCCATTCATGCCCTTGATAATCAGGTCCGCCGCTTCGCTCCAGCCCATGTGGCGCAGCATCATTTCGGCCGAAAGAATGATCGAGCCGGGATTGACGTAATCCTTGCCGGCATACTTCGGTGCCGTGCCGTGCGTGGCCTCGAACATCGCGATAGAGTCCGACAGGTTGGCTCCAGGAGCGATGCCGATGCCGCCGACCTCGGCTGCCAGCGCATCGGAAATATAATCGCCGTTGAGGTTCAGGGTGGCGATCACGTCATAATCTTCCGGGCGCAACAGAATCTGCTGCAGGAAGGCGTCGGCGATCACGTCCTTGATGACAATGCCATTGGGCAGCTTCATCCATGGACCACCGTCGATCGGTTCCGCGCCGAACTCGCGGGCCGCCAGCTCGTAGCCCCATTTCTTGAAGCCCCCCTCGGTGAACTTCATGATGTTGCCCTTGTGCACCAGGGTGACCGACTTGCGCTGGTTGTCGATGGCGTACTGGATCGCCCGGCGGATCAGGCGCTCGCTGCCTTCGATGGAGACCGGCTTGATGCCGATGGAAGCGCTTTCAGGGAAACGGATTTTCTTCACGCCCATTTCCTGCAGCAAGAAATCGATCACCTTCTTCACTTCGGCCGAGCCCGCCTCCCACTCCACGCCGGCGTAAATGTCCTCGGTGTTCTCGCGGAAAATCACCATTTCCACCCGTTCCGGGTGCTTGACCGGGCTGGGCACGCCGTGGAAATAACGCACCGGGCGCAGGCAGACATACAAGTCGAGCATCTGGCGCAAGGCCACGTTAAGCGAACGGATGCCTCCGGAAACGGGCGTAGTCAAGGGTCCCTTGATCGACACCACATACTCGCGCACGGCAGCCACCGTTTCTTCCGGCAGCCAGGTGTCGGCGTCATAGATTCTGGTCGCTTTCTCGCCGGCGTAGACCTCCATCCAGGCAATCCTGCGCGTGCCGCCATAGGCCTTGTCCACGGCAGCGTCCACCACCTTCATCATGACTGGGGTGATATCCACGCCGGTGCCGTCCCCTTCGATAAAAGGGATAATGGGGCAAGCCGGAACATTCAGGGAAAAGTCGTCGTTGACCCGAATCTTTTCGCCCGATGCAGGCACCTTGATGTGCTGATACATGTGTTGCTCCTAAATCGAAAAAAATAGGCGGAAGGAACTAGGCAAAAGAATCGACCTTATAATCCCGTCAATCCTGTCCATTCCTGAAAATATGCTCATCCTGTTCAACAAACCCTATGGCGTAATCTGCCAGTTCAGCAGCGACGGCATGCATCCCACGCTCAAGGACTATGTGCAAATCCCTGGCGTTTATGCTGCCGGCCGTCTGGACACCGACAGCGAAGGGTTGCTGATTTTAACCGATGATGGCGCCCTGCAGCACAAAATCAGCCATCCGCGTCACAAAGAGGCCAAGACCTACTGGGTGCAGGTAGAGGGCAAGCCCACGCCGGAAGCGCTGGAGCAACTGCGCCGCGGCGTACATCTGGGCGACTTCATCACCCGGCCCGCCAAGGCGGATCTCATACCCGAACCGTCCGGCCTGTGGCCGCGCAATCCGCCGGTGCGCTTCCGTCAGGCAATCCCCACTGCCTGGCTCGAACTGACCATCCACGAGGGCAAGAACCGCCAGATACGGCGCATGACGGCCAAGGTGGGCTTCCCTACCCTGCGCCTGATCCGCTCCCGCATCGGCGAGTGGGACCTTGACGGGCTGCTTCCCGGCGCATGGCGAGAAATAAGCGCAGCAAAATAATGGGACGAACCTGTCAACCACCGCCAGACCGGTCGCGTTAAAAGCCTAGCACCTGCAAAAAGTGCTGCGCAAACTTAAACTCCAATTGATAAGGAAATACACCATGAGCAAACTTTTGTCCGCCCTGATCGCTGCCGCTTTCGCTGCTGTCACCTTCTCCGCTGTTGCCGCCGAAGCGCCTGCTGCACCCGCCGCCGAGGCTCCCAAGGCTGAAGCCGCCGCTCCTGCCAAGAAGGTCATGAAGCACAAGAAAGCCAAGAAAGCCAAGAAAGCAAAAGCCGCAGAAGCCGCCGCTCCTGCAGCAGAAGCTCCTGCCGCCAAGTAATCAGGCGCCAGCGTAAAAAAGGCGGGATGCTATCCCGCCTTTTTTTATTTCCGCCCTGCGCCATCAGCCTTGCGCGATCCGCTTTGCGATGTGGGCCAGCGCTTCGTCGACCTGATCGATAAGAATCAGGCACAGGTCCCCCGGCTGGAGATGCGCCAGCGCGGTGTCGGTGGCCAGGAACTCGCCACGAATCTCCTCGACCACCTTGGTACGCGATGCCTGCGCCAAGCCCTCCCGCAGCAGCGCCAACACCTCGCCGTCGGCGCGCCCGCGCTGGCACTGGTCCTGGTACAGGATGACCTCGTCGAAAGCCTCGCCCAGGATCTGGGTCTGCTGCCGGATATCGATGTCGCGCCGGTCGCCCGCGCCGCTGATCACGACGATCCGGCGCTTCGCCGGCATGTGGTCGACGGCGCGCACCAGGGCCAGAATGGCATCCGGGTTATGCCCATAATCCGCAATCAGGGTGGCGCCCCGGTAGGCAAAAACGTTGAAGCGTCCTGGCGCGGTCTGCGCGTCATTGATGAATGTTGCGAGTCCGGCGCGAACGGTTTCCCAGTCAAGACCCAAAGCCCAGACAGCGGCCGTGGCCGCCATGACATTCTCCACCTGGAAGTCGATGGTGCCGTTGCGGGTGATGGGGATCCCCGCCAGCGGAAACCGCTGCTCGAAATGCCCCTCCGCGAGCACCATCGCGTTGTCCTCGGCATATACCACGCGCTGGCCCCGCGCACGATGGGTGGCGATAACCGGGTGCTGACGGTCAAGCGCGAAGAAGGTCACCGAACCCGGACAGGCGCCAGCCATGCCGGCCGCCATCGGGTCGGCCGCATTGAGAACCGCGACGCCGCTGGGGGCGACATTCTCGACGATCACCCGTTTGACCACCGCCAGGTCCTCGACCGTACTGATGTAGCTCAGGCCGAGGTGATCGCCACTGCCGATATTCGTGACCACGGCCACGTCGCAGTGGTCGAACGCGAGCCCCTCGCGCAAAACGCCGCCACGCGCAGTTTCCAGTACCGCGGCATCGACATCGGGATGGAACAGCACGGAACGCGCGCTCTTGGGTCCGCTGCAGTCCCCGCTATCGATGCGTTCGCCCTTGATGTAAACCCCGTCAGAATTGGTCATTCCCACGCATAGGCCATGCTGGCCCAGGAGGTGAGCAATCAGGCGCACGGTGGTGGTCTTGCCGTTGGTTCCCGCCACGGCCACTACCGGAATGCGGCCATCTTCGCCGGGGGCGAACATCGAGGAAACGATCGCCTCGCCCACCGCGCGCGCCTTGCCGAACGAAGGGGCCAGATGCATGCGCAAGCCCGGCGCGGCATTGACTTCGACGACCACGCCGCCCTGCTCCTCGAGCGACTGATGCACGCCGTCGCACACCATGTCAACGCCGCAGATATCGAGCCCGATCATGCGCGCGGCCGCCACCGCGCTTGCGGCCATCTCCGGATGAACATCATCGGTGACATCGGTCGCCGAGCCGCCAGTGCTCAAGTTGGCGTTATTGCGCAGGATCACCAGTTCACCCGTGGCAGGCACCGAATCGGCCCGATAGGACTGCTTGGCCAGCGTGGCGAGCGCAATGTCGTCGAGACGTATCCTGGTAAGGGAAGTCGCATGTCCCTCGCTGCGGTTGGGGTCGCTGTTTACCTGTTCGACGAGCTCGCGGATGGTGTGGACGCCGTCACCGATGACCTGGGGCGGGTCGCGGCGGGCCGCTGCAACGACGTAATCCCCGACCACCAGCAGGCGGAAGTCGTGTCCTGGCACGTATTGTTCGACGATGACCGACGAACTGTATTCGGCGGAAACCGCGTAAGCGGCCATTATCTGGTCGCGGGTCGCGATATTCACGGCAACCCCCTTCCCCTGGTTGCCGGTGCGAGGTTTCACCACGACCGGCCCGCCGATTTCCTGGGCGGCGGCCCATGCATCGTCGGCATCAGCCACCGGCCGGCCACGCGGCACGGGAACACCGGCTGCATCAAGCAGTTTTTTTGTCAGTTCCTTGTCCTGGGCAATGGCCTCTGAAATCGCGCTGGTGCGCGTCGTCTCGGCGGCCTGGATACGACGCTGTCGGCTGCCCCAGCCGAATTGCACCAGGCTTCCTCTGGTCAGGCGCCGACAGGGAATCCCGCGCGCGAGTGCGGCCTGGACGATGGCATTCGTGCTGGGGCCGAGGCGCACATCCTCGTCCAGCTCGCGCAAACGCGCCAGCGCATCGGCGAGATCGAACGGCGCGTCTTCCGCCGCTGCGCGGCAAAGTGCTTGCGCCAGTTCGAGTGCGAGCCGGCCGACTTCCTCCTCGCTGTATTCGACAATGGTCTGATAAACGCCTTTCTCGAGCGTCCGTGCCGTGCGGCTGAACGTCACCGGGCATCCCGCATGCGCCTGGAGACCCAGCGCCGAGAGTTCCAGTGCATGGGCCATGGAGACCGATTCCTCGTGCCCGGCGGTCTGCAGCGCCCCAATCTCCGGAAAGCGCGCGCGGAGCCGGGACTCGAAGCCGGGCATGTCGCCGATCGAGCACTCTTCCTCGCTGCATGACACGATGGCCTCGATGGCGGTACGCCGGCTCCACAGATTGGGGCCTCGCAGCGCCCGGATACGCGATACTTCCATGAATTTTCCCTGTTATATTTCGGCCGTCTTTGCGGCCATGTTAAAGAATTCATTGGCCGCCATCCCGCTCTGTTCCAGACCGAAAGTCTGGATGCCGGCGCGAATCAGGTCATGGGAAATGCCAAGCGCCCATGCCGCCCCGACCGCGGCCAAAACATTTTCGACCAGGAAGACCTCCTCCCCGGCAGCAGCCAGAGGAATGGTCGCCATTTCGGCCAGCACGAATTCGTCCCGTCCCGTGGCCAGCACCATTCGGCCAGCGCGCACGAGCACCGCGCGTTTCCCCTGCGCGCGGTGTTCGACAATGGCGGGAAGTTCCGCGTCCGGACCAAAGAAAATCACGTCGCCATCGCACAAAAGCGCCATTTGGGCGACCAGGGGGTCGGCAGCATTGAGGACTGCCGCCCCCTCGGGCAGCACCACGTCAACCAGCGTGCGCAACACATTGAACATCTGTTCGGCGGTTTCGATGTAAAACTCGCGCAACCGGACAGCCGGGTCAAGATTGGTGACCACCGCCACCTGGCAGCGGTCATAGGCAAGCCCCTCGCTCAGGATGGCGCGACTGCCGCTTTCGAAAACCGCGGCATCGACCGCACGGTTGATAAGAACCTTGTGCGCCGCGCCCCACGTCGCGCAATCACCTTTTTCGACCTGTCTTTGATCGAGATAAAGCCCATCGCTGCTGGCGAGCCCGACATATCTGCCGCTCAAGTGAAGCAAATGCGCCACGATCCGCGCGACCACAGTTTTTCCATGCGTGCCGGTAACGCCGACAATGGGGAAACGGCCATCTTGATCCGCGGGAAAAAGACTGTCGACGATTGCCCGCCCGATGGGGCGCGGCTCGCCCGATGCCGGTTTGAGGTGCATGAGCAGGCCGGGGCCGGCATTGACCTCGACGATTGCGCCGCGCTGTTCACCGAGCGGGCGCGAGATATCCTCGGCGACCAGGTCGATCCCCGCGATATCGAGCCCCACGATGCGGGCGGCGAGGGCGGCCGTGGCCGCGACGCCGGGGTGAACCCTGTCAGTGACATCGAAAGCAACGTTTCCGCTGCGCAGAACCAGCACCTCCTTGCCGGCTGGTGGAATCGAGTCGGGCGCAAAACCCTGGCGCGCCACTTCGAGACTGGCCACCGGATTGCTGTCCAGACGAATCACATCGAGCGGGAATTCTTCAGCCTCGCCGCGAAGCGGGTCGCTGTTGAGCTGGCTGTCAATCAGTTCGACGACCGTCGAACGCCCGTCGCCGACCACCACGGCCGTCTCGCCACGCGCAGCCGCCACCACGCGCCCGGCCACCACCAGCAGGCGGTGCTCGGTGCCACGAATGAAGCGCTCGACGAGCACCTCGCTGCCTTCGGCATCGGCGAGCTTGTAGGCGGCCTCGATCTCCTCGCGCGCCGTCAGGTTGGTGAATACGCCGCGCCCGTGGTTGCCATCGCTCGGTTTGACGACCACCGGAACCCCGATTTCCTGCGCAGCCTCCCAGGCATCCGCCGGACTCTCGGCCACACGGCCTTCCGGCACCGGCACGCCGCATATCCGCAGCAGGCTCTTTGCCAGATCCTTGTCGCTCGCGATGCTCTCGGCAATGGCGCTGGTCTGATCGGTCTCCGCCGTCCAGATGCGGCGCTGGCGGGCGCCATAACCCAACTGGACCAAGTTGCCTTCGGTCAGACGGATCGACGGAATTTTCCGCTCGATGGCCGCATCGACGATGCATGCCGTGCTCGGCCCCAGCAGGTGTTTATCGGCCAGCTCGCGCAGGTGCGCGACCGTGGCGGACACGTCGAAAGGGCGGTTCTCGATCGCCGCCATCACCAGGTCGCGCGCGGCGAGCAGGCAGGCGCGGCTGACTTCCTCGTGCCGGGCGCGCACCACGACCTTGTACACGCCGCGCGTAGAAGTCTCGCGCGCCTTGCCGAAGCCGGTCTGCATGCCGGCCAGGTTCTGCAATTCAATGGTGACGTGTTCGAGGATGTGGCCGGCCCAGGTCCCCTCGCGCAGGCGCAGCAGGAAACCGCCCTTCTCTCCAACGCCGCAATGGTGCTCGCTCAGCGCCGGCAGCCATGACGTCAGGCGCTCGTAAAAACCGGGAATGGTGTTGGAGGGGGAATCTTCCAGCGCGCCGATGTCGACCCACACTTCCAGCGCCGGACGATACGTCCATATGTTCGGCCCGCGCAGAGACATGATCCTGAGAAACTTCATGTCATTATTTCCCATAATTATTTTAAGAATTATTTTAAGATTGAAGATATCGCAGGCAATATTCTTCAGGATGCGAAGCAATTTTGCCTTGGTTTAACGTTTCTCTCGCCTATTCGGTTTACTTCCAGGCGTAAAAATTATGTCACAAACGGCTGATGCTGTACGCCTGCCGTCAAGACAAGTAAACTGCTGCCCTGCGCATCCGGCAAAGAATCAGGGCATAAAACTTGTGAATACCGACTCTCCCGCACCCTCCGCGACAGGCAGCTCCCTGCCCGAGACCTGGCGCACGGAAGCGGCGAGGCAACTGGCTGAGGGGGAAAAAATCCTTGCTTGGCTGGAGGTGGACCTCGATGCGCGGCTTCATTTTGCGCGGGGACTGGTGGCCGTTACCGATCGCCGACTGCTGGCCAAGGGGAGCGGAGAAACGGCCTGGCAGGAGTGGGGCTACCGCAAGGGGCTCGCCCTCCTGCGCCATGACCATGCCGGCGTGGGCACCCTGGAACTGCATGATGAAGCCTCGCGCCTCGCCTGCTGGCGCTACACCCTGGCGCACAACACGGCGGCAATGCGGCTGCTCGACCTGTTCGAGCAGCAACTGGAAAGCCGCCTTTCCGGCCGTCCCGGCAGCCGCGAAAACGAGGCGGTATGCCCCAATTGCAAGGCGCCGCTCGAACCGGGGCAGGAGGAGTGCCCCATTTGCACGCGGGAAATCCACACGCCGCCCTCGACCTGGACGCTGTTCCGCCTGTGGCGTTTCGCCAGGCCCTACCGGGGACAACTGCTGGCCGGCTTCCTGCTCATGCTGGCCTCCACGGCGGCCACCCTGGTGCCGCCCTACCTCACCATGCCGCTCATGGACAAGGTGCTGATTCCCTACCAGAACGGCGCCCCCATCAATGTCGGTATGGTGGTGCTGCTGCTCGCGGGGCTGCTCGGGTCCGCCCTGCTGGCATGGAGCCTGGGCTGGGCGCGCACCTACATCCTGGCGCTGGTGAGCGAGCGCATCGGCGCCGACCTGCGCACCGCCACCTACGAGCATTTGCTGCGCCTGTCGCTGGAATATTTCGGCGGCAAGCGCACCGGCGACCTGATGGCGCGCATCGGTTCCGAGTCCGACCGCATCTGCGTGTTTCTTTCGCTGCACCTGCTGGACTTCGCCACCGACGTGCTGATGATCGTCCTCACCGCAACCATCCTGTTCTCCATCAATCCCTGGCTGGCGCTGGTCACGCTGCTGCCGCTGCCGTTCATCGCCTGGATGATTCATGTGGTGCGCGACAGGCTGCGCACCGGTTTCGAGAAAATCGACCGGGTCTGGTCGGAAGTCACCAACGTGCTGGCCGACACCATCCCCGGCATCCGCGTGGTCAAGGCCTTCGCCCAGGAGAAACGCGAAGCGGCGCGCTTTCGCGAAGCCAACCAGCACAACCTCGCCGTCAATGACCGGATCAACAAGGTGTGGTCGCTGTTCACCCCGACCGTCTCGCTACTGACCGAGATCGGCCTGCTCGTGGTGTGGGCCTTCGGTATCTGGCAGGTGTCGCGCAACGAAATCACCGTGGGCGTGCTGACCGCCTTCCTGGCCTACATCAGCCGCTTCTACGCGCGCCTCGACTCCATGAGCCGCATCGTGTCAGTGACGCAGAAAGCCGCCGCCGGCGCAAAGCGCATTTTCGACATCCTCGATCACGTCTCCAGCGTGCCGGAACCGGCCAACCCGGTGCGTCTCGAACGGGTCAAAGGCCAGATCGATATCCGCAACGCGGGCTTCCGCTATGGCAACCGCTCGGTCATCCGCGGCGTCGACCTGGCCATTGCCCCCGGCGAAATGATCGGCCTGGTAGGGCACAGCGGATCGGGCAAGAGCACGCTGGTGAACCTGATCTGCCGCTTCTACGATGTTTCCGAAGGCTCGATCCGCGTGGACGGCGTGGACATCCGCTCGCTGCCGATATCCGATTACCGCAGCAACATCGGCCTGGTGCTGCAGGAACCCTTCCTCTTTTTCGGCACCATCGCCGACAACATCGCCTACGGCAAGCCCAATGCCAGCCGGGCGGAAATCGTCGCCGCCGCGCGCGCGGCACACGCCCACGAATTCATCCTGCGCCTGCCGCAGGCCTACGACTCGCTGGTCGGCGAACGCGGCCAGGCGCTTTCCGGCGGCGAGCGCCAGCGCATTTCCATCGCCCGCGCCCTGCTCATCGACCCGCGCATCCTGATCCTCGACGAAGCCACTTCCTCGGTCGACTCGACCACCGAGAAGGAAATCCAGAAGGCCCTCGACAACCTGGTGCAGGGACGCACCACCATCGCCATCGCGCACCGCCTTTCCACCCTGCGGAAAGCCGACCGGCTGGTGGTGCTCGATCGCGGCCAGGTCATCGAAATCGGCAGCCATGACCAGCTGATGGCGCGCGAAGGCGCTTATTACCGTCTTTATCAGGCACAGGCGCGCAACGTTGATACCGACCTGGACGACACCCGCGACGTAGCCGCAGAGGTAAATAATGGCCATGTCAATGACAAGGAAGGTGTCGATGCCTGATTTCCGCCTGACGCGCAATTCCTTTGGCAAGCTGGTTTTAACCGACAGCGGCGGCGAGGTTTACGAGGGGGTCATTCCGGTCCACGCCTTTCCCGTCAGCGCGCCGCAAGAAGGCATTTCCCTGGTCACCGGCGATGGCCGCGAACTGCTCTGGATCGAGCGCCTGGAGGATCTGCCGGAGGCCCCCCGCATCCTGCTGCAGGAGGAACTGGCAAGCCGCGAGTTCATCCCGGAAATCCTCCGCATCCGCCGCGTTTCCAGCTTTGCCACGCCCAGTTCATGGCAGGTCGAAACCGACCGCGGCGAGACCACTTTCATCCTCAAGGGAGAAGACGATATCCGCCGGCTTTCTCACTCCGCCCTGCTGATCGCCGACAGCAACGGCATTCACTTCCTGATCCGCGACAGCCAGTCGCTGGATACCGCCAGCCGCAAGCTGCTGGACAGATTTTTATAAAACCTCAAGGATGAGCCAATGATCTGGAAACCCAATGTAACCGTTGCCGCCATCATCGAACAGGACGGAAAATTCCTCCTGGTGGAAGAAGAAACCGACGAGGGCCCGATGTTCAACCAGCCCGCCGGACACTGGGAGCCGGGTGAAACCCTGGCCGCGGGCGTCATCCGCGAAGCGCGGGAGGAAACGGCCTACACTTTCGCGCCGGCGTGGCTGCTCGGCATATACAGCTGGCATCACCCGCGCAAGGACATCACCTATCTGCGCTTCGCCTTCACGGGTTCGGTCAGCGCTCACGATCCGCTGCAAACCCTGGACACCGGCATCATTCGCGCCGTCTGGCTCAGCCCCGATGAAATGCGTGCCAGCCGGGCACGCCACCGCAGCCCGCTGGTGCTGCAATGCGTGGAAGACCATCTCGCCGGCCGGCAGTTTCCGCTTGACCTGATTTCCCACTATTGATGCGCGATGCGTCCGGGAAGCCTTTTCCTCCTGCTGCTATGCTGCACGTCCGCTGCTTATGGAGATGAACTTTCCATTTGTTATAACTACGGCTGCGCCAGCCATGGCACGGTACACTTGCGCGATGCGCAACTGGCGCGCATCCGCATGCTTTTCACCTGGGTGCAGAATGCGGCGGCCGAACGCCAGGCCATCGCGCAGGCAGTGGGCCTGTTCTTCACTTTCGCCGGGCAGCAAACCCCCGTTTCTCACGATCGCGGCGGCAATGCCGCGGATGATGGCGTGGATGGGCGCATGGACTGCATCGACCACGCACACAACGCCACGCTTTATCTGAACCTGATGGAACAGCATGGCTGGCTGCGATTCCACAAGGTGCTCGACGCGGTGAAACGCGCCCCCCTGCTGTTCAACGACCACTGGGCGGCGCACATCGTGGAAAGGAAGAGCGGGCAGGAATTCGTGGTGGATTCGTGGTTCTTCGACCCCGGCCACCCGGCGGCCATCTTCACCCTGGATGAATGGAAAAGCGGAGCAGAACCTCATGACTAAAGTGGTAGTCGGCATGTCGGGCGGCGTGGACTCGGCCGTTGCTGCCTTGCTGCTGAAGCAGCAGGGCCATGAAGTGGTCGGCCTGTTCATGAAGAACTGGGAAGACGACGATGGCGAGGACGGCTACTGCCCGGCCAAACAGGATTTCATGGACGTGCTGGCGGTCGCGGACAAGATCGGCATCGAGGTGGAAGCCGTCAATTTCGCGAAAGAATACAAGGAACGGGTATTCGCGCTGTTTCTGCGGGAATACCAGGCCGGCCGCACGCCCAATCCCGACGTGCTGTGCAATTCGGAAATCAAGTTCAAATCCTTTCTCGATCACGCCCTGAGCCTGGGCGCAGAGAGGATCGCCACCGGCCACTATGCGCGCGTGCGGGAGCGCTTCGGCAAATTCGAGCTGCTCAAAGCGGAAGACGGCACCAAGGACCAGAGCTATTTCCTCTACCGTCTCAACCAGGCCCAACTGTCGAAAACCCTGTTCCCCTTGGGCGGCCTGTACAAGCGGGATGTACGGAAAATTGCCGAGCAGGCCGGCCTGCCGGTTTTCGCCAAAAAGGATTCGACCGGCATCTGCTTCATCGGCGAGCGCCCATTCCGCGAGTTTCTGCAACGCTACCTGCCGAGGCAGCCCGGGCCGATGCAAACCCCGGAAGGCAAAATTGTAGGCGAACATCAGGGCCTGGCCTACTACACCATCGGTCAGCGCCAGGGGCTGGGCATCGGCGGCCAGGGCGAGCCGTGGTTCGTGGCTGGCAAGGACATGGCCAGCAACACCCTGCTGGTGGTGCAGGGCCACGCGCATCCCCTGTTGCTGAAAAACACCCTGACCGCCAGCGATCTCTCGTGGGTAAGCGGCACGGCGCCTCACCCGCAATGGGTGTACGGTGCAAAAACACGCTATCGCCAGGCTGACGCGGCCTGCACCATTAGCCGGGTTGACGCGGACCGCTGCGAAGTCGAATTTCCTGCCCCGCAATGGGCGATAACGCCGGGGCAGTCGGTGGTGATCTATGAAAGCGAAGTGTGCCTCGGAGGCGGCATCATCCTGGCCTGAATTTTACGCGCCCCGTGTCATTTCACCGCCCAAATTGCCGGATGGGCCTGGCCTGCCGATCAAGTCCGACAGCGCATACAAGTCCAGCGTCGCAAGGAAGCTTTTCCTGGCCTCGATCAAAACCGACCTGAGGGCGCAGGAAGGCAACAAGACACAGGATTGCGCGTCCGCCGCGAAACATTCCGCGATATCCATGTTTTCCTCCGTATCGCGCACCACTTCGCCCAAACTGATCATCTCTGCCCTGCGCGCCAGGCGCATGCCGCCCCCTTTGCCGCGAACCGTCTCGATATACCCGCGCGTCGCCAGTTTGTGGACGATTTTCATCAGGTGGTTTTCAGACAAGCCGTGCTTCTCCGCGATTTCCCTGATGGTCACCAAACGGTCGGCTTGTCCGCCCAGGTACATCAGAACGCGTAACGCATAATCGGTAAACCGCGTAAGTTGCATATACAGCTCCAGAATTGAATATTCTAAATATATCTTGGCAACTAATAATACCAATAGTTGATTGTTATAATTATCTGTTATATATGCAACAATTAAAAGCGTAAAGATATATATAATATATTGCTTTAATCATTGATGCATGGTAAATTGAATTTTCGTTATCAATACAGCTTGATGAGGTATGCAATGTCCAGGCAATCGGAAACGCTCAGCGAGGAAGAAGTCCTGACCGTGCTGCGCAGCGTCATTGATCCGGAAATCGGGATGAACATTGTTGACCTGGGCCTGGTGTATGGCGTGGAAATTTCGGATCACAAGCTGCATGTCGACCTGACCATGACTACGCCGGCCTGCCCGATGGGAGAGATGATTCTCGATGATGTACGCGAAGTGCTGTCGTCGCTCGAACCGGCTGATGTCGAAATCGACATCAGCCTGGTTTGGGACCCTCCGTGGAGCCCGGACAGGATGAGCGAGTATGCACGCAAGCAGTTAGGCTGGAAATAAGCCCCTCAAATTACAGGAGATTCATCATGACGACAGAAGCCCCCAAAACCATCATCGATGTGCGCACCATCGCGCCACGCGACCGCCATCCGCTGATTTTCGGCACCTTTGCAAGCCTGGCGCCGGACGAAGCCCTGCTCCTCATCAACGATCACGACCCCAAGCCGCTTTATTACCAGTTCCAGGCTGAACTCGGCGGGCAATTCAGCTGGGAATACCTGGAAACCGGCCCGGACGCATGGCGGGTTCGCATCAGCCGCGTTGCGGCCTGTTGCGCCTGAGCGAAAGACGCCATGCGACACGGCAACCTGAGCGTTCCATTCCGCCTGCCGCTCCTGATCCTGGGTTTTGTCTCCCTGGCATCGGGCGTGCTGGCAGGCCTCGCGCGCTTGGGCTGGAGCGTGCCTCTGTCCATGGCGCAACTGATGCTGCTGCATGGGCCATTGATGGTGTCCGGCTTTTTCGGCACCGTCATCGGGCTGGAGCGCGCAGTTGCCATCGGGCGCCGCTGGGCCTATACCGGGCCGCTGCTGACCGGGCTGGGCGGCCTTGCAATCCTGCTTGGCTTTCCCTTCCTCATCGGAGCGGCGGCAATAACCCTGGGCAGTGCCGTGCTGCTTGGCGCAACCGCCTGGATCCTGCTGCGCCAGCGTGAACTGTTCATGGTTACCATGATGCTTGGCGCAGCCAGCTGGCTGTCAGGCAACCTGCTGTGGCTGACGGGCAGCCCGGTGGCCGGGGTGGTCATACCATGGATCAATTTCCTGATACTGACCATCGCCGGCGAAAGGCTGGAACTATCCCGATTCCTGCCCCCTTCGCCCGGTGCAAAACACATCTTTTCGGTCATTCTTGCCACACTCCTGGCGTGTGGTTTTTTCAGTACGAGCCGCGCAGGCATCCTCCTGTACGGCGCCGGACTGCTCGCGCTGGCCTTGTGGTTGTTGCGCCAGGACATTGCCCGGCGCACCGTAAGGGGAACAGGGCTGACCCGCTTTATCGCCGTCTGCCTGCTCTCCGGTTACGTCTGGCTCGCCATCGGCGGCATGACGCTGATTGCCACGGGCAGCCTGACAGGAGCAGCCTACGATGCGGTGCTGCACACCATTCTGGTCGGCTTTGTGTTCTCGATGGTATTTGGCCACGCGCCGATCATTTTCCCCGCCGTGGTACGGGTAAAAATACCCTATCACTGGACTTTCTACCTGCCGTTGCTGGCCTTGCACGCCTCGCTGCTGGTGCGTCTTTCCGGCGATGCCCTGGCGCTCCCCGGCCTGCGCAGCCTCGGCGGATTGCTCAATGCAGTTGCGCTGCTGCTGTTCATTTTGAGTACAATCAGCAGCGTGATCCGCGGGCTCAGGGCTCACCCCTGCCCTCTCCCAAAGGGCGAAGGGTGCTGAGGAAACATTGCGCGCTGTTTCACGTTAACCGGAATTGAAATCCCGGATTTTGGAGCTGGACATGCAAAAAGAAAACCAAGGCCATTTATCACAGCAGATTCGCGAAACCCTGGAACGGCTTTATGCCGGGGAAAGCCCCGAGAAAAAACACATTCGCCTGAAGAACAGGGAACAGCTCGAAATTGCCGGCTCGGGCGAATGGGATGACCCATTTGGCAGGCCGGCGCCACGAAAAAACAGCCAATAAATGCCGCGATCCGGCGGGGGAAACCGGCCGCCATGGCACCAATCCACGTCGGGGGGACGCAGCATGAAAGGAAAGCGCTTTTTCAGCTACGAATGGGACGCCATCGCCGGCGTGCTGGCGGCGGTGGCGGCAATCGTACTGCATTTTCTGCACATCGCGGACGAACACATCATCCTGCCCATCGTGCTCGCCCTGATGGCACTCCTGTTCATCAGCTTCATGCGCCACGAGCGCAACAATGAACGTACCGCCGGACAGGTTGACCAGATCCAGAGAATGACGGCAAAGATCAAGTCCTCCCTGGCCGTCCCGGACGTGGTGCTGATCGGTCCGCGTCAACTGCGCGCGGCGCACGACCAGTTCGCGCGCGGCATGCGCGGCGAGGTGGTCCTGTTCAACGTCTGCCTGTCAATGTACCGGACCGCGATGCTTTTCGACATGCTGTTGCGCCCCATGATCGAGAACCATCAAGTAACCTCCATCCATTTCGTCCTCGACGAAAGCCAGAAAGCGTTATGGCAGGCAGAAATCCTGCCAAAAATCACCGCCTGCGGCGATGGAAACAAGGTGCGGGAACCGCATTGGTGCAAGCTCGGCAGGAATTTGTCCTTCATCCTTGCCGACACCCAGCCTGACGGGGCCACCGAGGCCCTGCTGAGCTTCTGGGGCGAGCCATTCATGGCCCAGTCAACCGAACGCAACGTTCCACGCTATGTCTTTCACGTCCAGGCGCATTCCGAGCTGCTGCCCCATTTCGTCGAACTGGAACGAAGCCACCGCTTGTTAAACAACAGTCAATAAGGACTCCCAAACATGAACCACCCCGTTTTCTTTGATGAAATACCCAGAATCACTTTATACGACCCGCTGGCCGAATTTCTCGGCGCGACGCAAGACGGGATCATGCAGTACGGCTATTTCGATGCGGTACGACTGGCCGGCCACTCCTGCCCAACGGTTGCCTCTGCCTATTGGTCCACCTACAAAGCGCTGGCTTTCCTCTACCCCCAAGCAACGCCGATCCGTGGCGAAATCAAGGTGGAGTTCAGTCAGGACAGTGCAAGCGGCGTCACCGGCGTGGTCGCAAATGTCGCGAGCATGCTGACCGGCGCCATGGCGGACAACGGCTTCAAGGGTATTGGCGGACGCTTCGACAGGCGAAAAAGGCTATTCTTCGCCGTGGACATGCCAGGCGAAATGCGCTTCACGCGGCTCGACACCAATCAGGCCGTGCAGGTGGCGGCAAACCTGCAGCAGGTTCCCGCTTCCCCACGCCTGGCCCAGCTTATGGCAAGTTGCGTCGCCGACACGGCAACGCAGACAGAAACCGCCGAATTCCGGCAACTGTGGCAAGAACGGGTGCGCAGCATCCTGCTGGACCATGGCGACGATCCCCAAGTCTTCGTCGTGACACCCGCATGAGCGCCCCATGAAGCGGAACCCGATCCTGCAACCGTTGTCGCGCGAACACCACACGGCCCTCGCTTTGGCGAAGGGATGCGAGCGCGCGGCGCAATCAGGAGATGCTTCAATGGTCGGCCAAGCCTGCAACGTGCCATCCAGGCGCTCTCGGACGAACTGAATCCGCGCGATAGGCGGCCTGTCTCGCCTTATCGTCCAGCCCAAGGGCCAGATAGAGCGGATGCGGGATCAGGTAGGGATGGCCTGGCCGAGGGCGTTGTGGCGATTGCTGGACCAGGTGGTGCGCATGGAAGCTGGCGAGTTCATCGGGCGCTTCTTGCTGCATGTGCTGCCCGGCGGCTTCAAGCGCATCCGTCACTACGGCCTGCTGGGGCCGGCGCACAAGGCCGCCAATCTGGCCGCCGCGCGCGCCGCGCTGGAGGCGCCGGCTCCCGACCCGGTGGTGGTGGAGTCGGTGGAGGCGTTCATGCGGCGGGTGGCGGGCATCGAGTGGCTGTGTTGCCCGCACTGCCGCGAAGGGCGGTTCGGGGTGGTGGCGGTGATCCCGCCGGCGGGGCGAAACCCACCCCTGCGGGGGCCGCCGTGAGGCATGACTTTCTTCTCATTTGCTTCGGTCGGCGGTTGGGCGTTTGTGCCTGCCGGGGACGCGCTCGTCCGCCCGGGCTGGATAAGCCGTCTATGCCTCAATCCGGGCAGGGTTTTTACGCTGGATGGGCGCATCAAGCACAGCCGGATCGCGCTCTTCTTCATTTCCCAGCGCCTTCGCTTCATGACAGCAGGTTGACTTCCGCTCCCGCAGCCTTACAATCCCCATAACTACCGCCTGCCCCACGGTTCAGTCCAACAAGGTTTATCCTCCGCCAATAGGTTCGGGGCTCTTGCAGAATTGGGCGGGGCGGCGGATAAACGCTATTCGTTAGAACTCAGAAATCGATATGTACATCCCCGAGCAATTCAAAGAAACAAATTCAGAACGCATCTCCGCGCTCATCGAGGGCATTTCATTTGGAATGCTGGTCACGGCTCCTGATGGCGTGCCGTTCGTTAGTCACTTGCCCTTCATCTTTGACCACTCCGCAGGTTCCAAAGGCAAGCTGCTCTGTCACATGGCGCGGGCAAATCCGCAATGGCAGCACTTTTTATCGTGCGGCGAGGTTCTGACTGTATTCCAAGGGCCACATGCTTATGTTTCCCCTTCATGGTATTCGTCGCCTGGCGTCCCAACATGGAACTACGCAGTGGTTCACCTGCGCGGAAAACCCCGGCTCATCGAAAGCGAGTCCAAGCTTGAAGCCTTGGTTGAACAGTTAACCCATATTCATGAATCTCACATGCCAAGCCCGTGGAAACCAAACCTTGCGGGTGAACGGCGCACAAAACTTCTCAACATGATTGTGGGCTTTGAAATTGAAGTCACAGACATTCAGGCAAAGTTCAAACTCAGCCAAAATCGTCCGCCTGAAGACCAACAGAACGTAATTGAGAAGCTGAGTCAATCAAGCAATCAAACCGAGGCCGCAGTGGCAAAGCTCATGTCTGGGGCACTCCATGTTGAGTTCTAACGATTAAGGTTAGATAACAAAAGAAATAGGGTCAGACTCGATTTAATCTGATACCCTTCCTCCATCAGTTCTCGAAGGAGATGAATGATGGCTCGCCTTCCTCGCTTCTATCTGCCGGATCAGCCTTTGCACGTTATCCAGCGCGGC
>JAQTLK010000032.1 GCA_028714955.1 Sulfuricella sp.
CGGGCACCAATTTGGAGAGCTGTCCTTGTCCAATCAGGGGCGGCTTTTCCATTTCACACGTAGCGGCGGGTACGCAGTTCATTCCGGCGGGTAGCCAAAGCCATTGAGGCCATCGTGCCGGTTCGATTCCGGTTCCTGCACCATTTGGCAGACTCGCGATCATTGTCAGGACTGCCTTGCCGGTCAAAAATCCGTCCGGGCTCAATGCAGGTGCTTTTTGCGGAAATGCACCAGGCTGCTGGAGGGCTGGGATTCCGCTTTCGGTTCGGCCGCTTTTTGCGACCAGTCGCGGTCGAACAATTCATTGACCAGTGCGGTGACCCTGTCGACTTCGGCAGGGCCGAAGTGGCGCGACAGCAAGCCGGCAACGTCTTCCAGCATTAACCGCCGCTGGGCTTGGTGGATGGCTTCGGCGCTTGGGCCGGCAAACAGCAACTGGAATTCGTCGCGGCCGTCTTCGTGATAGTAGGTGAGTTCGATTTCCGAGGCGTGTTCGAGCAATGGTCCGATAGCCTGGAGGGTTTGCTGCAGGATGCGCTGGAAGCTGCGCCCGACTTCGCCGGTCCAGCAGATGTCGAGCACGCGCGCCGACTGGTCGTAGCTTACGCCGGGCTCGCTGGGCTCCGCACTGCGAATCTCATTGACGTTTTCCACGTCGAGATATTCCAGCCATTGCCGCATGCCGGCTTCCATTTGTGCCAGGGTGACGCCCTTGTGCAGGTAAAGACTGCCGTGCACATGTACTTCGATACGCATTTAAGTGCTCCTTGCATGAGGCGGGTATTCTACCCCATTGCTGCAGGGCTGTTCTATCCGGCATCCGGGGTGACTGCGTCACCGCCGCCTTTTTTCATGACCTTGCCTTCTTCGGCGCGCTTCTTGCGCACTTCCTTGGGGTCGGCGATGAGCGGACGGTAGATTTCCACCCGATCCTTGTCGCGCAACACGGTGTCAGTCTTGGCAAGTTTGCCGAAAATGCCGATCTTGTTTCTCGCCAGATCTATTTCCGGGTGTTTTTCCAGTATGCCGGATTGCCGGATGGCCTGCTCTGCCGTGATTCCCGGCGCAACCTGTAGCGATTTCAGGAATTGCTCGTGGGGGAGGGCGAAAGCGACTTCAATGCGAATGGTTTCACTCATGATCCATAGACCTTTTCGGCACGTTGTACGAAGGCGTCCACAAAATTGTTGGTGATATGGTTGAACACTGGCCCAAACAGCGATTCCAGCAGTTTGCTGGAGAACTCGTAGTGAAGATGGAATTCGATCTTGCAGGCATTCTCGTTGAGGGCAATGAAGTGCCAACTGCCTTCCAGGCGGCGAAACGGGCCATCCTGCAACCTGATTTGGATCAGCGCGGGAATCTGGTTGGTGTTCTCGGTGGTGAAGCTTTGCCTGATCCCGTGGTAATCGATCGTTATGGTGGCGAGCGTGGTGGTTTCGTCGCGCCATTTCAGGTCGGTTCCGCCGCACCAGGGCAGGAATTGCGGGTAATTTTCCACGCCGTCCACCAGGTCATACATTTGCTGGGCCGAGTATGGAACCAGCACGGATTTTTCCACTTGCGCCATCGTGATGCAGCTGTTTACAAGCCGTCCAATAAAACCGCTAAAATACCTCATTTATTGCAGAAATACACGTCTCCATGAGCATTGCACAGAACAAGAAAGCCTTCCACGATTTTTTCATCGAGGAGAAACACGAGGCCGGCATGGTGCTGGAAGGATGGGAAGTCAAGGCTATCCGCGCCGGACGGACCAATCTCAAGGAGGCATACGTCATCATCCGCAGCGGCGAGATGTTTCTGATCGGCTGCCATATCAGCCCGTTGCCGACCGCTTCCACGCACATCAATCCTGATCCGGTGCGGACACGCAAGCTGCTGCTGCATGCCGATGAAATCGCCAAGCTGATCGGCAAGGTGGAGCGGGCGGGTTACACCCTTGTGCCGCTCGACATGCATTATTCCAAGGGGCGCATCAAGCTGGAAATCGGTCTGGCCAAGGGCAAGCGGCAGCACGACAAGCGCGAAGCCGAGAAGGAGCGCGAATGGAAGCGCGAGAAGGATCAGGTCATGAAGGTGAACAGAAGGGGCGGCTGATTCATGGCAGCCACTTGACCGGGTCGATGCCCCATTTCTCGAATGATTCGTGACTGACGATCTTGTCCTGGCAGGCCGGTTTTGCCAAATCTATTTCTTCCGGCAGCAGATAACGCAGTTTGTCGGCATGATAAAAAACCTTCACCACGGGTCGCATCAGTTCTTCGCCATGCTGTTGCACGACCACGCCGAGCCGTCCGCTTCTCAGCCGCACCAGTGAACCGCTGGGATAGATGCCCAGGGTGCGGATGAAGGCCTGCACCAATGCCGGCTTGAAGTGGAACGCGCTCCACTCCAGCAGCTTCTTGAGCGCTTCGGTGGGCGGCATGCCCTTGTGATAGACGCGCTCGGACGTGAGGGCGTCGTACACGTCGACGATGGCGCCCATCTGGCCGTAAATTGAAATCTCGTCGCCCTTGAGCTTGTTTGGATAGCCCGTGCCATCGTGGCGCTCATGATGTTGCGCCGCTACGTCCAGGGCGATTTCGCTGATGCCTGGCGTGTGTTGCAGAATGATCTTGCTTTGCACAACATGGGACTTCATTTTGTCAAATTCCGCATCGGTCAGCCTGGCGGGCTTGTTGAGGATGCTGTCCGGTACCCTGGCCTTGCCGACATCGTGGAGCAAGGCACCGATAGCGATTTCCTTGATGATGTCGCGAGGCATCTTCAGTCCCCGGGCGAAAGCAACAATCAGGGCGCATACCGATACCGAATGCTGGAAGGTGTATTCGTCGTGGGTTTTCAGACGGGCCAGCGGGAGCAGCGCATCCTGCTGGCGAAAAATGGAGTCCACCATTTTTTCCACCAGCGGCTCCACCTTCTCCAACTCGATCTGCTGGCCGAGACGGACGTCACTGATGATGCTTCTGACGATGCGGTTGGCCTCGCCATGCAGCATGCGCGCCCGCTGGATTTCCTGAGCAACGGAGACGGTGGCCGTGGGGGGCGCTTTCTCTTCCGCGATATACTGGATTCGCGCCTCTATTTCGCGACCGGCTTCTTCCACGGTTTGGGCGGTTGCTACATCCAGTCCCTTGTCGGTGTCGATATACACTTCATGTATGCCAATGCTCTTGATCCGGCGCAGCATGGCCTCATCCTTGACGGCAAGGCGGTTGCTGAAGAAGGGGTGGTCCATCCAGCTGCAATTCAGGTCGTGGAGGTACATGCCGGGTTTGAGCTGCTCGATGGCGATTTTCTTGATCATGCCGGACTCTGTGATGAGAATGGTCAGGTTATTGTAGCGGCGCGGCCAGTGCGATGCCATACAAATATGGCCGGAAAGAGGCAAAGAAAAAGGCGGCTCGCGAGCCGCCTTTCCCATGGGGCAGAACAGGTGCCGGTTTACTTGGCCGGGGCTGCTGGCGCGGCAGGGGCCTCGGTGATTTCGATCTTGGCCTTGGACTTCATGTCGTCGATCAGGCCTTTCAGTTGCTGCTGCTGCACTTCCTGGGTCAACTGGGGCTTGACCTGGTCGAGGGGCGGAACCTGCATCGGACGGCTGTCTTCCAGCATGATTACGTGGTAGCCGAACTGGGTCTTGACCGGCTCGTCGGTGATTTTCCCCTTGGCCAGCTTGGCGACTGCAGCGCCGAATTCCGGCACCATGCCGCGCGGGTCGAACCAGCCCAGTTCACCGCCCTTGTCCTTGGAACCGGGGTCCTTGGATTTTTCCTTGGCCAGCTTGTCGAATTGCTTGATGTCTTTTTTCAGCTTGGCGATGATGTCCTTGGCTTCGGCTTCCTTTTCCACCAGGATGTGGCGCGCCTTGTATTCGGTGCCGGTCATCTGGGCCTTGACCTTGTCGTATTCGGCTTTCAGCATGTCATCGCTGACCGGGTGGGTCTTGATGTAGTCCTGAACGAAGGCGTTGGCCAGGATGGACTGCTTGGTCAGCTCGATCTGGTCAATCACCTCGGGATTCTTGTCCAGGCCCTTCTTGATCGCTTCCTGGGAAATGAGCATTTGCATGGCCAGTTGGTTGATGATGGCTTTGCGCAATTCGGGGCTGTCAGGCTGACCCGCGCTCGTGCGTTGTTTCACCAGCAGGTCGAGGCGGCCCTTGCTGATGGCGGTGCCGTTTACAGTGGCGGCAACATTGCCCGCTGCCGGAGCAGTTGCCGGAGCAATGGCGGCCTTGCTGTTGTCGTCGGCATTGCAGGCGCTCAGGGTCAGCAGTGAAGCCGTGCTCACCAACAGAATGCGGGACTTGATCGTCATCATTTACAGTTCCTTAATCAGATTAGAGAAATAAAAAATAAAATTTTTGATAGCGGGTGGTTTTTTATAATTCGCCCGGCGCGAATGCTCGTATGCTGAGGGCATGTATCCTGGTTTGCATCAGGTCGCCGAGCGAATTATATATCATGCGATGTCGGGCAACCGTTAACTTTCCGTCAAATTGTGGCGAAACAATGGTCAGGTTGTAATGGCCGCCGCCGCTTCTGGCGCCTTCGTGGCCGGCGTGCAGCGCGCTGTCGTCGCCGATTTCAAGCGCTTCCGGCTCAAGTGAGGCAAGCCTTTGCTGCATTAGTTCAATTGTATTCATGCGGGGAGGACTTTCCTGAAAGGGTTGACAGTGACGCTGGCATAAACGCCGGCTGCCACATAGGGGTCGGCTTCGGCCCAGGCTTGCGCGGCCTGAAGCGATTCGAATTCGGCGACGATCAGGCTGCCGCTGAAACCTGCCGGGCCGGGGTCGGTGGAGTCGATGGCGGGAAACGGTCCGGCCAGAATCAGGCGCCCGTTGCCCTGCAGCTCGGTCAGGCGCGCCAGGTGAGCCGGGCGCGCGGCGATGCGCCGGTCCAGGCTGTCCGGGACGTCCTCGCCGCGAATGGCATAAAGCATCAGGATTCCTTTTTTTCTTCTTCGATGTATTTCGACAGCATCAAGCCCTGCAGGATGACGAACACGAACATCATCCCCATGCTGCCGAACAGCTTGAAATTGACCCAGGTATCGGTGGAGTAGTGAAAGGCGATGTAGAGGTTTGCCCCGCCCATGAGAAGGAAAAATGCCACCCAGCTCAGGTTGAGCGTGCGCCATACGAAATCCGGCGCGGAAAACTGCTTTTCCATCATGGCGCGGATCAGGTTCTTGCGGAACAGTGTCGCGCTCACCGTCAGCACGGTAGCGAACAGCCAGTAGAGCACGGTGGGCTTCCACTTGATGAAGGTTTCGTCGTGCAGGAACAGCGTTGCCCCGCCGAACAGGGTGATGATGACGAGACTCACCCACAACATGGTGTCCACCTTGCGGTGGCGCGCCCACACCCAGCCGATCTGGGCGAAGGAGGCGACGATGGCCACGGTGGTGGCGGCGTAAATGCCATAAAACTTGTAGGCGATGAAAAACAGGATGATGGGGAAAAAATCGAAGAGGAATTTCATGGGGATTTTATTGCTTCATTTCAAAGGATCATGCATTTTGCTATGATTAACCCCCTTCTTACAAGTTCCCCATGCATGCCAAAGATTGACTTGCACAGTCATTCCACTGTTTCTGACGGTACCTTTACCCCTGCAGAGCTGGTTCTCCATGCTGCTGCCCAGGGGGTGGAGGTCATGGCGCTCACCGATCACGACGACCTGGGCGGACTGGAGGAGGCGCGCATTGCCGCTGCGGGGCAGGGCATCCGCCTGGTCAACGGGGTCGAGATTTCTGTAAGCTGGAACGGGCGCACTATCCACATCGTCGGCCTGGACGTCGATCCTTCTCACGCGGGACTGTTGGCCGGGCTGGAGAGCATCCGTGCCGGACGCCTGATCCGCGCCGCGGCCATCGCGGCCGAACTGGACAAGGTCGGCATCAGCGGCAGCCTGGAAGGCGCGCGTGCCTATGCGCGCGAACGCATTCTCAGCCGCACCCATTTTGCGCGTTTCCTGGTGGCCAACGGCCATGCCAGGGACGTCAAGGCAGTATTCAGGAATTTTCTGGTCAAGGGCAAGCCGGGCCATGTTTCCCACCGCTGGGCAGACATGGCGGAAGCCATCGGCTGGATCAGGTCCAGCGGCGGCATCGCCGTGCTCGCTCATCCGGGGCGCTACGACATCGGCAAAACGACTTTGCACGCACTATTTGCCGCCTTCAGGGAAGCAGGGGGCGAGGCGGTGGAAGTGGTGTCGGGCAGCCATACGCCCGACCAGTACCGGCTTTTCGCCGAGTTTGCCAAACACTACGGTCTGCTCTCTTCCGCCGGTTCGGATTACCATGGCCCGGCGCACAACTATTTCGACATGGGCAGATTGCCGCCCCTGCCAGAGGGCTGTGTGCCGGTCTGGGAGCGTTTGAATTTTTAATTTGTAACAACGCTCGCCCATAATCCAGAACCCCTAACGCAAGATTTACGAGTCAAATGGCCCAATTCTTTAGCATTCATCCCGACAACCCTCAGCCCCGCCTGATTCATCAAGCCGTGGAAGTCATCAAGAATGGCGGCGTGGTGGTGTATCCCACCGATTCCTGCTACGCCCTCGGCTGCAGGATCGGCGACAAGGACGCGATGCAGCGCATCCGCGATATCCGCGGCGTGGACGAGCGCCACCACTTCACCCTGGTGTGCCGCGACCTGTCCGAACTGGCGCACTATGCGCGGGTGGACAACCAGCAATACCGCCTGCTCAAGTCCAACACGCCGGGCAGCTACACCTTCATCCTGCAGGCCACCAGGGAAGTGCCGCGCCGGTTGCAGCATCCCAAGCGCGCCACCATCGGGCTCCGGGTGCCGGATCATCCGGTCGCGCTGGCACTGCTGGAGGCGCTCGACGAGCCGTTGCTCAGCTCTACCCTGATACTGCCGGGGGACGAAGATCCGCTCAGCGATGGCGAGGAAATCCGCGATCGCCTGGAAAAAAAGGTGGACCTGATTCTTGATGCCGGCAGTTGCTGCATCGGCATGTCCACGGTGATCGACCTGACCGGCAGCGAACCTGTGCTGGTCCGCGCCGGCAAGGGCAGCCTCGAACCTTTTGGACTGGAAGCCTGATGGAACTGACACTGATCCAGCAAATCACGGTTTACGCCTTGCCGGTGATATTCGCCATCACTCTCCATGAAGCCGCACACGGCTACGCCGCCAAACATTTCGGTGACACCACGGCCTACATGCTGGGGCGCGTCAGCCTCAACCCGCTGCGCCATATCGACCCCATCGGGACGGTGCTGGTGCCGCTGGTGACGCTGGCGCTGGGCGGCATTTTGTTCGGCTGGGCCAAGCCGGTGCCGGTGAATTTCGGCCATCTGCGCCATCCCAAGCAGGACATGCTGTGGGTGGCGGCCGCCGGCCCGGCGGCCAATCTCTTCATGGCGCTGTTCTGGGCGGGGGTGATGAAAGTCGGCCTGAGCATGCCGGAAAGCAGCCTGATGCTGCCGATGGCGCTGATGGGCAAGGCCGGCGTCACCATCAACTCTGTGCTCATGGTGCTGAACCTGTTGCCGCTGCCGCCGCTCGACGGCGGACGCATCGCGGTGAGCCTGCTGCCGCCGCGCCTGGCCTATTCCTATGCGCGCGTCGAACCCTACGGCATGTTCATTCTCATCGCGCTGCTGTTCTCCGGCGTGCTGAATGCCATCCTGTGGCCGATCGTCAACGGCACCATGGGACTGATTTCCTCTCTTTTCGGACTTTAAAGGACAACAAGAAACCATGTACCAGGAACGTGTCTTATCCGGCATGCGCCCCACCGGCGGCTTGCATCTCGGCCATTACCATGGCGTGCTGAAGAACTGGGTGGAACTGCAGCACGAATTCGAATGCCTGTTCTTCGTTGCCGACTGGCATGCGCTCACCACGCATTACGACACCCCCGAAGTGATTAGTGAGAATGTATGGGATATGGTGATCGACTGGCTCGCAGCCGGCGTGGACCCTGCCAACGCCACGCTATTCATCCAGTCGCGCGTGCCGGAACACGCCGAACTGCACCTGCTGCTCTCCATGATGACGCCGCTGGGCTGGCTGGAACGGGTGCCGACCTACAAGGACCAACAGGAGAAACTGGCGCAAAAGGATCTTGCCACCTACGGATTTCTTGGCTATCCGCTGCTGATGAGTGCCGATATCCTGATCTATCGGGCCAACAAGGTGCCGGTGGGCGAGGACCAGATTCCCCATCTCGAATTCTCGCGGGAACTGGCTCGGCGCTTCAATCATATGTACGGACGCGAAGCGGGCTTCGAGGAAAAGGCTGAAGCCGCAGTGAAGAAGCTCGGCAGCAAGCGCGCCAGGCTCTACGAGGACCTGCGCAAGCGCTACCAGGAGCAAGGCGACGACGAAGCGCTCGAATCGGCGCGGGCTCTGCTCAACGAGCAGCATAACCTGTCGCTGGGCGACCGGGAACGCCTGTTCGGCTACCTCGAAGGCGGCGGCAAGATGATCCTGGTAGAACCGGACGCGCTGCTCACGGCGGCTTCCCGCATGCCCGGACTGGACGGGCTGAAGATGTCCAAGTCCTACAACAACACCATCACGCTGCGCGAAGACGCCGAAAGCGTGAACAGGAAAATCCGCACCATGCCCACCGACCCGGCGCGCGTGCGCCGCACCGACCCAGGCGACCCGGCCAAATGCCCGGTATGGTCGTTCCACATGGTTTACTCGAACGATGCCACCCGGGAATGGGTGCAGCAGGGCTGCAAGAGCGCCGGCATCGGCTGCATCGAGTGCAAGCAGCCGGTGATCGAGGCCGTGCTCAGGGAGCAGGAGCCGATGCGCGAGCGGGCGCAGGTGTACGAGGACGACCCGACCCTGGTGCGCAACATCATTGCCGACGGCTGCGAAAAAGCCCGCAAGCTGGCCGGCGAAACCATGCGCGACGTGCGCGAGGCGATGGGGCTGAGCTATGGCTGATTGTTGTCAGGGCGCCGGCATTCGCCGCACCAGGCGCGCAAAGAACTCGCGCCGCGACACTTCCTTTTGCCAGCCGCATTCCCGCTTCTGCTCCTCCATGACGCGGTTGCGGGTGCGGATGACATCGTTCCAGGCGTCGAACACATCGTCGGCGCTGGCAAATCGCTCCATCGACTGGACCAGCGGCTGCACCAGGTAGTGTCCCAGCATCGGTGCGTGGTTGAGATGCGCCTGCTGGGTGTTGCCGAGCAGCTTGAACGACAGCGCCGGACCGATGACTTCGTAAGGTGCGTTGGCGCGGTTTCCGCTGCGCCATTCCGCTGGAATGACGATGCCCGGATCGCGTTCGGCGAGAAACAGCCGCGACATCATCCACGGCGTGAGCAGCAGGAACACGCACCAGCCTTCCATGCGGCGGAAGGCGCGCACTTCAGTCGGCAAATCGTGGTTTACCAGCCATTCGTCGCGGAACTGGCACCGGTAGATTTCCTCGAAGCACTGGGTGACGGCCGTGGCCACGGCCTGGTCATCGTGCAGGACGGCATCGCCGACTTCCCAGGCCGGCTCAGGCACAGTTTTCTCCGCACAGGCCGGACAGCTGCCGGGCGAGACCGCGGTAGAGCGCCAGGCGGCTTCCCTCTTGCAGCGCCTGGGCGAATTGCGGCAGCCAGCGCCCGAGGTGTTCCTGCCAGAGCGCTCGTTTCACGCATTGTTCTTGTTCGCCCGGCGATTCTTCGAGGAGGGCGGCACATTCCAGCATGGTCCCGAGGAAATCGGCTGAAATGCCGTTTTCCTCCAGCCCGAGCCTGCGGTACAGGGCAGCTACCGCGGCGGTGGCGGGTCCGGGCATCATGCCGTCGAGCCAGGCCGATTCGAAAGGCGGACAGACGGTGCGCGGGTGGCCGTTGACGAGCAGGCGCGCATGCTCTGCCTGCCATTCTTCGAGCGGGGTGGCGGCGAGTTCTTCGAGGGGCGCCACCAGCCATCCGTGACGGGTGGAAAAATCTTCCAGCAGTCCGCGCGATTCCGCCGCTGGCACCGCCAGCAGGGCGCCGAGCAGGCGCAGGCGTTCACCAGGGGTAGGCATAGACCCCCGCGTACATGAAATAGTGGCGCAGCAGGTAGCCGCCCATCAGCACCAGCACCGCCGCCGCTACGGTCGGGAAACGCCCGCGCCAGCCGCGCGTTACGCCCTTGAGCTCGATCATGAACGGCACCAGCAGGCCGAAGCCGATGAAACCGATGAGCCAGCCCCAGTCGCCCCACAAGAGCTGCGCCGAGCGGTAGCCCGATTCCGAGCCGGACAGGGTGTAGTTGAAGAAGCTGAACAGGATCACCAGCTCGGTGGCGATCAGGATCAGGTCCATGCGCTCGTAGCGGTGGCGGATGTCCTGGTCGTTCTCGTCGGTGATGAAGATGTTCAAGAGCAGCAGCAGGTAGGCGAAGGCGGTGGAGAAGGCCGACACCGTGAACAGCAGCGGCACGCCGGGGTTGTGCCACAGCGCAACGGCGGGGAAGGACTGGATCAAGAGGCCGGTGTAGACGGCGGTGCCGATGCCGTTGATCGACGCCAGCCAGCCCACGATGCGGCGGCGCTTCATGCAGCAGGCCGAGAGCCAGTTCACCAGCGGCCATTGCAGAATGCCGCGCACCACCGGGATGCGCATGAAGAGCGGCGTTTCGCGCATGTAGGGCAGGGCGTAGAGCATGCCCCACACCATCATCCACAGGATGAACTGGGTGCCCCAGGCGATCCAGGAATCCGGCTTGAGGATGAACACCAGCGGATTGAGC
This sequence comes from Sulfuricella sp., assembly GCA_028714955.1. GTDB lineage: Bacteria > Pseudomonadota > Gammaproteobacteria > Burkholderiales > Sulfuricellaceae > Sulfurimicrobium. The sequence goes on from JAQTLK010000032.1 coordinate 10,745, forward strand.
ACGTAGATCACCGCGGCGTGGTGCAGCAGGTGGCCGAACAGCACCGCCGAGCTGATGCCCAGCAGCACCACCCCGGACAGCGCGCCCCACAGCACCAGCTTGCGGTGCGGGCGGCAGTACATGTCGGTGAGGAAGGTGATGGTGAGGGTCGCCGCGCCCAGGCCGCCGAAGAACAGGTACAGGGCGATCCACCAGGTCCAGATGTGTTGCGTCGTATAGGTCATGGTATTCATGGCTCAGCCTTTCCGCTTCATGTCGTCGATGTAGTACACGTTGGGCCGCGTGCCGAGGTGCGGCATGAGCGGCTGGGCCACGCCGCTCGCCACCAGTTGCGCCACCGGGTCAGAGGGGTTGTCGAGGTCGCCGAACTGGCGCGCGGAGCCGACGCAGGTTTCGACGCAGGCCGGCTTCTGGCCCTTGTCCACGCGGTGGGCGCAGAACGAGCACTTGTCCATGCTCGGGCTGGTGCGCTGCAGTTCGCCGTAGAATTCCTTGCCGACGCGGATGTCGTTGTAGGTCACCTCGTAGCGCGCGTCGTAGGGGCAGGCCATGGCGCAGGCGCGGCAGCCCATGCAGCGGTCCGGGTCGATCAGCACGATGCCGTCGGCGCGCTGGTAGGTGGCGCCGGTGGGGCAGACCGTGAGGCAGGGCGGGTTGTCGCAGTGGTTGCACAGGCGCGGGAAAAAGCGTCGCCGCACCTGCTCGGCCACGCCGATTTCCTTTTCGTGCACGTAGGTGCGCCAGGCGCCTTTCCAGACCGGCGTCTGGTTTTCCATTGCGCAGGCCGCCATGCACGCATTGCAGCCGACGCAGGTATTCAGATCAATCACCATCGCGTAGCGGGTCATGCCTGTACTCCTTTTCCTTCAATCTTCTTGATGCGCACGGTGAACTCCTGGGTACGAAATCCGCCGGTTACGGGTTCAAGTTCGTAGGGAACCAGCTTGTTGGTGGCGATGCCTACGCCGACGGCACGGGTCAGCGCCGGGTTCTCGGCGCCGAAACTGGAGTAGGAAAACACTGCCTCGCGGTGAATCAGCCGTGTGATGTGGGCGTGGCCGTTCGTGGCCTGGCCGGTTTTCGAGTTCATGATATGAATCGGATCCCCTTCTCTGATGCCAAGAAATGCCGCGCGCGCCGGATGTATCCAGATGTGGGTGTAGATGTCCTTCTTGAACTGGTTGATGGCAGCCAGCACCGGATTGTTGTTGTTGGTGGAGGCATAGGACACCGTGGGGGCTTTGCCGTAGGTGAAGTAAAACTCGTCATCCGCCAAGCTGCCGGAAGAAGCCCCTTTCCGGCATTCCGTCGGGATGTGCGTGGCGAGCACGTTGAATTGCGCCGCCGTGCCGCCCATGCCGCGCAGGCCGTCGAACAGGCTGGAGTAGAACTCGACCCGCCCGCTGCCGCTGGGCATCGGCAGTTTCCAGGGCATGGCGTATTTTTCCAGCAGCCTGTCCTTGGTTTCCAGGATCAGTACCCCTTTTTCCCGCAGCACCGTATCGAGCTGCTTCACGGTGATGCCGGCCTCCTCGGCGCCCAGCTCGAAAGCCACATCGCGGTATGCCGCGGAAAAGGGGCTCTTCACCCCGTCCTTGAGCTTCTGGGCCAAGTGTTTTCTGACCGAGGCGGCATTCAGTCCGGTCAGTTTTTCGACGGTGTCGATCAGGGCATCGGTCTTGCCGCTGATGATTTCCGTCATCTTGAACAGGATGTCGGGCGTCTCGCGCGTATCGTACAAAGGGTCGATGGCCGGATAGCGCGTGACGAGCCCCATGTCGTGATTCACCCCGTTGGCGTAAATATTGGGTTCGCCGCGCTCCAGGTAGGTGGAGTTGGGCAGGATCACGTCCGCATACATGGTGGAGTCGCTCGGCAACACGTCGATGGCGATGACCAGCTCCATGTTCTTGTGGCAAAGAATCTCCTTCCAGCGGGAGTCGGGGTAGTAATGGCGCACCGGATTGGCGGCGTTGAGCAGCACCGCGCGGGTGTTGTAGGGCTCGCCCTTGTAGTTGAGCGTGCCCTCGACCGACTCCTTGAGACCCACGTCCGCCATCACCGGCAGCATCACGTAAGGCCGCCCCGCCGCGCGTTCCTGTTCGGTGAAGGCCCAGGACCAGCCGGGCTTGCCGTGGCTGAAATTCTTGCCATTCGAGAAAACGTCGATGACCAGCTTGGCAAAGGGCAGGCCGACCACGCTGGTGAGCGGCGGCCCGAGTTCCTTGCCTTCCTGCTTGGCCTTGATGGTATTGGCCTGCTTCTTGTGCACCTCGCCGCTCATGATCCAGCCGCCGGGTTTGTCGATGCCGCCCGTCAGTGCCTGAATCATGGCTTGCACCCGGCGCATCATGATGATGTTGGCGTAACGGCCGCCATGCCAGCCGGGATCGATGATGGCGGGGCGCGCGCCGCCGAATTCGCGCGCGATGCGCCGAATGGTGGCGGCCGAGATGCCGGTGGTGTTCTCCGCCCATTCCGGGGTGCAGGCCCGGACCTCTTCGAGTTGCGCCTGGAGCACGGTCATCACCGGGTGCCCGTCCAGCATCAGCCCGTCGGGCGCGTGGAGCGCCGGATAACACGGGCGGCCATCCACGTCCATGCCGTTTGCGTTGGCATAGGCGGGGACGGTACGAATTTCCGAGCTGCGTTCCTGCACCACGCGGGGCTGGCCCTTGGCGTCGAGCGCCAGGTGCAGTTGGCCCTGCGCGTCCTTGTAGGCCAGGAAGGGCATGTTGGAATGCTGGCGCAGGAAGTCGGCGTCGTAGAGACCTTCTTCGAGCATGGTCTTGAGCATGGCCAGCAGGAAGTCGAGATCCGTGCCGGGCCGGATGGAGATCCATTCGTCCGCCTTGGACGCGGTCTCGGACTGCCGCGGGTCGATGGCCACCACCTTGGCGCCGTTTTTGCGCCCCTGGGCGAAGCGCACCATGCGGCAGGTCGACACCGCGCCGATCGAGGCGTTGTTGGCGATGAACAGGATGTACTTGGCGTTGTCGAAATCCGGCAATACCTCGTCGTGAATGTTGAAGTTGCCGGTCACCGCATCCGTGCCCAGGTGGCCGTTGGTGACGCAAGCCTGCATCGGCGAGGCGATGATGTTCGGAATACTGTTGGCGAGCGCGAACGGCACCGCCCAGTTCATGTAGAACACGCAGGAAGTCCATCCTCCCACCATGGTCCATTCCCAGGGCTGGATGTTGGCATCCTTCTGCCGTTTCGCGATGTAGGCGTAGGCTTCTTCCCAGGAGACGGCACGGAATTTCATCTCGCCGCGCCTGGAACCTTCCACCCGGATCATTGGTGTTTTCAGCCGGTCGGTGTCGTAAGTCTGGCGCAATCCGGCCTGGCCGCGCGCGCAGATTTTGCCGCGGTTGAGGGTGGAGTTGGAGTTGCCGTCCAGCTTGACGATGCGCTTGACGCCACCCTCGACGCGGGTGGTGACGCGAATGTTGCACAGCGATGAGCAGAAGTTGCAGATGCTGTAGGTGTGTTCCTCAGCGCCCTTGGTTTCGCCGTCCGCCGCTTCGGCCACGCGCGCCAGTCCTGCCGGCTTCAGCAGGCCCAGTCCCGCGACGCCTGCCGCGCCTGCGCCGGCCGTCTTCAGGAATGCGCGGCGCGTTAAGGTGGGAAAATTCCAGTTCATTAGCCCTCGTCCCCCAGATAGATGATTTTTTGTGTGTTCCGGCATGTCGCAATGCCGTGCTCCGGGGGACGTGTCAGCAAAGGCTGTGCCAGGATGAATGCGTTACCTATAAAAATTATTATTAACAGCAGGTTGAAGCGATAAGGAATTTTTTGTTCCGATCTTTTCGACTCAGGGATGAGGGACGGAGCTGTCAAATCTGACAGCTCTTGCCTGGGTTCATGTAAAATAAGGCAGGTCAATTAACAGGATGAGATGGCGCAAATGGACCTGTCTGGAAACCCCCTCCCCGAACTTCTGCCCGACGTGGCGGCGCTGATCGACTCGATGCCGGAACCGCGCCTGTTCGTCAATGCAGACTATCGCGTGCTGGCGGCGAACCGCGCTTATCGCGAGCAGTTCGGCGTGCCCGAGGACCTGTCGCATCATTTCTGCTACGAACTTTCCCACCATATTTCCGTGCCGTGCGACCAGGCCGGCGAAAGCTGTCCGCTCAAGACCTGCCGCGACAGCGGGGAGCCCTCGCGCGTCCTGCACATTCATCACACGCCGCGCGGACCGGAACACGTCGACGTGGAAGTGGCGCCGATCCGCGACCGTGCCGGGCGCGTACTGTTCTACGTGGAAACGGTGCGCACCGTGCGCCGCGCGCGCAGCGGCCCTTCGGCGGAGGGGCTGGTGGGGCGTTCCCCGGCATTCAACCGCCTGATCGCGCTGCTGGAGAGGGTTGCTCCATCCGATGCCACGGTGCTGCTGCTGGGCGAATCCGGTACCGGCAAGGAACTGGCCGCGCAGGCCCTGCACGACGCCAGCGCGCGGGCGCGCGGCCCGTTCGTGGCGGTGGACTGCGCCGGCGTGACCGAAACCCTGTTCGGCAGCGAACTGTTCGGCTATGAGAAGGGTGCGTTCACCGGCGCCAGCACCCGCAAGACCGGCCTGGTGGAAGCCGCCTCGGGCGGCACGCTGTTTTTCGATGAGATCGGCGACATGCCGCTGTGCCTGCAGGTCAAACTGCTGCGCCTGCTGGAAAGCGGCACCTTCCGGCGGGTGGGCGGACTGGAGCCGCTGCGCGCCAATTTCCGCCTGGTGCTGGCGACCCACCGCGACATCAAGGCGATGGTGGAGGAGGGGACCTTCCGGCGGGATCTCTACTACCGCATCAGCGCCTTCCCGATCCGCGTGCCTTCCTTGCGGGATCGCAGGGAGGATTTGCCCCTGCTGGTGGATTCCCTGCTTAAAAGGCTATGCCAGCAGCGCAGGAATCTGCACCCGGATGCGCTCGCCGTCTTGGGAAGGCATAAATTCCCCGGGAACATCAGGGAGTTGCGCAACATTCTGGAGCGCGCCTGCCTGCTGGCGGACGGTGATGTCATCCTGCCAGAACATTTGCCGGACGACCTGGAGCTGGTTACGGATGATGTGAACAGAGCGGTAGAAGAAGAAATTATCCCCCTCGCGGAAGCCGAGCGGCGCTACCTGCGCTGGGCGCTCGCGCGCCATGGCCCGGACCGGCGGTTGCTGGCCCAAAAATTGGGGCTGGGGGAGCGCACCCTTTACCGCAAGCTGAGGGATGCCGGCGTTTGAAGCACTATTCGAGCAAACCGCTCAATGGGCGCGGCTTGGCGATGCCGTAGCCCTGCATGTAATCGACGCCGAGCTGGCTGAGCGTGTCCTTGATGCGCGGGCTCTCGACGAACTCGGCGATGGTCTTTCTTCCCATGACGTGGCCGATGTGGTTGATCGACTCGACCATGGCGTAGTCTGCCGGATCAGAGGCGATATCCTTGACGAACATGCCATCGATCTTGAGGAAATCGACCGGCAGGTTCTTCAGGTAGGCATAGGATGAAAAACCGCTGCCGAAATCGTCGAGCGCAAACTTGCAGCCGATGTTCTTGAGCCGGTTGATGAAATGGGCGGCTTTGCCCAGGTTGGCGATGGCCTCGGTTTCGGTGATCTCGAAGCAGATTTTCTCTGGCGGAATGGCGAAATCCCTGAGCAGGTTCTCGATGTGCGTGAGGCAGCCGTCGTCGCCCAGCGAGTTGCCGGAGAGATTGACCGAGCCGAGTTCCAGCGCGCGCAGATGGCCGGGGTGCTCCGCCAGCCAGCTGAAATAGGTGCGGACGACCCAGCGGTCGATGGTGGCGATCAGGTTGTAGCGTTCGGCGGCCGGCAGGAAGGCGCCGGGGACAATCAACTGGCCGGACTCGGAGCGCATGCGGATGAGTATTTCGTAATGGCTGACGAGATCCGTCGGCGCATCGCGCTGCACGATGGGCTGGTAATGGAGTTCCATGCGCTGATCTTCCAGCGCCTTGGTGATGCGCGGCGTCCATTCCATTTCGCCGTGGCGCGCATGCAGTGCCTGGTCGGCTTCGTCGTGCACGTAGATGCGGTTGCGCCCGGCTTCTTTCGCCATGTGGCAGGCGGCGTCGACCCCGCTCATGACCTGCATCACGGACTTGCTCTGGCGATTGATGTCGATCAGGCCGATGCTGATGCCGATGCTGAAGGTTTTGTCTTCCCAGACGAAGCGGAAATACCGCGTCAGTTCCAGAATCTTGTCGGCAAAAGCCAGCGCTTGTCGCGTGGAGCTGTTTTGCAGCAACAGGCCGAATTCGTCACCGCCGATCCGCGCCAGGATGTCGTCCTGCCGTAGCCGGCTGGCCAATTTGGCGGTGTACTGCTTCAGCAGTTCGTCGCCGGCAATATGGCCACAGGTATCGTTGATGACCTTGAACTGGTCGATATCCAAATGCAGCAAGGTGTGTTCGCTGCCGCTCACCTGGGCGTCGTGGATGGCCTGCCTGATGCGGTATTCGAACTCGTGCCGGTTGAAAAAGCCGGTCAGGGCATCGTGCGTGGCCTGGTGCGAAAGCTGGTGGGCAAGGTCGTGTGTTTGCGTCACGTTGCGCAACACCAGCACGATGCCGGAAGCATGGCCATGCTGGTCGCGGATTGGCGCCGCATTGGGTTCAAGGTAGGTTTCTCGGCTGCCGTCCCGCGCCAGGACGAGGGTCTTGAATCGTTCCGGCAGGCTGCCTGAGCGCAGGCAGTGCTGCACCAGGTTGCCCGCTTCCTGGCGGCTATTCTCGAACAGCAGGGTGCCCAGTTCTGCCAGTGGTTTCGACCTGGCTTGGCTCAGGCTGGTGGCAAAAAGCTGTTCCGCAACCGGGTTGAGGTATTCGATGCGTCCCTCGGTGTCGGTGGTGATCACCGCGTCACCGATGGAGGAAAGGGTGACCTGGGCTTTTTCCTTTTCGCTGAACAGGTCGCGGTTGGCCTGTTCCAGTTGCTCGATCAGACTGTTGTTGTCGATCGCGATGGCGACCTGGCTGGCCAGCAAAGTGAGGAGGTCGAGGTCGTTGCGGTCGAAATCGCGTCCGCCGAGCTTGTTGATGCCGGCAATCCCGCCGAGGAAATGGTTGCGGCCCACCACAGGCACCAGGATGACGCTGCCGACTTCCTTTTCCCACTTGTTGCGCTCGTTTTCGTCCAGTTCGTCCAGCACGCCGTGCCACCAGGGGCGCTGGTGTTTCCACACCCAGCCGCAGATGCCGAGGTTGATATCCAGGCTTTCGCCGACGATTTCTGCGGCATTCAGGCCACAGCCGGCGCGATAGGTGTAGGTGGAGCAGTTGTCGTCCAGCACGGGAATCAGGACGGTTTCAGCCTTGATCAGCCCCTGGGCGAAGCTGGCCACCATGTCGAAAATGCCTTCGACATCGAAACGCTCGCGCACCGCCATGACCACCTCCTTGAACAGGGCGATCTGCTGGTTGCGCTTGTAGAGCTCTTCTTCGAGCTTGATGACCTGATTATGCGTGATGTTGGCCAAGGGTTTGCTCATTGAGGCGATGAATGACACTTTCGTTTTGCTCGAGTATAGCTAAATCCATGCCTCGAACGCCAGATTTTAACCCAGATGATCCTGGGTTCAAGCCGCCCAGAGCGGCCCTTCGTCCATCAGTGCAATCTGTTCGCGCAGTTCGAGAACGCGGTCCTGCCAGTAGCGCTGCGAGTTGAACCAGGGGAAAGCCGCGGGAAACGCCGGGTCGTCCCAGCGCCGCGCCAGCCAGGCGGCATAGTGGATCAGGCGCAAGGTGCGCAGCGCCTCGACGAGGTGCAGCTCGCGGCTATCGAATTCGTAAAAATCCTCGTAGCCGGCGAGCACGTCGGCGAGCTGGCGCGTCATGTCGCTGCGTTCGCCGGAGAGCAGCATCCATAAATCCTGTACCGCCGGACCCATGCGGCTGTCGTCGAAGTCGACGAAGTGGGGGCCGGCATCGGTCCACAGCACATTGCCGGCATGGCAGTCGCCGTGCAGGCGCAAGGTAGCCACTTTCCCGGCGCGGTCGAAGCAGCGCCTCACTCCGTCCAGCGCCTGCGCCATCACGCTGCGGTAGGCCTCGCTCAGGTCGTCCGGGATGAAGTTGTGCGCCAGCAGGTAGTCGCGTGGCTCTTCGCCGAAGCTGGCAATATCCAGCGCGGGGCGCTCATGGAAGGGGCGCAGGGCACCGATGGCGTGGATGCGGCCGAGGAAGCGGCCCATCCATTCCAGCGTGTCGCTGTTGTCGAGCTCCGGCGCGCGGCCGCCATGCCGGGGAAACAGGGCAAAGCGGAAATCCTCGAAGGCGTGCAGCGTCCTGCCCCCGCACAGCTTGAGTGCCGGCACGACCGGGATTTCACGCTCGGCCAGTTCCGCGACGAAGGCGTGCTCTTCGAGAATGGCGGCGTCCGTCCAGCGCCCCGGGCGGTAGAACTTCGCCACCAGCGGCGGCCCTTCCTCCATGCCGACCTGGTAAACCCGGTTTTCATAACTGTTGAGCGCCAGCAGGCGGCCATCGCCGCGCAAACCGATGCTGTCGAGCGAGTTCAGGATGGCGTCAGGGGTGAGCGCCGAGAAGGGATGGGCAGCGTTGGTCGTCATGGGCGCCATTGTACATGGCGCTTGAGGGACAAGGATGGCAGGCGGCGGTCAATGTTTCTGATACAGCCCGACCAGCTCGGCCTGCGCCAGCACATGCCCTTGCATGGCCTTTTCGAGCGCGGCCTTGGTGGGATGTTTCAGGTCCGGCAGGCGGGTATCGAGGGCGTACAGCTTGTGGAAATAGCGATGGCGTCCTATTGGCGGACATGGTCCGCCGTACCCGGTGCGCTGCCAGTCGTTGGTGCCCTGAAGGGTGCCTGCGGGAAGGTCTTGCGCGGCTATGCCGGCGGGCAGACCGCCGGTTTCGGGCGGAATGTTGTACAGCACCCAGTGCACCCAGGTCATTCTGGGCGCGGCAGGGTCGGGGGCGTCCGGGTCGTCAACGATCAGCGCCAGGCTCTTGGTGCCGGCGGGCGGCGGCGTCCAGGAGAGGGGCGGCGATACGTCGCGGCCTTCGCAGGTGTGGAGCGGCGGAATCGCGCCATTGGGTGGAAAAGCTGATGATGTGAGCGTGAGAGTCATGGTGGTCTCGTTCTCCTTGTTGGCGCTGGACGATGCGAAGCCGATAGCCGCCGCGCAGGCTAACATCAGCGCCACAACCGCCTGCAGCCTGAATTTCATCATTACCCGGCCATGGCGCCGCAAGCGGTTAACGCCAAACTCGCGCAGCGAGACCGTGTCGCCCTCTCCCTCCGGGTCCAGGGGTGAGGGAGAGCAGGGGTACGGGAAACGCTCATGGTGCAGTGCTGTTTCATGATCCGTGGTGGTGCTTCGCCATGAGTGTTAACTGCTGCCCTTGCGGCAGTAGCAATAGACAAACTGCTGGCTTGAGCCCGCAGGCGTGCGGTGAACTTCCTTTGCCTGAAACCGGTTGAAGGCGTCAGGCGCTTTTGTGGCGTAAACCTGTTCCCAATGTTGTTTGCGGTCCATGGCGCGTTCTCCTGATTTCTGAGTTCAGTATGCAACGACGTTTTCGATAAGTCCAGAAATGTCGCCGGCTTGCCGGCTGGCCAAGCTTTCCTTTGTCAGTCATCTGCCTGACATCTCAACACCTTGGTTATCGTTTCCGCGCCAAAGCCGCGACTTGCCAGAAAGCGCGACTGCCTGGCCCGCTCCCTGGCATCCTGCGGCAAGATGCCGAACTTCTTCGCCCAAATCGCACGCGCCGTTTCCAGCTCGCTTTCCTGCAACTCCGGCAGGACTGCCGCCACCGCGTCCGCGCTGACACCCTTTTCCTTCAGTTCGTGAAGGATGCGCCGGACGCCGTATTTGGCGCGGCGCGCATGCATGATCTGCTCGGTGAAACGCGCTTCGGACAGCCAGCCGCGCGTGGCGAAATCCGCCAGCAGCGACTCGACTTCCTGCTCGTCTTCGGCGTAGGGCGCCAGTTTGCGTTTCAGTTCCAGACGCGAATGTTCGCGCCGCGAAAGAAAGCCGAGCGCGCGTTCCCGCAGGCTGAGCCGGTTTGGGCGAATGAATGCGCTCCTGCTCAGGCATCAACGGTATCGGGATCGACAACGCTCGGCAGGCCGCTGACCCCGACCGCTTCGCGCACCTTGGCCTCGATTTCGCTGGCGATATCCTTATGCTCTTTCAGGTATTCGCGCGCGTTGTCCTTGCCCTGGCCGATCTTCTCGCCCTTGTAGCTGTACCAGGCGCCGGATTTCTCGATGAATTTGTGGTCCACGCCCATGTCGATGATCTCGCCTTCACGCGAGATGCCCTCGCCGTAGAGGATGTCGAATTCGGCCTGCTTGAAGGGCGGCGCCACCTTGTTCTTGACCACCTTGACGCGGGTCTCGGAGCCGATCACTTCATCGCCTTTCTTGATCGCGCCGGTGCGGCGGATGTCGAGGCGCACCGAGGCGTAGAACTTGAGGGCGTTGCCGCCGGTGGTGGTTTCCGGATTGCCGAACATGACGCCGATCTTCATGCGGATCTGGTTGATGAAAATCACCAGGGTGTTGGTGCGCTTGATGTTCGCGGTGAGCTTCCTGAGCGCCTGCGACATCAGGCGCGCCTGCAAGCCCATGTGCGAATCGCCCATCTCGCCCTCGATCTCGGCCTTGGGCGTGAGTGCCGCCACCGAGTCGATCACCACGATGTCCACCGAGCCGGAACGCACCAGCATGTCGGCGATTTCCAGCGCCTGCTCGCCGGTGTCGGGCTGGGAAATCAGCAGGTCGGCGACATTTACGCCCAGTTTTTGCGCATACTGCGGATCGAGCGCATGCTCAGCGTCGATGAAGGCTGCCGTGCCGCCCATTTTCTGCATTTCCGCGATCACCTGCAGGGTCAGCGTGGTCTTGCCGGACGATTCCGGGCCGTAGATTTCGACCACCCGCCCGCGTGGCAAGCCGCCCACGCCCAGGGCGATGTCCAGCCCGAGCGAACCGGTGGATACCACCTGGATGTCCTGCAGGGCGGCATGGTCGCCCAGACGCATGATGGAACCCTTGCCGAACTGCTTCTCGATTTGCCCCAGGGCCGCTGCCAGCGCCTTGCTTTTGTTGTCGTCCATAATGATTCCTTAAATTTGACCCGCGAAATTCGACCCGTGGATTATGTCATAGTTGCAACAGTGCTAAAACACCTCGAAGGGCATGCTCTACCGCCTGTCTTCGGACTTCGCGCCGGTCTCCCGGGAACAGGCGGCTTTCGCTCTTGACGCAACGCTCGCTCGCCGCGCCATCCCTGGTGCTCCAGGCGAAGCATACCGTGCCTACCGGCTTGCCGGGCGAGCCGCCGGCGGGACCGGCAATGCCGCTGATTGCCAGGGAAATTTCGGCATGACTGTGCAGCAAGACGCCGTCGGCCATTTCCCGGGCGGTCTCCTCGCTGACCGCGCCAGACTGTTGCAGCGTCAGCGCCTGCACGCCGAGCATTTCCTGCTTGGCTTCATTGGAGTAGGTGATGAAGCCGCGGTCATACCACGACGAACTGCCCGGCACGGCAGTGATGATTTCGCCCACCCAGCCGCCGGTGCAGGATTCCGCCGTCGCCAGCATCCAGCCTTTTGCCTTCAGGGCCTGGCCGGTTTTTTCGGCCAAGGGGTAGAGCGCGTCATCCATAAAATCTCTCCAGCAACTTCAGTACGGCAAGCGCGTAGCCCGCCGCCAGCAGATCATCGAGCATCACCCCGAAACCGCCTTGGACATGCTGGTCGAAATGGCGGATGGGAAACGGCTTCCAGACATCGAACAGGCGAAACAGCAGGAAGGCGATGCCGAACCATTGCCAGTGTGGCGGCGTAAAGGCCAGGACCAGCCACATCGCCACGATTTCGTCCCACACCATGGCGCCGTGGTCGGGCACGCCCAGTGCCTTGCCCGTGACCTCGCAAAACCAGATGCCGGCCACGAACGACAGGCCCACCACGGCCAGCAAGGGCCATAGCGGCAGGAAATGCGCCAGTATCAGATACAATGGAATTGCCGCCAGTGACCCGGCAGTACCGGGCGCGACCGGACTGAGCCCCGAGCCGAAACCGAGGGCGAAGAAATGCGCCGGGTGACGCAGGATGAATTTCAGGTCAGGCTGCAAAGTGGTCGAAACCTTTCGTGCCAATTGTCATGATTTCCCCCGCGCGCAGCAAGCGGAGACCGGCCTCGGCGGTCATGTGCCCGATGCAGGTCAGCGGCAATTCCAGTTGTCGCGCCAGGTCCAGGATTGTTTCATGGCGAGCGGCGGGCGCGGCGAAACACAGCTCGTAATCGTCACCCCCCGCCAGCACGCAGTTTTGCGCAACCTCAAGGGCGATATGGCGCCGCATGACTGCATGCAGCGGCAGGCGCTCGAAATGGATTTCTGCGCCCAACCCGGAACGCTCCAGAATGTGCCCCAGATCGGCCAGCAGTCCGTCTGAAATGTCGATCGCGGCAGAGGCGACACCGCGCAGCGCGATGCCTGCCGCCACGCGCGGCTGCGGCAGGTGGAGGAACGGCAGCATCGCCGCGGCTTCCCTGTGCTCCAGCTCGACGCGGCGCTGGTAATGAGCCAGCGCCAGGGCGGCGTTGCCGAGCGTGCCGGAGACCCAGATTTCATCCCCCGCGCGGGCGCCATCACGGCGCAAAGCCTGCCCCGGCGGCACTTCTCCCATGATCTGCACGCAGATATTGAGTGGTCCGCGCGTGGTGTCGCCGCCGATCAGCTCCACGCCGAATTTGCCCGCCAGGCCGAAAAAACCGCCCGCGAAGCCGCGCAGCCATTTCTCGTCAGCGGCCGGCAGCGCAAGGGCCAGCGTCGCCCAGCGCGGCGCCGCGCCCATTGCCGCCATGTCGGAAAGGTTTACCGCCAGGGATTTGTGCCCCACCGTGCCAGGGCCGTCGGCCACGCCGAAATGCTGCCCCGCCACCAGCATGTCCACCGAAACAGCCAGTTCCATGCCCGGCGAAACCTGCAGCAGCGCGGCATCGTCCCCGACACCCAGTATCGCGCCGGGGGTGGGGCGGGTGAAATACTGGCGGATCAAATCGAATTCGGAGGGCATGGCGTCAGATTTCGATAAAGTCGGGGAATTTCATGCCTTAGGAGCCTGTCGAATTTATCGGGGTCAAAGCGCAACGATTTTAGCAGGCAAGCCGCAAAGCGGCTGCTCGCAATCCTAGGAGCCTGTCGGACTTGAAGGAAATCGGCTGCAAATCCGCCTGGGCGGTCCATATTTCACCGTTTTTTTGGTCAATAGAATGACTATTGACCTGCAAAACCGGCAAAATCTGTCCTCGCCCA
>JAQTLK010000033.1 GCA_028714955.1 Sulfuricella sp.
TGGATTTACTGCTGTTACTGCGAACGGTCAGGTCTAGCTAAGATGCATCACTCGCCCCTTCTAACAAAATATCGCGAACAATAGCAAAGGGAATGCTATTTAGCTAGACCTGACCCCGTTCGTGTGTTGCCTTCCGCTATCTCGCCTGCAACCGTCATCCCGACCACGACACGCTCGCCAGCTTCCGCCGTCGTTTTGGCGATCAGTTCCAGTCGCTCTTCGTGCAAGTCCTGCAAATCGCCCAGGCCAACCGGCTCAGTCAATTCGGCAGCGTCAGCCTCGACGGCACCAAGCTGCACGCCAATGCCAGCCGGCACAGCGCGCTGTCCTATGAACACGCTGGCAAGATCGAAGCCCAATTGAAGCAGGAAGTGCAGGAACTGCTTGCCCTGGCCGAATCCGCCGACCAGCGCGAACTGTCCGAAGGACTGTCCGTTCCCGCCGAGATCGCCCGCCGGGAAGACCAGTTGGCCGCCATTGCAACGGCCAAGGCCAAGATCGAAGCGCGTGCCAAAGAACGCTACGCTCGCGAGAAAGCCGAGTTCGACGCCAAACTGAAAGCGCGCGAAAAGCGCGCGGCGAAGACCGGCAGGAAACCTGGCGGCAAGCCGCCTGCGCCGCCGAGCGAAGCGCCGCGTGCCGATGATCAAGTCAACCTCACCGACGACGAATCGCGCATCATGAAAGTGGCGGGTGGCGGTTTCGACCAGTGCTACAACGCCCAGGCGATGGTCGATACCGAAACCATGCTGGTCGTGGTATCCGCAGTCACCCAGGCGGCCAACGACAAACAGCAGGTCGAGCCGATGCTGAAAAAACTCCACGCGCTGCCTGAGGGGCTCAATGCCCCGGCCAGCCTCCTGGCCGATACTGGCTACTTCAGCGCGGACAACGTCGACACCTGCCACCAGGCAAAGGTCGAGCCGCTGATTGCAACGGGTCGTGAAGGCCACCACCCTCACTGGAAGGAACGCTTCAGCGAGCCTGCGCCGCTGGCGGCGAGTGCCAGCGCGGTCGATACAATGAAGCACGCGCTCAAGACCCAGGCGGGCAGACAGCAATACGCGCTGCGCAAGCAGACGGTGGAACCGGTGTTCGGCATTATCAAGTCGGTGATGCGGTTCAGGCAGTTCATGCTGCGGGGTTTGGTCAACGTCGGCAACGAATGGACGCTGGTCTGTCTGGCGTGGAATTTGAAACGGCTGGCCGTATTGCACCCGCAATCCGTCCAGCGAGCGTAAAACCAAGCGAAAAAGCGCGGAATACGTATGAAATGTTGGTTTGATGAGCGAAAAGTGATTAAAAAGTGTGCAAATTTGAATCTGGACGCTCGATTCGCGCGGAGCGCGACTTCAAGTCCGACAGGCTCCTAGCAAAGTGAGGGCCTGCATGCACGACGGATGCAGTCGCTCCCGACATCTCCTTGTAACGCTCGCAGGCCCAAGCAGCCCTGAGTTCGTGATAACCCTTGATACCGAATTTGTGCAGTACTCTTCGTGCCTGATGGACTTGTAGGGCTTGCCTTGTGTTTGGCTTGGCGGCATTGGGTGTCGTTCAACATGGCAGGTCTCCGGGCTTCGAGCCATACCTGGTTTTTTCCAACCTGGTTTTGACTCCATACCGGGTTGACAACGGCGATGATCGGACGATTGTGGCATAATATCAAACGCAATATATTGATTTATTGTAATATTATCGCCCATGCCGGTTCGCGAAAGTCCGAAAAGCTGTTTAGACGTTAAACAGGAAATTCAGGACATCCCCATCCCGCACGACGTATTCCTTCCCTTCCGAACGCATCTTGCCGGCTTCCTTGGCGCCCTGTTCACCCTTGCAGGCAATGAAATCCTCGAAGGCGATGGTCTGGGCGCGGATGAAGCCGCGTTCGAAGTCGGTATGGATCACGCCGGCTGCCTGCGGGGCGGTGTCGCCGACATGGATGGTCCAGGCGCGCACTTCCTTGACGCCGGCGGTGAAGTAGGTCTGCAGCCCGAGCAACTTGTAGGCAGCGCGGATGACGCGGTTCAGCCCTGGTTCTTCGAGGCCCATGTCGGCGAGGAATTCCTTCTTGTCGGCTTCGTCGAGGTCGGCGATTTCGCCTTCGATGGCCGCGCAGATCGCGACGACTGGTGCACCTTCCCTGGCCGCCAGTTGTTCGACTTTTTCGAGATGGGGATTGTTGCTGAAGCCGCCCTCGTCGACGTTGGCGATATACATGGTGGGTTTCATGGTCATCAGGCACAGCGGCTTGAGCAGGGCTGCGTCTTCCTTGTCGGGGTTGATGCTGCGGGCGGGCTGACCCTGATCCAGCCTGGCGCGCACTTTTTCCAGCAGCGCCATCATGTGCTGGGCATCCTTGTCGCCGGATTTGGCCAGCTTGTTGCTGCGCAGCATGGCCTTTTCCACCGTTTCAAGGTCGGCCAACGCCAGCTCGGTGTTGATTACCTCGATGTCTGAAATCGGGTCAACCTTGCCGGCTACGTGGATTACGTCCGCGTTCTCGAAGCAGCGCACCACGTGGGCGATGGCATCGGTTTCGCGGATGTTGGCGAGGAATTTGTTGCCCAGACCCTCGCCCTTGCTCGCCCCGGCCACCAGACCGGCGATGTCGACGAATTCCATGATGGCGTGCTGCACCCGTTGCGGCTTGACGATTGCCGACAGCGCATCGATGCGCGGGTCGGGTACTTCGACGATGCCGGTGTTGGGCTCGATGGTGCAGAAGGGATAGTTCTCCGCCGCAATGCCGGCGCTGGTGATGGCGTTGAACAGGGTGGACTTGCCCACGTTGGGCAGGCCGACGATACCGCATGTGAGACTCATGTAAATCCTTTAATTGACTGTGCGCAACAAGGTGCCATTATCCTAGGAGCCTGTCGGACATAATATGATGAATCGGCTGCGAATCCGCCTGGGCGGTCCATATTTCACCGCTTTCTTGGTCAATAGAATGACTATTGACCTGCAAAACCGGCTAATGGGGTTAGCAGGGATGGGCGGCTTTATCGCCCAACTCGCAAACGGGGTAGGCAGGGATGGGCGGTTTTATCGCCCAACTCGCAAAATCTGTCCTCGCCCAGCCGAATTCTGCGAGCAGCCGCTTTGCGGCTTGCCTGCTAAAATCGTTGCGCTTCGATCCCCATAAGTCCGACAGGCTCCTAGGATTATACTCCAGATGGTGCCAGCAAAGCCTGCTGCGCCTCGTCCAGATAACACCACTCGCCCTCCGCCAGCCCCAGCTCCGCCAGCGCCAGACCACCGATGGCGGTGCGGCAAAGGGCGCTGCAATGATTGCCGGCGGCAGCCAGCATGCGTTTGACCTGATGGTATTTGCCCTGTTCCAGCACGATTTCCAACTGGTGAGCGGCGATCTGGCGACAGCTCAGCGCTGCCAGCGGTGCCGGTTCGTCGTGCATTTGCACGCCGGCCAGCAGCAGGTCGACCAGGGCCGGCGTCACCGCATCATGCGTGGTGGCCACGTAAACCTTGGGGAGGTGTCGTTTTGGGGAGGATTGGGCGTGAATGAAGGCGCCATCATCAGACATCAGCAACAGCCCGGTGGTGTCATGGTCGAGGCGGCCCACCGGCTGCACGTCGCGCCAGGCGAATTGTTCCGGCAACAGCGACAACACGCCGGGATGGTGGCTGGGTTTCCTGGAGCATTCGAAATTGGCGGGCTTGTGCAACGCGAGGTAAACATGGGAGCGGTAGCGCCACTGTTCGCCGAACACCTCGAATTCAAGGCCACTGGTTTCGAAAACGGCGTGCTGGTCTCTGACCGTCGCGCCGTCGATTGCGACTTCTCCCGCCTCGATCAGCCGCCGGCAAGCCTTGCGCGTGCCGAAGCCTTGTCCTTGCAGGATGCGCTCAAGGGGCAGCTTGCTCATTTCCCCATCCGGGTGTGCAGCTTCAGCATGGCGGCGGGAAAATCGCCTGCCAGAATTTGTGGTAGCAAGGGGAGGCTGCGTTCCAGGGCGGCGTCGATCTGCTCCTGTTCCTCGCGGCGCGCCGCATGCAGGACAAAATCCACCACCTGGTTTTTGTCGCCGGGGTGGCCTATGCCGATGCGCAGGCGCCAGAAGTCGGGGGTGCCGAGTTGGGCGATGATGTCCTTGAGGCCGTTGTGGCCGCCGTGCCCGCCACCTTTCTTGAGGCGCGCATCACCGGGCGGCAGGTCCAGTTCGTCGTGGACGACCAGGATTTCTTCCGGTGCAATTCTGTAAAATCCGGCCAGCGCGCCCACGGCCTGGCCACTGCGGTTCATGAAAGTTTGCGGCTTGAGCAGCCAGGCTTCATGCCCGTCCAAGCGAAGGCGCGCGGCCAGGCCATGGAATTTCTTTTCCACATTGAACAGGACATTGTGAGCAGCCGCAAGGCGCTCGACCCACCAGAAGCCGGCATTGTGGCGGGTAGTCTCATATTCCGGGCCGGGATTGCCCAGACCGACAATCAGCCGAATATCGGACATCTTCGTTTTTCTCCATGGATAAAAAAAGCCCGTCAATCATGGAGTGACGAGCTTCTCTGTGTTCCCGCGCCGAAGCGTGGTAAGGGGGTCAGGCAGCCGGTGGCGTTTCTTCAGCAGCGCCTTCCGTACCCTCTTCCGCTGCCCCGCCACGCGGCACCTTGATGTTCGCCACGACGGCATCGTCACCGTGCATCAGTTGCACGAAATCGACGCCCTTGGGCAGCTTGATGTCAGACAGGTGGACGGAATGGCCGGCGGCCAGGTTTGCCAGGTCCACTTCAATGAACTCGGGCAGATCCTTGGGCAGGCAGTTCACATCAGCCTCGGTCAGGACGTGGTTGACCGTGCCGCCGGTCAGTTTCACGCCTGGCGCCAGGTCCGCGTTGATGATGTGGAATGGAACCTTCATGTGCATTTTTTCGTTCTGGTCCACGCGCTGGAAGTCCACGTGCATGACCTGCTGGCGGAAAGGATGCATCTGGTAATCGCGCAGCACCACCATTTCCTTGCTTGAACCCAGGTTCATGGTAAGCAGGGAGGAATGGAAAGATTCGTGACGCAGCGTGTGGTAAATCTCGTTGTGGTCCAGCTCGATCACCGCGACATCCTGGCCGGCGCCATAAACGATGGCCGGGACTTTGCCTGCACGGCGGAGACGGCGGCTCGCACCCGTTCCCTGCACCGTGCGCAAGGTTGCGTTAAATTCTGTTTTCATTTTTTACTCCAAAAGTTAACAAAAAAACCGCCCGCGACCAGGCGGTTTGACAAGCTGTCAGCTTGAAACTGACAGCTACTCCATAAACAAGGAACTCACCGAGTCCTCGTTACTGATTCTGCGCATCGTTTCGGCCAGCAGTTCGGCCACCGAAAGCTGGCGGATGCGTCCGCAGGCCCTGGCTTCCTCGCGCAGCGGAATGGTGTCGGTGACGACCAGCTCATCGAGATGGGAATTCATCACCCGTTCTACCGCGCTGCCGGACAGCACCGGGTGGGTGCAATAAGCCACCACCCGCACCGCGCCGTGGTCTTTCAGGGCCGCAGCGGCTTCGCACAGGGTGTTGGCGGTGTCGACCAGATCGTCCATCAGCACGCAGGTTCGACCGGACACGTCGCCGATGATATTCATCACCTTGGCCACGTTGGGTTTGGGACGACGTTTGTCGATAATCGCCAGGTCCGATTCCAGACGCTTGGCCAGCGCGCGGGCTCGGACCACGCCGCCGACATCGGGCGAGACCACGATCAGATTCTTGTGGTCATGCTTCCACACGTCGCCGAGCAATATCGGGGAGGCGTAAATGTTGTCCACCGGGATGTCGAAAAACCCCTGGATCTGGTCCGAATGCAAATCCATCGTCAACAGGCGGTCAACCCCGGCGCCTTGCAGCATGTTCGCCACGACCTTGGCGGTTATGCCAACCCGCGCGGAACGTGGACGGCGATCCTGGCGGGCATAGCCGAAATAGGGAATGGCGGCCGTGACGCGCCCGGCGGAAGCGCGTTTGAGGGCGTCCACCATCACCATGACTTCCATCAGGTTATCGTTGGTGGGCATGCAGGTCGACTGCAGCACGAACACGTCCTTGCCGCGCACGTGCTCCATCAGTTCGACCATTACCTCGCCATCGGAAAAGCGCCCGACTACCGCGCGTCCAAGAGGGAGATTGAGGTGTTTGACCACAGCTTCGGCAAGCCGTGGGTTGGCGTTGCCGGTAAAAACCATCATGCTGCCGTACGCCATGAGGGAGCCTATCTCAGCGATTAAAAAAAATCAAAGGGGCGGGAATTCCCGCCCCTGAAAACTGGCTGGGGAGGTAGGGATCGAACCTACGAATGCCGGAATCAAAATCCGGTGCCTTACCACTTGGCGACTCCCCAATGATCTAGTCTGCGTAATCCCGCAGCGGATGCCGGTCAAGCCCCTGCGCCACGAAACCCTGCCATTTTGCAGGTTTGCGCGCCAGAGCACGGCGCGCTTCGTGCTGCGTGGCGAATTCCGCAAATACGCATGCGCCTGATCCGGTCATCCTGGCATTGCCGAACTGTGCTAGCCAGTCGAGGCATGCCGCCACGTCGGGATACCTCGCACCAACCACCGCTTGCAGGTCATTGCGAAGCTGGGCTGTCGAGAGGTCGCACATTTTGATCGAAGTCGTGTCTCGTGTCAATTCCGGCGCAGCAAAAATCTCTGCGGTTGCCACGGCTACCGGGGGCACGATCACCAGATACCAGGCTGGCGGCAGGCTGACGGGTTGAAGCAGTTCGCCCACGCCCTCGGCAAAAGCACTTTCGCCGAAAATGAACACCGGTACGTCCGCGCCGAGCTGCAAGCCCAGGCGCTGCAATTCGGCGCGCGGCAGGTTCAGGTGCCATAAGCGGTTGAGCGCCAGCAACACCGTTGCCGCATCGGAGCTGCCGCCACCCAGCCCCCCGCCCATGGGAAGGTGTTTTTCCACGGCGATCTCGACGCCGAGCGCGCAGCCGGTCGCCTCCTGCAGCAGGCGCGCGGCGCGCACTACCAGGTCTTGTTCCGGCGGGACGCCGGGGAGGTCGGTGCTGCGCGTGATCCGCCCGTCCTGGCGCAAATGGAAATGCAGCCGGTCGCCATGATCGAGAAAACGGAACACGCTTTGCAGCAGGTGATAGCCATCCGGGCGGCGTCCCACCACGTGGAGGAACAGGTTGAGCTTTGCCGGGGCGGGGTAGGCCGTCTCGCTCACGGCAAGTCCCATCGATCCACCACCAGCTTGAGCTCAAGGTCGCCGTTGCGCATCACGACCCGGCCCGGCAGAACGTAGGCGCCCTCTGCCTGGTAGACGGGATATTCGACTTCCCACTGCTGCTGCCGCAAAGCGGTGATATTCATGGCGGCATCGCGCGTGATGCCGGGCGCGCCGTCCGGCGCCGGCCGTCCAGTCACCCAGTATTGCATTCCGTCAAGCGGCAGGCGCCAGCCCAGTATGCGTTGCGTCAGTTCGGCCGCGTCAGGCGCCGCATAGTGGCCATCCGGGGTGTCCAGCCTTACCCCCGTTGCATCTCGCTCGATTCGCGCCACGGCCTGTCCCAAGGGAGAAAGCAGCAGGATTTCGTCACTCTGGATGCCATGCCGCCAACTGAAATTGCCGGAAAAACCCTGTGTTCCATAGCGCACGCCAATGCGGCCCTGCAAATGAAACGTATCGGGCGCGGCGGCAGCTCCCATCTGCCTGACCGGCAGCGCGGCGCATCCGCCCAGCAGCAGCAGGCACAGCAGCCACAGCCACCTACTTGAATTTTTGCATGACATTGCGTAAAGATTCGTTCTCCGGCGCCAACTTCAAAGCGGATTGCCATACGGCGCGCGCTTCGTTTGGCTGTCCCTGGGTCCACAGCACCTCGCCGAGATGCGCGGCGATTTCCGGGTCATGGCTCAAGTCCAGGGCATGGCGCAATATTTCAAGCGCCTTGGCGGGCTGGCCGAGACGGAAATAGACCCACCCCAGGCTGTCCATGATGAAGGGGTCTTCCGGTGCCAGGGCAGCGGCTTTCTCCACCAGGTCGCGCGCTTCGGTGAGGCGGATGCCGCGCTCCGCAAAGGTATAGCCCAGCGCGTTGTAGGCATGGGCATTGCCGGGCTTGAGCTGGATCAAATGGCGCAAGTCCTTTTCCATCACATCGAGCTTGTCCAGTTTTTCCGCGGCCATGGCATGGTCATAGAGCAGGTCGGGATGGTTGGGCAGTTTTTCCAGGCCTTTGCCCAGTACATCAAGGGCTGCCGGGTACATTTTGGCTTCGCGCAGCAATTGGGCTTCGGCCTGTACCAGCAAGGCGCGTTGCTGGTCGTTCTGAGCCGGGGTCTGCTGCAGTTGCCGGCGCGCCTCCTCCAGTTTTCCCTGCTTGGCGAGCAGGCTGGCAAGGCGAATCCGCGCGTTGATGTAGTTTTCGCCCGGCTCCACGCTGTCATACCACTTCGCGGCTTCATCCCAGCGTTTGCGCTCCTCGGCGACCTGGCCGAGGTAAAGGCGCACCAGGTCGCCGTCACTGTATCCGCCATCAAGCGTTTGCCGCAGATAACTGTCTGCGGCTTCGAAGTCGCCTTCCTGCATGGCAAGCAGGCCAATGGCAAAACTGATCTCCGGGTTGTTGGGCGCATCGGCCATCGCACGCTGGAACTCGACGCGCGCCTGATGATATTGCTTTTCGCCTACCAGCAAGCGGGCATAGGCGAGCCGCACCTCCCTCGCCTTGGGGTACTCTTGCAAGAAATCGCGGTAAAACCCCAGCGCATCGGGGATGGAGGTTTGCTGCAGCGCCATCCCGCGGAACAGTGCAGCGGGCTCCCAGCCCGGTTTCAGGGTATCTGCCTGGTGCAATTCGGCCAGCGCCTCACCCTTTTTTCCGGCGTTCCAGGCCGCCTGGGCAACCGCAAAATGTGCCTCTGCAACCGCCGGGTATGGCTTTGCCAGGTCGCGCACCAGCTCCAGCACGGCGCCGCGGTCGCGTTGCCGCGCCAGCATCTGGTTGAGGTGGAGAAAGCCGCTGGCACGGCTTTCTCCTTCCTTGGCCAGGATTTTTTCCAGGTAGGGACGCGCCTCGCTCAAGCGGCCACTATTGAGGAGCAGTGCCGCGGCAGCCTGGATGGCCTGGGGCGAATCCGGATCCAGCGACTGCCACAGCGCTGCCGCATCGGCCGCCTGAAAGGCCTGCTGCCCCTGCACTGCGGCTTCGGTGGCGCGCCGCGCCAAGCGCGGGTCGCGGCTGCTTTTCGCCAGGTCCAGCAGCGCGTCGGCCGCCAGTTCCGGCTGATTGCGCTGCAGCGCCACTTCGCCGACCAGATACTGATAAAGGGTCTGGGCGCTAAGCTCCTGATTCGGCAGCACCACCTGCTTGGTTTCGGCGGCCGGGGGAGGCGCTGCAACCAAGGGCGTTTTGAGCGGCGCCGGCGCGCATGCGGACAAGGCCAGCAGGGACGCAGCCAGCACAATGGGTTCTAGTTTCAAAGTAGGCATCTTGGATGCTCGGAGTCTCAAGTATAATTTGGAAGTAACGCCCGCCAAGTATAGGCACAACCTTTTGAATTTGCCACTTTGAACGCCAGGCCCGACACCCCTCCTTTGCTGCATGCACATAAACTCGGTCGCTGCTTTGGCCCGCGCGCGGCAGTGAGCGCGCTTGACCTGGATTTGTACCGGGGAGAAGTGCTGGGCCTGCTTGGCCCCAATGGTGCCGGCAAATCGACGGCCATGCAGCTTTTGAGCGGCAATCTTGCGCCAAGTTCAGGCAGCGTCGAAATATGCGGCGTGAATTTGAGCGCGCAACCCGAGGCGGCCAAGGCGCATCTCGGCTATCTGCCCGAAATCCCGCCCCTCTACCGGGAACTTGCGGTAGGCGAATTTCTTCGCCTGGCCGCGCGCTTGCACCGTGTGCCCAAGGCGAAACTGGATGCGGCGGTCAGCCAGGCGCTGCAGCGTTGCGGTCTGGACGAGGTGGCGAAACGGCTGATCGGCAACCTTTCCAAAGGCTACCGGCAACGGCTGGGCATTGCCCAGGCCATCGTCCACAATCCGTCCGTGATCATTCTGGATGAGCCCACCACCGGCCTCGACCCGTTGCAGATCCGCGAGATTCGCGAATTGATCGCGACGTTGGGGCGCACCCATGGCATCATTCTGTCCACCCATATCCTGGCCGAGGCCGAAGCGCTGTGCGACCGGGTGCTGATTCTTCGGCAAGGGCGCGCGGTATTCGGCGGCGGCATGGCGGAGTTGCGGCGCCAGTGGCAGGAGGATGGCGCAAGCGAAAACGGCCTGGAAGAAATGTTTGTCCGTCTGACGCGGCAGGAGACTCTGCCGTGATCGTCACCATCGCCGCCAAGGAACTCAGGATTCTCTTTGGTTCTCCATTGGCATGGATCATCCTGGGAGTGTTGCAATTGCTGATGGCATGGGTGTTCCTCAACCAGGTGGATGCCTTTCTCGGCGTGCAGGGCCAGTTGCTCCAGCTCGTCAACCCGCCCGGGGTGACGGAAATGGTCGTGGCCCCGCTGTTTGGCGCGACCGCCATGATTCTGCTGATAATCACGCCGGTGCTCGCCATGCGCCTGATCGCCGAGGAACGCCGCAATCACACGCTGCCGCTGCTGCTTTCCGCGCCGCTGTCGCTCGGCGCCATCGTGCTCGGCAAGTTTCTCGCCCTGTGGCTCTTCCTCTGCCTGATCATCGCGCTTGCCGCAGCCATGGCGCTTGCCCTCATCGCGGGCGGACCACTCGACATCGGCTTGCTGCTGGTCGGCCTCGGTGGACTGGTGCTCCTGGCAGCCTGCCTCGCGGCCCTCGGCCTGTATTTTTCCAGTCTTACCGCCCACCCGGCGATAGCCGCGATCAGCGGGATCGCAGCCGCGCTCGGTTTGTGGCTGCTCGACATCGCCGTGCAGCAAGTCGCTCCGCTGCGCGCCTTGTCGCTGCTGCAGCATTTCGGACGCAGCAACAGCGGCCTGCTGGACACGGCCGATGTGGGCTATTTCCTGCTGTTCGCGGCGACCTTCCTGATGTTGACCGTGCTGCGCCTGGACCGGGACCGGTTGCCATGAACACGCTGCGCTTCTGGTTGCGCCGCCATCAGCCGGTGTTTCTGCTGCTATTCCTGACGGCGGTGGGCGTGGCTGGCTTCCTCACCCAGCGCTATCACTGGCAATGGGATCTCACCCAGAACGGTCGCCACACACTGAGTCCGGTCAGCCGCAAGGTGCTCGATGCCATGCCCGGGACGCTTGAAGTGACTGCTTATGCCACGCAGCAGGACCCGCAATATGGCGACCTGCGCCAGCCGATTCGCGATTTTGTCGCACGCTATCAACGCCTCAAGCCCGACCTGAAATTCAGATTCGTCGATCCCGCCCAGGAAGCGCAGCTCGCCCGTGCCGCGAATGTGCAGGTCAATGGCGAGCTGGTGCTGGGCTACCACGGCCGCAGCGAGCATCTCACCACGCTCAACGAGCAGGATTTCACCAATGCCCTGATGCGTCTCGCACGCGGCCGCGAACGGCTGGTGATGGGGCTCGCCGGCCACGGGGAACGCAAGCTGGATGGCGGCGCGCCGCACGACCTCGGCGAATTCGGCCGCCAGCTGGCGCACAAGGGGTTTCGTGGCGCGTCCCTGAATCTCGCGGCCGATGCCGAAGTGCCCGCCGCTGTCAGCGTGCTGCTGTTGACTCAGCCGCAGTCCGAAATCCTGCCGGGTGAAGCGGACAAGATCAAACGCTATCTGGCACGCGGCGGCAACCTGCTGTGGCTGATCGAACCCGGCGACTTGCATGGATTGCGGCCTGTGGCGGAAATGCTGGGTTTGGTGCTGTCACCCGGCGTGGTCATCGACCCGGCCGCGAAAGAGCTGGGGTTTGCCCCGGCAACCGCCGTAGCCGCGCAGTATGGACCGCACGCCGCGACGGCCCGATTCGACCTTGTCACGGTCTTTCCCCGCGCCCGCGCCATCGGCGTCAACGATGACCCGGCCTGGCACGTCACTCCGCTCGTCGAGACATCCGCGCGCAGTTGGGTGGAGAGCGGCGTGGCGGATGAACACGCAACCTTCGATCCGCAGCGGGATGTAGCCGGGCCGGTCGTGATTGGCCGCGCGCTGGAAAGAGAAGGCAAGGATGGGCGCCAGCGCATCGCCGTGATCGGAAGCGGCGATTTTCTTGCCAACGCCTACCTCGGCAATGCCGGGAATCTCGACCTCGGCATCAATCTGGTCAATTGGCTGGCAGGCGATGCCCATCTCATTGCCATCCAGCCCAAGCGCACCATCGACGCCGCGCTGAGTCTTGGCAAATCGGCTGCCATGGCGCTCGCGCTGGGCTTTTTGATTGGCTTGCCCGCGCTGTTTCTCGGCATCGCGGTTTTTGTCTGGCGCCGCCGCAATGCCTGAACTGCCCGAGGTTGAAACCACCTGTCGCGGCCTTGAGCCGCATCTGCGCGGCCAGCGCATACGCGGCGTCATCGTGCGGAATGCCCGCTTGCGCTTCCCCATCGCGCCGGAACTGGCGCATATTCTGCCAGGGCTGGGTATTCTCGGCATGACGCGGCGCGGAAAATATTTGTTGATGGATTGCAGCCAGGGCTGGCTGATCCTGCATCTGGGCATGTCCGGCAGCCTGCGCATCCTGCCGGCGACAGCCGTGGCGGAAAAACATGACCATTTCGACTTGGTGCTGGAAAACGGTTTCTGCATGCGGCTGCGTGACCCGCGCCGCTTTGGTGCCGTAATCTGGACAGAAACTGACCCTCTGCGTCACCCCCTCCTGGCGCGCTTGGGCGTGGAGCCGCTGACGAATGATTTCGACGGTGCGTGGCTGTATCGTCATACCCGCGGAAAAAAAGGCAATATCAAGCAGACGTTGATGGAAAGCCACCTGCTGGTCGGGGTGGGCAACATTTACGCCAACGAGGCCCTGTTCCGTGCCGCCATCCGGCCGAGCACCCCGGCCGGACGCATCGGTGCAGCGCGTTGCGACAGGCTGGCGCAGGCACTCAAGGCCGTGCTGCAGCAGGCCATTGCCGCGGGGGGAAGCAGCCTGCGCGATTTCGTGGACAGCAACGGCAAGCCGGGTTATTTCCAGCAACAGTATTTCGTTTATGGACGCGCCGGGAAGCCATGCCGGCAATGTGCCACGCCGATCCGGCTGGCAAGGCAAGGCCAGCGCTCGACCTTTTACTGCCCACATTGCCAGCGTTGATGGCACGCAAATTGCAGGCGCAAAACATCAGACAAAACATCCGGAATACTTGCGGACTGCATTGATTAATTTATTTTTTATGCTAAAGTACGATGGCATTGCCGATGACCGGCTACGGGAGCATTCATGACAAACGAGAATCTGGTCGCACACTTCGAAGCGTATGGGGCGTGGCGCAGCGGCCTGTCCGGCAGCATCAGCGACTATCGCAACTGGCTCAACGAACAGGAACTGAACGATGGCCAGAGCGATCTGCGCATCCAGCACATTCTTGACCGCTTGCGCGATGACAAGCTCAACGTGGCCTTCGTGGCCGAGTTCTCGCGCGGCAAGTCGGAGCTCATCAACGCCATTTTCTTTGCCGGCTACGGCTTGCGCCTGCTGCCTTCCAGCGCTGGCCGCACCACCATGTGCCCCACCGAACTGATGTATGAGGAAGGGCGCGAAGCCTGCATTCAACTGCTGCCGATCGAAACGCGCGCCACGGATACCACGACCACCGAATACAAGCGCTATGTCGACGAGTGGCAGATTTTTCCACTCGATACCAATTCCGCCGAAGGGATGCTGACCGCCTTCCAGCAAGTCAGTCAGGTCAAGCGCGTGAGCAAGGCTGAAGCCGCGCGCTTCGGTCTCTATGACGAAAACAATCCGGACAACGCCTTCACCGTGCAAGCCGACGGCACGGTCGAGGTTCCCTGCTGGCGTCACGCCATCATCAATTTCCCGCATCCTTTGCTGAAGCAGGGGCTGGTCATTCTCGACACGCCCGGTCTCAATGCCATCGGCACCGAACCGGAACTCACCATCAACATGCTGCCCAACGCTCATGCGGTGCTGTTCATGCTCGCGGCGGACAGCGGCGTCACCAAGACCGATATCGAGGTGTGGCGCGATTACGTGGGCAACCCCCAAGGGCGCCAAAAGGGCCGGCTGGTGGTGCTGAACAAGATTGACGGACTGTGGGACGAACTCAAGAGCGAAGAAGAAATCGAGCGCGAAATCCAGTCCCAGGTGAACAGCAGCGCCGAACTGCTGGGAATCAAGGCATCGCAGGTTTTTCCCATTTCCGCACAGAAGGGCCTGCTGGCCAAAATCAACCATGATCCCGAGTTGCTCGAAAAAAGCCGATTGCCGGCACTGGAAAAGGCGCTGACCGACGAGCTGATTCCCTCCAAGCAGGAAATCGTGCGCGACAACACCCAGAGCGAAGTCGAGGACCTGATGGGCATGACGCATTCCATCCTCGATGCGCGCATGGGCGGGGTGCGCGAACAGCTCGACGAACTCAAGGGCTTGCGCGGCAAGAACGAGGACGTGATCGAGCACATGATGGAGAAGGTCAAGCTCGACAAGGAAAATTTCGAGAAAGGCCTGCAGCGTTTCCAGGCATTACGCAGCGTGTTCTCGCAGCAAACCAACATTCTCTTCACCCACCTCGGCATGGATGCGCTCAGGGTGGAAGTAAAGAATACCCGTGATGCCATGGTCAGCAGCCGCTTCAGCAAGGGCATCAGCGTCGCGATGAACAATTTCTTCAAGCATGTAACGGACAATATCAACAAGTCCGGCCAGCAGATCGAGGAAATCAAGCACATGATGGACAGCATGTACAAGAAGTTCAGCGAGGAGCATGGCCTGTCGCAGAGCAGCCCGCCGCCCTTCTCGACGCTGAAGTACCTGAAGGAAATCGCCAAGCTGGAGAAAGGTTACAACGACCACTTCAATACGGCGCTGAACATGCTTACCAACGAGCAGTTCACCATTACCACCAAATTCTTCGAAACCATCGCCAGTCGCGTAATTCATGTTTATGAAATAGCCAACCGCGATGTGGAGAACTGGCTCAAGGCCATCATGGCGCCGATGGAAACCCAGGTGCGCGAGCATCAGCTGCAGCTGCGCCGCCGGCTGGAAAGCATCAAGCGCATCCACAAGGCAACGGACACGCTGGAGGATCGTATTGCAGAGCTGGAGCAGATGGATGCGGTGATCGCCGAGCAGCTCGCGGACCTGCGCAACCTGCACCGACGGATGGAACAGGCGCTGAATTTCGACAGCGCGCCTCAACAGCTGGCCGCCTGAAAAAACCCCGGCGGATCGAAGGATCCGCCGGGGTTTTATGTGCGGGAATATTACTTGCCGCTCAGCTTCTCGTACTTGGCCTGCAACTGCTCCCTGGTTTCGATGTGCTCGGGGTTGGTGATGATGCAATCCACCGGGCAAACCGAAACGCATTGCGGCTCGTCGTAATGTCCCACGCATTCGGTGCACAAGTTCGGGTCGATGACATAAATTTCATCGCCTTGTGAAATCGCGCCGTTGGGGCACTCTGGTTCACATACGTCGCAGTTGATGCACTCGTCGGTAATCATTAATGCCATGACAATTTCCTCTCGTTAGTTAAGGTTGATAATTTTGCTGTCCAGTCTGGCGCACACTGCCGGCTGAACAAACTGGCTTACATCCCCACCCAGCAGCGCAATTTCACGCACCATGCTGGCCGAAATGAACATGTACTGTTCGGATGGGGTAAGAAAAATGGTTTCGACATTGGGGTAGAGATTGCGGTTCATCCCCGCCAGTTGAAACTCGTATTCAAAATCCGATACCGCCCGCAGGCCACGCAGAATGATGTGCGCGTCCTGTTGCTGCAAAAAATGTATCAGCAGCCCCGAAAACCCGGTTATACGCACATGGGGGCAATCTGCCAAAACAGAAGCCGCCATCTCGACGCGCTCGCCCAGGCTGAAAAACGGCTGCTTGGTGCGACTGTCGGCCACCGCCACGATGACCTCGTCAAACAGGCGTGCGGCACGGCGCACCAAATCCTCGTGGCCGCGGGTGATGGGGTCGAAGGTGCCGGGGTAAACCGCCTTGAGCATCTAACAGGCTTTCCTGAGTAAGTAATAATGAACTTGGCCAGCGCTGCCGCTGCGCCAGACCTGCCATTCCGGACCCACTTCCAAAGCGCTGTCCGACTCGGCGTAAACCATGCCGCCATCGCTCAGACGGGCCAGCAACCTGGGCAGTACGCGCGGCAAGAGATGCGAGTCATAAGGCGGATCGACAAAAATCACATCGAAGCGACGTGTTTCCAAGTCGAGCAATTTTAACGCATCCGTTGTTACCAGTTCACAATTTTCTGCACTCAAATTTGCCGCATTGGTACGCAGGGCATGTGCCACTTTTGCATCGCGCTCCACCATCACGACCCGCCTAGCACCGCGCGACAGTGCCTCGAAGCCCAATGCGCCGCTGCCGGAAAAGAGATCCAGGCAGATTTTCCCATCCATCACCTGCCCCAGCCAGTTGAATAGCGTTTCCCTGACCCGGTCCGGCGTGGGGCGCAATCCCGGCACGTCAGGGAAAGCCAGCAGGCGGCTGCGCCAGACACCACCAATGATGCGAACCCGATTACTTTTTGTCATCACCGCCGACGATGACCGTCACCATTTTTTCAGGGTTGACATGGCGCTGGAAGGCACTTTTCACTTGCGCCAGGGTGACCTTGTCCACGTTCTTGACGAACTGGTCGAGATAGTCCAGCGGCAGGTTGTAATAGCCGATCAGGGACAAATAACCGAGGATTTTCCGGTTGCTGTCGAGGCGCAGGGGGAAGCTGCCGATCAGATTTTGCTTGGCATGGCGCAATTCCTCCGCGGTCGGGCCATCGGCGACGAAGCGGCGCAGCGTGGCAAGCGTGATCTCCAACGCCTCATTCGCCTGATCCCGCTTCGTCTGGAGGCCAATCTGGAACGGCCCCGGCTGCGCCAGCGGCATGAAATAGCTGTATACGCTATAGGCCAGACCGCGCTTTTCACGCACCGCTTCAGTCAGGCGCGAGGCGAAACCGCCCCCGCCGAGAATATAGTTGCCGACGTAAAGCGGGAAATAATCCACATCATTGCGGCTAATACCCGGCATTCCCAGCAGGATATGACTCTGACTGGCGGGATGCGGCAATAAGATGGTTTCCGCCTGGAGGAGCGGCGCCACCTCGGGTAATGGCGGCAAGCCGCCATTTGCATGGGGCAGGCCCGCCGAGAGTTGTTCCGCGATGCCGGCCGCCTCTTCCCTGCTCACATCTCCCACGATGGAAATTACAGCGGACTCGCTGACATAATGCTGGCGGAAAAAGTCGAGCAGGTCCTGGCGCTGGAGCCGCGCGACCGTTTCCACCTTGCCCGCGCCTGGAAGCGCATAAGGGTGGCTACCATAGATCGCGGCCTGAAAGGCTTTTTGTCCAATGGGACCGGGCTGCGTGTCCTCTTCCTGCAACGCGGCAATGACGCGCGCTTTTTCTCGTTGCAGAACCGTTGCCGGAAAGTCGGGTTGTTGCAGTATCTTTGCCATCAAGTCCAGCGCTTGGCTGCGCTCCCGTGTACTGCTCAGGGTGCGCAAAGACATGCCGGCACGATCGGGGTCGATGGTGGCGCCAAGTTGTGCGCCCACATCGGCCAGGCGGCGTGAAATTTCTTCTTCCGACAGCCCCCCGGCCCCGAGATTCAGCATGTGCGAAGTCAGATTGGCGAGACCGGATTTTTCCGCGGAATCCCGCCGTGTGCCAGCATCGAAATCGACGCTCACGTCGAGCAAGGGCAGGCCACGGCTCTCCACGAAATAGACGCGGGCGCCGTTGGCGCTCTGCCAGTGCTGGATCGGCAAGCCGGCTTGGGCAATGCCAGACAATACAAGCGCCAGGGCGCTCCATAACCAGATAGAGACAGTTTTAACGTACATCATGACGTTCTCCTGCCGAAGTTTGCGCGGGGTGCTTGCCATCGAGTGGCTGGGGATCGAGCGTGGCCACCGTGAGGCCATCGTTGTGCAGGTATTTGTTGGCAACCTCCTTGACCTGATCCGCAGTCACATCCTTTAATTTCTCCAAAAGCATTTTCTCGTCGCGCCAGGACAGGCCAGAGATCTCCAGATTTCCGATCAGCATGCCCTGATAGAACATGGAGTCGCGCTGATAAACCTGCGCCGCCACAACTTGCGCCTTGACGCGCTGCAACTCCTCCTCGCTGACGCCGTCGCGCTGCAGCCTGGCGATTTCGTTGCGAATACCCTGTTCCAGATCGACCACGCTTTTGCCCTCGCTGGGGGTACCCTCGATGATGAACAGGCCCGGCCCACGTGAAATCTCGTCATAACCTGCACCGACATCGTTGGCCAGACGGCTTTCACGCACCAGCGACTGATTCAGACGCGCGGCGGAATAGCCATCGAGCACTCCCGCCAGAATTTTCAGTGCATAAGGCTCCCAATCCCCGGCAACATCGCGCAACACCGGCGTGCGATAAGCCATCATGAGATAAGGCTGCTTGGCGGGCGCTTTTACCGCCACCCGCTTGATGCCGCGCTGCAGCGGCTCTTTTTGTTCCTTGCGGAGAGGCAGCACGCGAGGCTTGAGCGCACCGAAATACTGTTGCGCCAGACGGAATACCGCATCGTGCTTGACATCACCCACCACTACCAGCGTAGCGTTATTGGGTGCATACCAGTGTTGGTACCAGGCGCGGGCATCTTCCACGCGCATGTTCTCCAGATCATTCATCCAGCCTATTACCGGATGGTGGTAGGGGTGGGCCTCGAAGGCTACCGCGTTGAGCTGTTCGTCCACCAGCGCTTGCGGATTGTCGTCGGTACGCATGCGGCGTTCCTCCATCACCACCTTGATTTCTTTCGAAAACTCCCGCTCCGTCAGCGCCAGATTGGCCATTCGGTCGGCCTCGAGCCGGAAAGCCAGCGGCAGTTGACCGACCTGGAGCTGTTCGAAATAGGTCGTGTAATCGCGATTGGTGAATGCGTTTTCGCGCCCCCCCGCCTCGGCAATGATTTTGGAAAACTGCCCCGCCGGCACCTTGCGCGTCCCCTTGAACATCATGTGTTCCAGCACGTGGGCCACCCCTGTCGTGCCGTTCACCTCGTCCATGCTGCCCACGCGGTACCATATCTGCGACACAACCACCGGCGCGCGCGGGTCCTCCTTGACGACGACCTTCAGGCCATTGGCCAACCTGTATTCATAAGGGTTTGCCGCAGCCGCGCCGGCCATTCCGAGCAGCGCCAGGCACAGTAACATTTTTCTTAACACGCAACCTCCTACTCTTAAGCCTCTGTTCGGGATAAAATGAAGCCGATTATAAGCCATTACACGGCCATGACAGGACAGACCGGATTGCCGATGTTTAGTTTCTTCAAAAAATCCGAACCGATAGCCGACGAAGCCTCACAAGGCAAACCTGAAAGCTGGGCGGCCCGCCTGAAGCAGGGGCTCGCACGCACGCGGGAGCAATTCGGCAGAAAACTGACAAATTTATTCAGCGGCGGCGGCAAGATCGACGACGAACTGTACGAGGAACTGGAGACCATTCTCCTCACTTCCGATGTCGGCGTAGCAGCAACTCAGTATTTGCTCGACGACCTGCGGGCACGCGTCAGACGCGAAGGACTGACCGAAGCAGCCGAGCTGAAAGGGGCGGTACAGCAATCCCTGCTGGCACTGCTGCAACCCCTGGAACAACCGCTGGACATCACCGGCCACCACCCTTTCATCATCATGCTGGCAGGCGTGAACGGCGCGGGGAAAACCACTACCATCGGCAAACTGGCCAAGTATTTCCAGTCCCAGGGCAAGTCGGTGCTGCTCGCGGCCGGCGATACATTTCGCGCAGCGGCACGGGAGCAGTTGATGGTATGGGGTGAGCGCAACAATGTCACGGTCATCGCCCAGGAAAGCGGCGATTCCGCCGCCGTGATCTTCGACGCCATCCATGCCGCCAAGGCACGCGGTATCGACGTGGTGCTGGCGGATACCGCCGGACGCTTGCCGACGCAGTTGCACCTGATGGAAGAGATCAAGAAGGTCAAGCGCGTCATCGCCAAGGCCGACCCCAGCGGACCCCATGAGGTGTTGCTGGTGCTCGACGCCAATACCGGGCAGAACGGCCTGGCCCAGGTCAATGCTTTCGACGATGCGCTGCAGCTTACCGGCCTGGTGCTGTCCAAGCTGGACGGCACGGCAAAGGGTGGGATCATTGCCGCCATCGCACGCAGCCGGCCGATACCCGTGCGTTTTATCGGGGTGGGGGAAAAACTCGAGGACCTGCGCCCGTTTGTGGCGCAGGAATTTGTCGCGGCCCTGTTCGAATAGCCAAACCCAACAAGGGGCTTACAGCAGCCTCATGATGAATTCCCATTCCCCGGGGTCGACCGGCGTAATGGAGAGTCGGTTACCCATCTGCAAAATACGCATGTGCGCCAGTTCGGGGTAGCTGCGCAATTCCTTGATGCCCAGTAGTCGCGTTTTCTTGACCAGTTTCACGTCCACGTTGAACCAGCGCGGATTTTCAGGTGTCGCCCTGGGGTCGAAGTATTTATTGTCGGCATCAAACTGGGTCTGGTCCGGGTAAGCCAGCTTGCTCACCACCGCCAGGCCAGCAATACCCGGTTCGGCACAGCTCGAATGGTAAAAGAACACCTGATCCCCCACCCGCATCTGATCGCGCATGAAATTGCGCGCCTGATAGTTACGCACCCCATACCACGCGACGGACTGGCCGGGCATGGCGGCGAGGTCTTCAATGCTGCAATCGGAAGGTTCGGATTTCATCAGCCAGTAACGCATAATGACCACTCGGAACAACAAAAATTCTATTTTACCTTGGAAAACCGGTACAGGCGGCGCTCGGTAAGCGCGGCGTCGAGCGGCATGTCCCACGGGTCGCGTGGCACTTGCTCGACTTTCTGGCATTCATAGCCGATGCCGACCAGGTAGGGTTTGCGCCACGCCCTGCGACGGTTAAGATAGGCCAGACTGGTGTCATAGAAGCCGCCGCCCATGCCAAGCCGGTATCCCTGTTCATCAAAACCTACCAGCGGCATGAACAGCAAATCCAGCTGACGGGCTCGCACTGGGCGTGGCGACCAATGTTCGTGAATGCCATAACGGTTGCGGTACCAACTGGCGCGTGCAGTGAGACGGGTGAAGCCGAGCTTTTTCTCGAAACGTTGCGGGACGACGGGCAGGTAACAGGGCTTGCCCAGCCACAAGGCACGGTTGAGCAGGGGCAACAGGTCCATTTCTCCTTCGAAGGGAAGATAAAAACCAATGCGTTGGTATTTGAGAAAGAGTCCTTCCCGCATCGCCGTACGCAATAGTCCCTGCGCCGCACTCCGCCGCTGGCTGGGGCTAAGCTCGTTGCGTCGTTGGCGCAAATGTCGCCGCAATTGGGATTTGTTCAAGATTGGCGGTAGAGCAAAACTAGTTGGGGGAAGATAAGGCCCCCGCATGTGCCGTCAGGCTATCATCTTGAACGCGGAGGTCCAAGACGGTCGCAGCTTGAGCACATCAGGTACATCCGCGGAGGACGCGCACAACAGCACTCAATACAGCCACAACCTGCTTACATAAATATTGGTTCAAAGAATATTTAGCCTAAACGAACACCGCAGGGGACAACTCGGAAAGCGGGTTGTGATGGACTGTTCAACAACCTGCTAAAACAGCTCATCCTGTTCTGCCATTGCCTGCTCGATCTGAGCCTGCATGGAGCCAATTCTACTCTTGAACTCGCCGATGTCAAAAGAACCGGCAATGCGGGTGTTGAGCAGTTCGTGGGTGATGTTCAGTGCTGCCATGATGGCTATGCGTTCTACCCCGATGACCTTTCCGCTGTCGCGAATTTCACGCATTTTGCGGTCCAGGTAATCCACTGAGGCGAGCAGTGCGTCCTGCTCGTCTTCCGGACAGGCAACACGGAATTCCCGCCCCATGATGGTGACATCCAGCCCCTTGACTTCGCTCATTCCCGATTCTCCGGAATACGCTCAAGCAGAGCTTCGAGACGTATCTGCGCGCTCTGGATCTTCTCGCCCAGCCGCTTGCCGTCATTTTGTGCCGTAGCGAGTTGCTGGCGCAGTTGCATGTTTTCGGCGCGCAGGTGCTGGCACATTTGCACAATCTGCATGACCTTGTCTTCCAGTGCTTTCATTTCCGCTTGCATGCGCACACTATAATTTGAAAAATCCTGACAGGTCAACTGTTAACGCCATATTCTAAAAGTATTTTGGTATGGCTTTCCCGTTTCGGATATCCTGGTTTTCACAAGAGCGGCAGGGTGGAAGATGAATGAAATGCTTGTTTTTGGCGCTCAGTTTGTTATCGTGCGCCCATGCTTAAAGATGCTATCGATTTATCCGGCCTGCGCCGTGTCCTGGTGATCAAGCTGCGCCACCATGGCGATGTGTTGCTTGCCGCGCCGGTCTTTTCCGCCCTGAAGGAGCATGCGCCCCACCTGGAAGTGGATGCGCTGGTTTACCTCGACACGGTTGAGATGTTGAGCCTGCATCCTGCGATTGCGGAACTTCATGCCATCGACCGCAACTGGAAAACGCAGGGATTGTTGCATCAAATGAGCGCCGAATGGCGGCTACTCCAACGCCTGCGGACGCGACACTATGACCTGATTATTCACCTCACCGAACACAACCGCGGTGCATGGCTGACACGCCTACTGGGCGCGAAGCATAGCGTGGCCCGCAAAATGCCGGCACGCGGGCGTTTCTGGCGCAAAAGCTTTAGCCATTTTTATCCTGTAGCTCGCGGCAATCCGCGCCATACAGTGGAATCCAACCTGGACGCGCTACGCCGTATTGGCGTCTACCCGCATGAAAACAAGCGTGAACTGACCCTGGTGCCGGGAGAAGTGGCCACAATGGAGATGCAGCAGCGTCTTGCGCAGGCAGGCATAGCGAAAAAGGGGTTTATCCATATTCATCCCGCCTCGCGCTGGCTGTTCAAGTGCTGGCCGGCAGGCCAGATGACGGCACTGATCCGGAAACTGCAACAGCAGGGTTATCGCATTGTCGTCACGGCAGCCCCCGATGATGCCGAACTGAAAATGGTGCGAGATATTCTGGCGCCCCTGGAACAGGGCGTGGTGGATTTTTCCGGCCAGTTGAGCCTCAAGCAACTGGCAGCACTGAGTGCCATGGCGCGGCTCTTTATCGGCATGGATTCTGCTCCCATGCATATTGCCGCGGCGATGAAAACGCCGGTGGTGGCACTGTTCGGACCCAGCGGCGAAAAAGAGTGGGGGCCGTGGCAAGTGCCGCAGCGGGTGCTGGTTTCTGGCCATAGCTGTCGTCCGTGTGGCAATGATGGCTGTGGCGGCGGAAAAATCAGCGAGTGTCTTGAGGCAATTTCCGTGGAGAACGTGCTCGAGGCCGTGACGCAACTGCTGCAGCCATGAAAGTCGCGCCCAGGAGCCTATCGGACTTGAAGAATCGAAGCGCAACGATTTTAGCAGGCAAGCCGCAAAGCGGCTGCTCGCAAAATTCGGCTGGGCGAGGACAGATTTTGCGAGTTGGGCGATAAAGCCGCCCATCCCTGCCTACCCCATTTGCCGGTTTTGCAGGTCAATAGTCATTCCATTGACCAAGAAAGCGGTGAAATATGGACCGCCCAGGCGGATTTGCAGCCGATTTCCTTCAAGTCCGACAGGCTCCTTGGCTTCAGGCCGCAAAAATCCGCGTCAACCATATGCCGATATCGGCAATTTCTTCGCTGCATACGGAATGGGCCATAGGGTATTCATGCCATTCCACGGCATATTTCTCTTTCCTCAGCAGATCCCTTGATGCCTGTTGGCGGCTGTGTAAATCCGCGTAAATATGGCGCAGCTTGAGGGTTGCGACTGCAGGCAGCACAAAGGGCACGAATGTGCCCTTTGCCTTGTGTCGCAATGAAATGCGCCGAGCGATCAGA
>JAQTLK010000034.1 GCA_028714955.1 Sulfuricella sp.
ATGATCCGGGCACTGGTGAAATCAACGAAATCCGGGAAGGTTGAACTCGGCGCTCCCGGTCTTCCAGCCTCGCGTACCGTCTCGGCAATCCGGGCATAACTCCAGGTGGTCTGCCGGCAACCCGCTCTGGCGCAAGCGGTCGATGATGACCTTGATATCCCTTGCGGTTGCCACCGGCTTGCCGCACGACTTGCAGGCAACCAGGTCGGGCGCCTCCTCGCGCCTGGTGAAATAACGGCGTGCCGGTTTGGCTGTTTCGTCAGCGGACGCAAAGAAAACGCCCTGTTGGTCACGCAAAGCGGTCTCGATCACGACGAAAAGCGCCGAATAGACTTCTGGCAACTCCCGTTCGGGCTCGGTTTCAGCCACCCGCGCGGTGATTTCCGGCAATACGCGCAACAGCAGGCCACGCACGGCTTCCATGTCGTTGCGCAGGGACTCCTGCGTTTCTGGCTCGGCCCCCTCAACTTTATGAAAAAGCAGTGCCAGAAACTCCAGAATGGTGGCGATGTGGTCCGGGGTATCGTGCATGTCCGGGGATTGTTCCACGCCATGGCGGTAGAAGATTTCCACCAGCATCTGGGTGTTGGCCCCAAGCAGGCTCCCGTCCAAATAGATGCCGGCATTCAGCTTGGCGGGAATGGGCGGCACCAGGAACAGCGAGCTGTAGACCGGCAGCAACGCTTGCGCTTCGACTTGCGCCAGGACCACCCGCAATTTCCCGACCTCATCCCCGATGTTCAGACCGAGCGTCTCAGCCAGATCCTCCAGGTCTGGCACGAGGCTGTCGCGCATTGCATGCGAAAGAATTTCCCCATGCGGAGGAAGAAGCGCCTGGGCCATACATTGCCAGAACTCGGCACGGGAAGAAACGCGATTGCTCATTGTATCCATGATGTTTACCCCATCGTTGCCCGATTAGCCCTGGGCGAGTTGTCCAGCGCCTTCCATGCATTCCTTGGGCGCGGCGCAGAGATTGAACAGACGCTCGCCGAGGGCATACAGGGCCAGCGCGGTGCTGACACCTACCACCACCAGCATCCACTCGGTCAGGGAGGGCGTGTAAGGCGTCACGCCGTTCATCCAGGTGCCCTTGAACATCGGCACATTCTGCCCGGCGACGATGAACTGCAAACGCTCGATGAACAGGCCGACCAGCACCAGGATGGACGCCGTGACCTGCCATTTCGGCTCTTGCTGCATGGAGGGCGAAAGCATCATCAGGAACGGCAGCGCCAGGCACACCCACACTTCGAGATGGAACCAGGGCGCATGCAGCAGCGCGACAAAGCCTTCCATGCCGTCCTGGTTGCTCCACAGGCCGACCCAGATGCGGGTGAGCAGGAATACCAGGACGATGCCGATCAGGGTGGCGAATACCTTTGGCAACTGGTCGCCCAGGGTCAGCGAGCGCAACGGCGCCGGTATCTTTCTTGCGTCGAAACCGTAGGCGAGATACACGCTGACCACGATCGCCGCCGCGCCGGAAAGGGCGCCCGAGATAATGTAGAACAGCGAGGTGGCGGAGCCGAACCACATCGGACGCATCGCCAGCGAACCGAACACCAGGCCCAGCATGCCGGAGGCGAGCACCACGGCGACGAAAGAAGCGGCTCCGATGAAATGGCTGAATCCGCTGTCCCAGTCATCTTTCCACAGCAGGTAGAACTTGACGATCAGCAGCACCAGGTCGATGGAATAGAACACGCCCATCCAGAACATCGGGGAATGAACCTGCATCCCCAGCGGCATCGCCCACAGCATGCGGAAAGGATGGCCCAGCTCCAGCGCCAGGACGCTGAAACCCGCGATCAGGGTGATGATCGCCAGCCAGATGGCGCGCTTGGCCACGGGGTAGAACTGCTTGAAGCCAAACACCATCGACAGCGAGGCGATCAGGGTCAGTCCCGATGAAGTCAGCGCGAAGAAGACATAGGTTGCAATCGCGCTGCCCCAGTTCACGCCGTCGCTCGATGTGTTGAACGCGGCATGCCCTTCGGTGAACAGCATGTAGAACACGAAGGCGAGGCTCGCAGCCAGCGCTGCCACCGAGAGTTTCCAGATGGTGGCGGTGACATGGCTTTCGCCGAACATTTTGAGCGCGCCAGCCACGGCCTCGCCCGGGGTTTTGGGATAAGTGAAGTTCATGATTTTTCTCCGTCAGGATTTCTTGTGGATCGCCCGGTTGCTCGGCACCGCGCCGCCGACACCGGTGAGGTAATACACCTGCGGCTTGTTGCCCAACTGGTCGAGCAGACGCACGCCGCGTTTGTCGCCAATCATGCGCGAGACGTTGCTCTCCGGGTTGGACAGGTCGCCAAAGAAGCGGGCACCTGGCGCACAGGTAACGACACAGGCTGGCGTGAACTCGCGCAGCTTCGGATCTTGCGGATCGAGATCCGGCGTACCGGGCGGCGCCTTGGAAACGCGGTGGTAGCAGAAGGTGCATTTCGACACCACGTCGTGCGGCTGGATGCCGACGCCGTGCTTCCAGTCTTCCCGTGCGTCCGGCATCTTCCACGGTGGATTCCACGAGTGATCGTCCTTGCTGGGATACACCTTGCGCATGTCCGGTGCGATCAGCGGTTTCTCGTCGGTGTAGAAACGCACGCCATAAGGACAGGCCACCATGCAGTATTTGCAGCCGATGCACTTGTTCCAGTCCACCAGCACCACGCCATCCTCCGTCTTGTAGGTGGCGCCGGTCGGGCACACCGCCATGCAGGACGGATTCTCGCAATGCTGGCACGGGCGCGGGAACCACTTGAGCTGGGCACTCGGGTACGTGCCCTCGGTAAAAAAGATCACATCCTGCCAGTTTTCCCCGGGCAGCCGGTTGTTTTCCATGCCGCACGCAATCGTGCAGGCCTGGCAGCCGACGCATTTCTCCAGGTCTATAACCATTCCCCACTTAGCCATGATTTGGGCTCCTTAAAAGATTCAAACTTTCTCTACAAAGACCTTGGCGCTGTGGTAGCAGCACTGGCCGGAAATCGCATCCGAAACATTGGGCGTCACCTCGTTGGTGCTGCCAGATACGCCGCTGTTCTTGGTCCAGCGCCCCATGCCCCAGTGGCCGTGGATCATCGGCAGCGCCACGGTGTCCGGGCGGATGCCGCCATACAGCCGGGCATAGACCTCGATGGAACCGACCGTGGACTTGATGCGCACCCGGTCGCCGTCCTTGATGCCGCGCTTGGCTGCGGTCTCGGGATGAATTTCGAGATAAACCGTCTTCTTGCCGCCCTGGCTCGGCTGGATGCTGGCCGTGACATGGGGCAGGTTGCCGCTGCGTCCTTCCGCCTGCATGGCGAGCTTAGGGCTGACGAAGTGGAGGTCGCCGCCGCCGGCATGGTTGGCCGGCAGGTATTGCGGAAAGGCGATCATTTCCGCAGGCAAGCCAAACTTCTCCATCAGGTAGTGAACGTGGTGCTCTTCCTCCAGGTAGCCGGACTTGAACTCGAACTTGCCGGAAGGTGTCTTGAGCAGCTTTTCCTTCACTTCTTCCGGCTTCATAGGCTTGGAATAGGACTGTGTCAGTTTGTCCCACTCGAAAAATTCGCCGCGAATCTGGCGATACAGATAAGGCTTCTGATACCAGACGCCTTTCTCCTTCCAGCTTTCGTAGCTGTTGACGCCGTTGTCACCGGGTTTTTCCGCGAAGATCGAGGCAATGCCCTTGATAATGTTCTCGGTGTTGCCAAGCTGCTTGTAATACTCGCCCGTCGACCCCTTGATGCGCTTGCCCAGGTCGATCAGCATGTCGCCGAACACCCGCGTGTCGTAAATCGGCTTAACCGCCGGGGTGCGAATCATGGAGATCGGATAGCCCTGGAACGGGTAAGTATCGGCCACCTGCAGACGCTCCAGATAGGTGTGGTCGGGCAGGATCAGGTCGGAGAATACCGAGGTCTCGTCCGGGAAGGGGGAAGTGTTGATGACGAAAATCTCCCCCAGCATCTTTTCCCAGGCCGTACAATCCGGCCCCGAGAAAATCGGTCCGGTCATGTAAAACATGCAGCTATCCAGCTTGTAGGGCGCCCCGGCGTTATGGTTCTTGGCTACCTCTTGAAGCATGTTGCTGACCATCGGCCATTTGTCCGTACCCTTCATATCGATCCGCGGTTTCTTGCGCTCCGGCGACTTGGCATAGTCGTCCATGAAGTCGTCGAGATTGACCGGCCACTTGCCAGCGGGCGACTTCAACTGATACGCCATCCCGCCCTGTGCAAACATTGAACCGGCCAGGGCGTTGAGCGAATGGATTGCCATGGCACCGTAAGTGCCGTTGGTATGGGCATGGGCGCCGCGCTCGAAGATCGCGATGGCCGGGCGAGTAGTGCCGAATTCGCGTGCCACATCGTGAATGATTTTGGCCGGGACGGTGGTGATCTTTTCCGCCCATTCCGGCGTGCAGTCCTTGAGTACGGCATTCCACCATTCCGGCAGACCCAGCACCCATTTCTGGTTGAAGGTGGCCGGATCGATAGTCTTGCCAGTCTCGAATTTATATGAGGGGAGCCGCGGCGCATCGGGATCCGCAGGCTGTGTCACGGGCACGAAATCGCCGACGAAATCACGGTCCCACATGCCCTCTGTGAGAAGGACATGGGCAATCGCCAGCGCCATCGCACCATCGGTACCGGGCTTGATGAGCACCGCCCGGTCCGATGAAGCCGCGCTGGTATTCAGGTGTACATCGACGAAGGTGACCTTGGTCTTGGCCGGCTTGGTGCGCATCACGCCCCACGCCTGCATGTTGCCGTTGAAAGGGCGGAAGGATTCCAGGAATCCGGCGCCGAACACCAGCATGTAGTTGGTGTTGGCGTAGTCGTAGGCGTTGTAGCCATGATTGCCGTCGAGGATTTTCTTGGTTTCCTCGCTGCCGTCGGAACACATCGAGGAATGGCCGAGGCCGATGTTGGGCGAGCCGTAAAGTTTGCTGAGCGTCTGGAGCACACCGACATCGGTAGCCCCCCAGCCACGGCCATAGATCAAGCCGAAGCGGTGGGATTCGTTTTTGGCGCGCAAGTCATTCATGCGTTTGGCGACCGTGTCCAATGCCTCGTCCCAACTGATTGGCACGAATTTAGGGTCTTCGGTGCGTCCTTTCTTGGGGTTGGTGCGCTTCATCGGCCCTTTGAAACGGTCGGCGTTATACAGGAAATATTGCCCGTAATGCCCCTTGGGACACAGCTTGCCCATGGAGAGCGGATTGTCCAGCGTGCCGAATACCGCATGTACCCGCCCGTCGGTGGTATAGACGTCAATGCCACAACGCGCCGGGCACTGGTGACAGAAACTCTTGGTGATGACTGTCTGTCCGCCAGAGGGCGCAGCAGAGGCCTGCGCTTCCGACAGGGTACGCAATCCCAGGCCATTGAAACCTACGCCTGCGGCACCGGCCGCGCCAGCGGCGGCACTCGCCTGCAAAAAACGCCGCCGCGTAATGGCGGTCTTGAGGAATTCCAAATCCATGACGAATCTCCTTCTAAAACTACAGTTCAAGATTTGCTGCGGTTGATTTGTTATCTGCAAAACTCGTGCCAAACAGGCTTTCTGCCATATTGCGATTGCTGCTGCAGCTTGGGCATAAATATTCATCATCATGATTCACATAGCTTTTACCGCATCTTCTGCAGTCTCTCTGCTGGCAAGAATTTAGTTGTTTTCCCTCCCGTGCATGAGGGGTTGCCGCGTTACCAAATGGCGACATGCTCAAGGCGCCAGTCGGGCAGTGATGGATACATAGTCCACATGCCAGGCATAATTCGGGGTCAAAATGCAGCTCGACCGAAGTTCCGCTTTGTTTAACAGCAAGCGCACCGCTCGGGCAAATGGCGCTGCAAACCCCGTGCAGGCGGCAGACCTCGGAGGCTGTGATATGCGGGAAGAATTTGGCCGACAATGGCTTTCCCGCCAATCCGGCAACGGCTACCAGACTTGCGGCCATACGCCTGCGGGTATGGCGGATTAACGGTGAAGCCAGCAACGCGCCGCGCGTGGTTTTAAGCGCTGACCGGGTGATGTCCGGCGAGCGCACGGCAACCGCAGCCTCGGCTGTCCGCTTGAGCAACGCGCCGAAGAACGCGCGGCGCGGCAGGGGAGCACTGTCTGCTGTCGCGGCCAGGGACAATGCCTGTACCGGCGATGTCGGCAAGGGGCAAACATAGGGGGAACGATCATCGGGCAAACCAATATCCGTGACCACCGCGCGCACCGCATCGACAAGCATTTTTATCGGCTCTTTTCCGCCACCGGACGGACATGTCGCGCACCAGCCGCGGTCGATCAAGGCCACCGCGCTGGAATTTCGCGCCACCAGGCCGATCAGTGCGAAGGACGAGATTCCACCCAGACAGGGGACTTGCAGCGCATTTCCTGCCAGTTGGTGCGGAACGCGGCTGCATTCGATACGAAGCCGCGGCACCACCTCGTGCTCCGGCAAGGGCTGCAGGAGCGCGTCGAAACCTTCGGCCAGCAGCGCCCCGGACGGACAAGCGGCAGCACACTGGCCGCAGCCCGTGCAGGCTGGCGCCAGCTCCACCAAGCCGGCTTCCACACGTATCGCCTGAACCGGGCAGGCATCCCGGCAGGCTTCGCATCCCGTGCCACCAGGACGGAGTTTCAGGCAAGCATCCGCGCAAAACCACAATGACTGATTCGCGGCAAGCCGCTTGAAGCTGACGCTGGGTTTATTCGCGCTCGTGGCATGCATGATTGGAACTCGGTTATCATCGAATTGCCTTATCTCATGCAAGCTATGTACCATCCCGGGCAACCCCCGTGGCAGCTTGCCTGAGCATGGGAAAGAAACTATCTTTCACTCCCTGGCAGTAAAATTCAGCAAGACAGCGTTACCATTCTGCGACCAGGTTTCACATGCCGTTACCAGAAGGTAACACCAGGAGAACAAATCATGCATCGCCGAACTTTTCTTGCCTTGCCGCTTTTGCTGGTGGCGGGAATGTCACTGGGCGCGGAAAGACCGCTGCGCGTCGGCATGACACCGGCCTTTCTGCACGACCAGCTTGGATTGCTGGCGGCGTGGCGGGACTATTTGCAACAAACGCTGAAGCGTCCGGTGGAATTCGTGCAACGCGATCGCTACCGCGAAACCATGGACTTGTTGCAGCAAGACAAGCTGGATTTTGCCTGGGTATGCGATTATCCCTATGTCTCGATGGGTCGGCAGGTCAGACTGCTCGCCGTCCCGGTCAATCAGGGCGAGCCGGTTTACCGTTCCTTCCTGATCGTCCCCGCCAAGGACACCCATACCCGTTCCATCGCAGACCTCAAAGGTGCGGTGTTCGCCTACGCCGATCCGCTGTCCAACACCGGCTATCTGGCGCCGCGGTTCGAGATCAAGGAGGCGGGATACGACCCGGCGACCTTCTTCCGCCGCACTTTTTTCACCTGGTCGCATCGCA
This sequence comes from Sulfuricella sp., assembly GCA_028714955.1. GTDB lineage: Bacteria > Pseudomonadota > Gammaproteobacteria > Burkholderiales > Sulfuricellaceae > Sulfurimicrobium. Next base: position 7,431 of record JAQTLK010000034.1, read on the forward strand.
AGGCGATCGAAGCCGTGGCTAGCGGGCTGGCCCAAGGAGCGGCGGTGGACAGTTACATCTGGCAGTCTCTCGAAAAGGTCAGTCCCAAACTGACTGCCAGGACACGTGTAGTAAAACAGTCTGAAGCTTTCGGATTCCCGCCGTTCGTGGCGAATCGCAGCGTCAGCCAAGCGGATTTCGACGCCATGCGAGCCGCCCTGCTGGACATGAGCCACGATCCCGCCGGACGGGCATTGCTGGCCAAGCTGAATCTGGATGGCTTTGTCGCCGGGTCTCCCGATCTCTACCAGAGCGTAGCCAAAATGGTCGCCTCTTTCGGCCAGCCCTGATGTTCTTCAACCTGAGCCTGCGCTTCAAACTGCCATTATGGGGCAGCCTGCTGATCGTCATCACTGCTTTGACACTATCGCTGACCTTCATGGGGCAAGCCTATGACGACTTGAAGCAGGATATCCTGCGCAACTCGGAAGACCTCGGGCTGACCATGTCACGTGCCCTTGTTCCACTGATGTTGCACGATGATTTGTGGCTGGCTTTCGAAATGGTCTCCTTGCCCTTCCAGGAGAACACCCACGCCGATGCCGTGCATGCGGAAAGCCTGATTGTGCTCGACCCCAACAGACAGGTATATGTTTCATCCCTTCCGGAACGCTACCCGGTATTGGCAAAACTCTCCACGCTCGGTCGCGAATTCGCCTATGTCGACAAGTCGCTCGGAACCTTGCATGAGGGCGAATCCAGTGTGATGGAAGCGCCAGACTCGTCGCGCCTGTTCATCGCCCTGCCGATCATCGCCGACGGCGTGACGCTCGGGACATTGCTGGTAGTGCACGACACCTCGTCCTTCTGGTTCCGCTTCCTGCATTTCGCCGACCGTGCACTATGGATCACGCTGATCGTCCTGGGCGTGTTGCTGCCCATCAACTGGTACTGGGGTCAACGCATGACCCAACCGCTCTCGTTGCTGGCGCGGCAAATGGAAACCATTCACGATCATCTGCCGGAAGCGCTGGAACCGGGCATCTACGTGTATGGCGACGAATTGGGAAAGCTCTACAAGGCCTTCGCCGAGATGGTGGCGCAACTCAAGGGAAAGGCCCTGCTGGAAAAACAGATGATCCAATCCGAGCGCATGGCCGCGGTGGGACGCTTCACCGCCAGCATCGCCCATGAGATCAACAACCCCCTGGGCGGCATGTTCAACGCCATCAGCACCCTCAAGCGTCACATTCCGCTCGACCCGATTGCGCAAATGACAGTCTCCCACCTCGAACGAGGCTTGCAGCAGATCCGCGAAACCGTTGCCGCCCTGCTGGTGGAAGCCAAGCTGAAAAGCCGCCACCTTGCCCCGCAAGATTTCGAGGATGTGCACTTGCTGGTCACGCACGAGGCGCACAAGAAGCGCGTCGAGCTTGCCTGGTCGGTCGCCATAGAGGATTCGTTGCCCCTGCCGTCCACGCTGGTGCGGCAGATTCTCATCAACCTGCTGCTCAACGCCATCCAGGCTGCTGCGGATGGCGGGCGCGTGTCGCTGCGCGCGGCCATCGACAAGGACAATCTGCTCATCCGCGTGGAAAACGATGGCAAAATGCTGACGCCCGAACAAATGGGCACCCTGTTCGAACCATTCTCGCGCTTTAGCGAGCAAGGGAACGGACTGGGGCTGTGGGTCATTTATCAGATCGTGCAGCAACTCAAGGGGAGCGTTAAAGCGGGCGTTGATGCCGGCATCACGCATTTTCTTGTTGTGCTTCCGCTGACTGAACAAGAGGATGGAAATGTCTAAGCAAATCTGCCTCATCGAGGACGATGAGATCATGGGTGAAACCTTGCTGGTTCGCCTGACCCTGGAAGGTTTCTCCTGCGATTGGCACCAGAAGGGACAGGCCGCCCTGGCCGCGCTCCAGGACAAGAACTATAACCTGGCGATCAGCGACATCCGCTTGCCGGACATCAGCGGCGACGTCCTGTTCCGTCAATTGCGGGAAGCGCATGCCGCCATCCCGCCATTCATCTTCATCACCGGCTTTGCCGATATCGAAACGGCGGTGGGGCTCCTCAAGCTCGGCGCCCAGGATTATCTGACCAAACCTTTCGACCTCGACGCGCTGGTGGAAAAGGTGCGCGCCCTCCTCGGCACGGCGGAAACGGAAACAGCGACACCGCTGGGCGTCTCCCCGGCCATGCGCCATATCGGAACCATGCTACCCAAGCTGGCCGCCGGCAATACGTCGGTGCTGATTACGGGAGAATCGGGAGTCGGCAAGGAACGGGTTGCCCTCGCGCTGCATCGCCTGGCGCACGAGAACCGGCCATTTGTCGCGGTGAATTGCGGCGCGCTGACGGAAACCCTGCTGGAAGCCGAGCTGTTCGGCTATGAGAAAGGCGCCTTCACCGGCGCCCAGCGCACCAAGAAAGGCGTGTTCGAGCAGGCCGACGGCGGGACATTGTTTCTCGACGAAATCGGCGACATGCCTTTGTCGATGCAGGTCAAGGTGCTGCGCTCGATCCAGGAACGCAGCATTGTCCGGGTAGGCGGCGAAACCACCATCCCGGTCGATTTCCGGCTGATTTGCGCAACCCACCGGGACTTGAAGGCGATGGTGGAGGCCGGGGAATTTCGCGAAGATCTCTATTACCGCATCACTGTCATCAGCGTGCGGATTCCCCCCTTGCGGGAGCGCAAGGAAGACATCTTGTGGCTGGCGCACCGTTTCCTCGCCGACCTGTCGGCCCAGCACGACGGTGAGATATTTGTCTTGCAGCCATCAACCGAACGCGCCCTGCTTGACCATCCCTGGCCAGGAAACATCCGGGAACTCAAGCACGCCCTGGAACGCGCCTGCGTCCTGAGCGAAGGGCGGGCGCTCTCGCCGGACGCCGTTTTCGAGCGTCCCGCCGGGACCGAAACCGCAAGCTCGAACAGCCTTTCCGCGCTCGGCGATTATCTGGCCGAAAGCGAGCGCAAATACATTCTGGACGTGCTGGAAAAACACGACTGGCAGATTCAGGTCTGTGCCACCGCACTCGGCATCAGCCGCAAGAACTTATGGCAGAAGATGCGCAGGCTCAACATCGGCCGGGATTGAAATCCCTCTGGCGCGCCAGTTCCAATTGATGCGCCGCCACCCGCTCCACCGCATCCGCCACCGGAAGTCCTTCCTCCACCCCGTCCATGATCATGCGCTGCAGGACGGCGCCGAGCATTTCCACGTTGGCCTTGCCATGCTCACGCAGGGCGCGCAGAAACATGACGGCATTGATGTCCTGGAACCGCGCCTCGAACTCGTCGTAGTCCTTGCCGGTGGCAAGCCAGTAGCAGAGATCATAGGCAAGCGCGAAAATGGCGTTCAACTGGCCTTTCCCGATACCCGGCACATTCAGCGACACCTCCTGCATCAGGTCATCGCGGAATGCCTCAAGACCATAGCCCACCTCGCCCTTTACCACCTGCTGCGGCGTGAATTCCCATTCCATGATTTGTTCCTTGTGCGTGGTTATCCGAACAGCGAAGCAAAATCCGCGTCGTCCCCTTCACAGGTCGGGCAGATTTCAGCCGGTGCGGGCGAGATGAAGAAACGCTCGCAGCGGGTGCAGCGCTGTTTGCCCAGGGCATGCAGGGCCGCCGCTTCAGGCGACTTGGCAAGGGCTTCCATCGTGTCCCTGAAATACAACACATGGGGCTGGCATACCTCGACGCATACGCCGCAGCCGACGCAGCGCGTGAACTCGAACCCCAGTTGCCAGGCCGTGGCACTCTCCCTGACCTGCATCGCGCCGGTGGGGCAGGCGCGGGCACAGGCCTCGCAGGCGGTGCAGCCGGGCCGGATGGCGACCTGCGCCGCGAGCAGGCCGGCATGTGCGGACAAGGGCGTGGGCAATTCCTGTGGCGTGTTGAACAGGATTTGCAGCAATTCCCGCCCGGCGGTGGAAAACGGCGCGGCGAAGCGTATCGCCTTGAGGGGGACGGGCTGAGCTTCGCTTGCTGAAACCGGGCGCGTCAACTGGTCGGCGCCGCGCCCGACGAAGCGGCGGAAGAGGTGACGGCGGGAGGGGTCGTGGTCAGACGTCCCCGATCTGGAATCGCCCTCATCTGGCACGCTGATTTCGGCCCACTTTTCATGACCGACATTACCCCGCAGCACTTCAACCGCTTCCAGATTGAGGCTTAGCCTCGTTTCCCCGCTCGCGCCATGGATGCAATCGGCGCAATGCTGCGCGCCGGCCAGCGTGACGGCGATGCCACGGCTGGCGAGATAAGCCAGCATCGCCGCATCCAGGGCGCCCAGGCAAGGCACGATTTCGTCCCCCTGGAGTTCGGAAGGCGCGCAGGCGAACGTCACTTCAGGCCGTTTGACTGCGCGCTTCAACACCTCGATGCGCGGCAGCTTGTCCGCCAGCAGTGCTTCGGTGGGGCAGGCGGCAGCGCACAGGGAACAGTTCTGGCATGCCTCAGCGCTGATTTTGACGCCCTCATCGCTCAGCTCGATGGCTTCATGAGGACAGGCGTCGGCGCATCTGCTGCACCCGCTGTAACGGTAGCGAAAACGGGTGCAGCGGCTGGCGCGATATTCGGGCTGGGTCAGCATGGATTACTTGTACTCATGCAGCGCCTCACCCGGCTCGCAGGTGTTGCTGGGAATGGTGAAGTTCTGGGGCATGATGGTATCCGGCTCGCCCGAGGGCGCTTTGCCGCCCGACTGCGCCCGTTTCCAGGCGGCGTAACCGCCCTTTACCGCGAACACGTCCTGGCCGCTTCTTTTGACGATGACTTGAGCCGCTGCCAGCGCCTGCCGGTCGTTGTCGCCCACCACCACGGCGAACCCGCCCGCTTTGGGCTTGATGCTTTCATTGTAAATCACGGCGAAAGGGATGGGCTGCTGTTTGCGATGCCCCTCTTCTCGCGCGTCGATGACGCAGCAGGGCTGGCCCTTTTTCAACACTTCCGCAAGCTGGGCGCTATCCAGCAATTCGGCCTGGGCGGCCCACGCCGGTACCGACAGGGCGCAGGCCAGAACAATCATGAACCTTTCCAGCCATTTCATGCTACCTCCTCCATCGCGGGCTCCAGAGTCTGGCGCAAGGCCAGAACCGCCCCTTCATCGTAATGTTCGCTATCGGGGATAACCAGATTTCTGGCTTGGCCAAATTGAACCCAGGGGAGCAGGTCCGCCTCCTGGTTCTCCAGCGGCGTCAGCCACAGCCGGGCGCCGAACTGTTCCACCAGTTCGGCGCACAGATTGAGGTCGCCGTCGCTCATATCCGCTCCGAGCAAGGCCAGCGACGCGCCACGCCCCAGCATTTGTCCCAGCCACCAGCCGGCGTCCGTGCCGCTGCGGCCGCCGTCGCTTTTCAATACTTCCCACGCCGGTTTGGCGCAGGAAGGCGTGACACACCTGAAATCGGCGTTGGAATGAATGTCCAGCGTCCAGCTCACCTCCAGGCGTTGCACCGGCACCCATATCCCCACGCGCCCGGCGCCAAATTCCCGGACCATGGTCTCGATCAGGCCGCCGTCCAGCAACGCGGCCTCGCCCGCCAGCACCCGCTCGGCGCCACGCGCAATCAGCTCGTGGGCGCGCTCAAGACCGGCGCTGCGCAGCACCACCGAAACGTTGGCCAGAGAACCGGGCAGATCCTCGCCATCAAAGAGAAAAACCGGCTCGGCAAAAGGGCCTTCGGCGGGCCTGGCCCAGCGCTGCAGGGTTATTTTGTTTGCAGCTTCGTTCATCAATGGATTGCCTGATATTTGAGTTTATTGAAAACAAAGGGCTGCATGGGACAGTCTGCCTCGCGCTCCAGGCCAACCAGCAGCGGCCTCAGCGCATCGAGCGTCTCCAGCACCGGCACGACATTCATCCCGCGATAAACCGGCACGAACTGCGGCAACACGGCCAGAGCATCATCGGCAAGCAGCGCCGCGCCGTCCTGGTTATGGTTCTGGGTAAAGTGGAAAGCCAGCGCCGCGAACGCCAGCCCTTGCAGGAACAGGGCGTCCGCGTCTTCCTGGCCGGCCGGCCGGGACTGGATCAGGTGATTCCAGCGCTCGCCGAGCCAGTCGTGGACGGCGCCGAAGTTGTTGGCGTTCCACAGCAGTTCCAGCTCGTCCCAGGCAAATTCATGGTTCATGCCAATATCCTGTCTTGCTCCTGTCCATGCTTGCACCCGCCACAGACCGGTTCGTCGGGGTTGAACAGGACCGAAATCTCGCTTTTCGGCACGACCTCGCGCCCACCGTCCACATCGTCCACCCGCACCTTCAGCAGGTCCAGCTCGGACTCGGCGAAATCGCGCAACAGGCGGGCAATCTCGCGGTAGAAGGAATGTTCCGTCACCCGCTCCAGCAGCATCGCGTAACCGCGCACCCAGCGGCCGAGATGAGTGGCCCAGAAACGTTTGATTTCTCTTTCCAGCCGCCCGGCGGCAGCTGCATCGTTGTCCTCCAGCGCCTCCGCCAGGCGCTCCAGCAAAGCCGCCACGAAGGACAACTCGACCCCCAACTGATCCTCGAACACGGCAAATTTGCCCGGTTGCAGCGCGAATCCGCAGCGCTGGTAGATCATCTTCACCTCGTGAAACGGCTCCTGCTGGAAACGTCCGGTAAGGCGCGACGACTCCACCGGCGGACAACCGCCGGAAGTGGCGAAAAGGGTGGCGTATTCGCACGCCAGGACATCCTCAAGCTCGCCCAGGGGGGCTGCGGTAAAGTCCGCGTCGAAATGCAAGCCGAGTTCGGCCAGCTCAGCCAGCGCCTGCGGCGCGCGCAGGGCGGCCAGGTAGGCGCCGCCCGGCTCCTCGATGAATGCGCCCGCCAGCAACTGGCAATAACTGGCGCGGGCACGCAATTCCTGGGGTGATGGGCGGCCAGCCACGGTTTCAATTAAAACTGCATCCTGGTTCTGCATGGCAATCCTCTTTAAAAAACCCGGTCAGGAAGAAGGGATGAACTTCGTGACCGGGACACGCCGCTTGCTCCGTGAAAACCGGGGAATACACGCCGCCAGTTGAACATCGCCGATCAGCGGGGCCAGAGGCCCACGTCGAACTTGTAGACCACGCCGACCGAGATCGCCGAGGGACTTCCCGCTATTGCAGGCACACCCTGGTCGCCATGGCCCCAGTCGAATGCGCTGTATGACGCGCCCGTGTCGTTCCTGGTCTTGGCATAGGCGACGTAAAACGTGGTGCTCTTGTCCCAGGCGTGGTCGTAGCCCACCGCCCACTGCCTGGCACCGCTGTCGGGCAGGTTGTTCAGGTTGCCCGCGCTGGCATACTGCGCCTTCACCGTCCCGCTGCCACCAATCTTGACGGCGGCGCCCAGCGTGTACTTGTTGCGGTCCGCATTCGACACGCCTCCTATATCGGTTTCACGCTGCCATCCGCCGCCCACATTGAATGCGCCGAAATCGTAGCTCGCCGTAAGAGCGTCGGTTTTGTGGTCTGGCGTACCTGCGATGCCTGTGCCGAAGCTGCCATAGGCCGCCCCCAGCTTGAGTCCGCCCTTCGCGTAATCACCCTTGGCGATATAGGATTTGGCGTTGGTGCCACCCTGGTCCGGCACATAGCTCAACCCGAGGGAAAAGCCGCCGAAATCTGGCGTGCGGTAGTACGCGGCATGATCGGCGCGGCCCGGCAGGCCGTCGCCACCCCAGATGTTGCCCAGATCACCTACTTGATCGGCAAACAGGTTGTAGTCGTAGACCCACTGGTTCAATGCCGGCAGACGGCCCAGCAGAACCGTGCCAAAGCCGCCCTTCACCCCGACGAACGAGTCGCGGGCGCGGGTGAGAATCTGCCCGTTGGAGCTGGATCCTCCATTGCCGTCACCGGTGCCGTGGCCGGTGAGGTCCACGCCTGACTCGAATTGGAAAAGAATGGCAAGCCCGTTGCCAAGATCATGGCCGCCCTTCAAACCGAGACGAGAGGAGTTGCTGTGAAGGTAGCCGCTTGAACTGGAACCATTGTCGAGGCTGTCGGCGGACAAGTGTCCCACCCCGTAGACCGACAGGTCCAGCGCCCACGCAGGCGTGCTTAGTGCCGTGCCAACTGCCATTGCGACGGCCAGTGACTTCATACCCAAAACTTGAGTTTTCCTGATGCCGGACATCATGTCTCTCCCATTCCATTCATACTCAAAAAAAGGGGCAGGTTTTCCCTTTTCCGCCCCCGTGACCCAAGCTATCAAGTCTAATGGCCGCCGCCCTCCTTGTGCCTGGCGCTGTCCGGTCCTCCCCAGGAGGCCATTTCCGGGTGCATCTTGCGGTGCAGGTCGCCGGTGTAGGCGTAGCGCATGGTTTCCTTGAAAGCATCCACGTGCTTCTCCCACGAGGCCTGGACATCGCCGTATTTGTCGTTCGGCCCGGCCTTGGTCACCTTCACCACGGTGTCGAACCAGCCCTGGGAGCCGCCGATGGGGTCGGCCACCACCGGGATGATCAGGTTGGGGTGCACCCCGTTGTCCTCCCACCAGACATTCTTCAGGTCGGGATCATCCTGTGCGCCCCAGGCGCCGCCTTTCTCCTTGAGCTTGAGGCTGGCGAGGCGGCCGTATTCCCAGTGGCCGCAGCCGATGGGAATGGCTACCACCTTGGGGTTGATGCCCTCGAACACATAGGCCTTGGTGACCAGGTAGCCCACCTTGCTTTCCACCCGCACCAGGTCGCCGGTCTTGATCCCCAGCTTCCTGCCGGTTTCGCTGTTGATCCACGCCGGATTGCTGTGGGCAATCTCGGCCAGCCATTTCACCGATGCCGTGCGCGATTGCACGTGCACGTTGAACTTGTAGGTGGTGAGGATCATCTCATCGTCCTTCATGTCCTTGTGCCAGGGAATCTGCTTGAAGGTCGGCATGGGGTTGAAGCCGTATTCCGCCCACTCGTCCACGCGCACGTTGATGATCCTGTCGTGGGTGGGGAAACCGACGTAGTTCCTGCCCTTGCGCTGGACGCCGATGGCCTTGCCGTTCTTCATGATGGTGCCGTTCTTTTCCACCACCGCGCCGGTCATGTCGGCTGCAGACAGTTCCTTCTTGTGCAGGCCGTATTCAGGCTCGATGGGGCGCCCGGTCTTGTCCACGATCTTGCCGCTGGCCGGGTCGAGCTTGCCGTAGATCGGCCACACCCCGTGCTTCTTGAGAAAGTCCACGCCGCCCGCTTCCTTCAGGCCGGGCACGTTGTCGAACTGCTGGCGCATGTAGTCCTCGCCGTCCTTGAAGTTCCAGTACTTCTTCATGCCGCGGCTGCCGTCCGGGTCCAGCTTGTGAATGATGTCGCGCAGGATGATGCGGGTTTCGCGGGTTTCGCCGAGCGGCTTGATCACCGGCTGGCGGAAGCCCAGCCAGGGCCACAGCGAATTGGGCATGGATTCCGGTTCCCAGCGTTCGAGGTACATGCAGTCGGGCAGAATGATGTCGGCCAGCGCGGTTTCCTCGCCCATCACCGTGCTCATGGAAACGTAGAAAGGAATCAGCTTCTCGTCCCGGAACATCTTGCCCCACACCGCCTGGGCGCCAGGATTGGTGTAGACGGGATTGTCCATGTAGGTGAAATAGACGTTGATCTTCTGCTTGCCCTCGGCGATCCAGAACGGGACCAGATGAGCGACCTTGTGTTCGGCCAGCGGGTAATCCGGGTGGTCGGACATCCAGGACGGCTTGGCCGGCTTGGGCGGCTCCGGCTGCGGCTGCTGGTAGCCCATGCCGCGCGGCAGGCAGTAGCCGCCACGCACCTCGATGTTGCCGGTCATGATCGGCAGCATCATGCATGCCTTCTCGTTGTAGGCGCCATACAGGTGCTTGGCCGGGCCGCGGTAGGTGTAGGTCGTGGCCGGCTTGGTGGTGGCGAACTCATGCGCGATGCGCTCGATCGTCTCTACCGGCACGCCTGAGAGCTTGGACGCCCATTCCGGCGTGAACTGCCTGTAATGGTCCTTGAGTTCCTCCACCGTCACGTTGGTCCAGGTATTGATGAAGTCGGAATCCTGCAGGTCGTCGCGCAGGATGACGTGGCCGAGAGCCAGCGCCACCGCGCCATCGGTGCCGGGAAAGACCGGAATCCACTCGTCGGAGCGCCCCGCTGTGTTGGACAGGCGCACATCGAAGGTCACCAGCTTGGCCTTGTTGTCCGCCATCCCTTCCGCAACGCGCTGAACGTAGGGATTGTGGAAGTAGGCCGCCTCCATGACGTTGGAGCCGAAATTGAGGATATACTTGGTGTTGGCGAAATCCGGCGTTTCGATGTCCGGCCCCCAGGTGGGTTGCATGCCGATCTTCTTGGAGGATTCGCACACCGAGGTGTGGTTCATCATGGTGGCGGACCCCAGGGTCTTGATGAACCTGACGATTGCGCCGCCAGTGCGATCACGGCCCCATTTCAGCATCACGGTGTTGGGGTCCTCCTTGATCGCGGCATCGAGCTTCTGCGCGATCTCGGCCAATGCCTCGTCCCAGGTGATGCGCTTCCATTTGCCTTCGCCACGGGCGCCGACACGCTTCAGGGGGTAGAGGATGCGGTCAGGATTATAGGTGTACCACATCCCCGAATTCCCCTTGGCGCACAACCGGCCACGGGTGGAGACGTGCTCCGGGTTGCCTTCGAGCTTGACGATGCGGCCGTTCTCCACGTAGGCGATAGCACCGTCCTGGATGTTGCAGACATGGCAGGTGGTGGGAATGGCCTTGCGTTCGGTGTAATTCACCGGGCTGAAATCCTTGCCGCCCAATTCAACTTCCATTGCCCTGAGCAGCCGGGGTGAAGCCGCCGCCGCAGCCGTGGTGGCGGCGCTAGCCTGGAGGAAGGCGCGGCGCGAAATCTTGAAATTCAACATGTCCATGTTCTGGTCTCCTCGTTCTTAGAAATAGGTCTGGACGATCTGGCCGCCGACCAGGATCGAGTAGCGCAAGGCCATGCCCCCCACCAGCAGCAGCAAGGCGGCGAGCATCATGCCGCCCTGCTGGCGCCCGAACGGCGCGAGCAGGAGCAGGATGGGCGCGGCGGTGCCGAGCAGGATGCCGACCCCGATGAAGATGCCGCCCAGGGCGCCGCTGGTCATGAACATGAAAGTCAGCTCCTGGCCGGATCCGCCGTAAGCGGTGGTGCCCAGCAGCGAAATCAGCATGGCGCCCACCGCGCCGGCCGACCACAGCATGAAGCGGCGCAGCATGACGTGCAGTTTTTCGCTCTTCCCCCCAGCCAGGAAAGACGCCACCGCCGCACCGGATACCAGCGACAGGGCGACAAACAGGATGGGCATCAGCGGCGTGTTCCACACCGGGCGATTCTGGTGCACGGTGAGGTCGAAGCCGGTGTAGATCGGCAGCCCCAGCGCCAGCAGCGAACCCAGTACCGCCAGCTTGCGGCTCGTGCCTTCGTCGTTCTTGCGCATCATGAAGAAGTAAGCCACCGACACCGCGCCGAACGAGAGCAGATTGAGTCCGCCCCAGGCCAATGGCGATGTGAAGTTGAGGTAGGCCGGATTCATGATGTTCAGGAAGCGCGCCGGTTTCGACAAATCGCTGATCAGCAGCAAGCCGCTGATCGCCAGCAGCACGAACGAGAGATAAAATGCGCTGGCACGCAGGGGCCTGAACTCCTCCCGATACCAGGACAGTGTGGACATGAAAAACAGCGCCGCCGAAATGCCGATGGTGAAGAAGTAGATCGAATAGGTACTCGACCACGGCATGTGATGGAAAATATTGAAGTCACCCATGATTCGCTCCTATGCTCCGTGGTTCTTGTTGAATGCCTGACGGTCCTCTTCCAGCACCTCCAGAGGACTGTAAACCGCGCGGCCAAACTCGGAATTGTGTCGATCCAGGCCGATGTAGAACACATGCGGCTTGGTGCCTTCCTCGGGGCGCAGCACCTGGGTCGGCAGGGTCGAGACCAGCCGCGACACCTCGCTGGCAGGATCGTTGAGGTCGCCGAAAATGCGCGCCCGGCCGATGCAGGTCACCACGCAGGCCGGCGCCAGGCCCTGTGTTACCCGGTGGTGACAGAAGGTGCACTTGTCCACCACGCTGGTGATGTCGGTATAGGTACGGCTCTTGGGCAGCATGAAACGGGCGTTGTACGGACAGGACGCCATGCAGGCCTTGCAGCCGATGCAGCGGTCGTAGTGCTGGAGCACGAAGCCGCCGTCTTCCACCTTGTAGGTAGCCCCTACCGGACAGGCGCGCACGCAGGGCGGGTCGTCGCAGTGGTTGCACAGGCGCGGCATGAAATGCTTGCGCACGTTGGGATAGGTGCCTACCACCCTGTAGGGCACCCATGTTCTGAAAACGCCCACCGGGACGTCGAACTCCGCCTTGCACGCGGTCATGCAGGCATCGCAGCCGATGCAGCGGCGCAGGTCGATCACCATGGCGTAGCGCTTTTTGCCTGGCACGCCGCGGGTTTCGATGGATGACAAGCGCAATTCACTCATGGTTGTTGGTCTCCTCCTGGATTCTATTCCGGCCCGTCTTGATTCTTTCATCCCCACCGGCGGGCAGCCTTAACCCCACTTCTCGAAGTGGTCGCCTGTAATGAGCATTTCTCATGCCAGAATATATGGCATTGTTTATTCATGATATTTAATCTGATGGCGCGAAAAGTCATTACCTTTCGGTTACAACACGCGATTTGTGTATTACCATTTGGTAAACATCAGCAGCGGTATCCAAATCCAGATCGGGGAAAGAACATGTCGAGGAGGAACTTTTGCGCAACACTGGCCCTGTGCGCGCTGGCGCCCCGGGCAATCGCAGCCGCGATGTCCACCGGGCGGCCCGTGCTGCGTATCGGGCTTACCCCCGTTTTTCTCGACGACGAGGCCATTTTCCTGGAGTCCTGGCGCGCTTACCTGGCCAAGAAGCTGCGGCGTCCAGTAATTTTCGTGCAACGCGGCAGCTACCGCGAAATCGTCGAACTGCTGGGCAAAAACCAGCTCGACGCAGCGTGGCTTTGCGGTTTCCCTTTCGTGCGCCACGAACAATACCTCAGGCTCCTGGCCGTGCCTCTGTTCCAGGGCAAACCGCTTTACCGTTCCTATCTCATTGTCCCGGCCGACGATACCCGCACCACAAGCTTGCTCGATTTGCGCGGCAAGTCATTCGCCTATTCCGACCCGGATTCGAACTCCGGTTTTCTCTATACCCAGTTCAGCCTGGCGCAAATCGGGGAACGCTCTGACGCCTTCTTTTCCCGCACTTTCTATACCTGGGCACACCGCAAGGTAGTGGACGCCGTCGCGGTAAAAATGGCGCAGGGCGGCGCGGTTGACGGCTATGTGTGGGAAACCCTGCGCCACTCCCACCCGGAACTCACCGCCCGAACGCGCGTAGTGGAGCGATCTCCCGAATTCGGCTTTCCGCCCTTTGTCGCCCGGAAATCGCTGCCCGAAACCGACTTCGCAGCGCTGCGGCAAGTCCTGATCGCCATGCGCGATGACGCCGAAGGCCATGAATTTCTGCTCCAGCTCAACCTGGACGGTTTCGTGCCGGGCGATCGCAAGCTGTTTGACGGCATCGCGCGCATGGCGGAGAAGGTGGAAAACCAGCCATGAAGCACTTCATGCGCGACCTCAGCCTGCGCTACAAAATTCCCTTGCGGGTGCTCATGCTCGCCAGCATCACGGCCATCCTGGTCACCGCGTCCATCCTGTTCCGGGTCTATGACGAAACGCGCAACGACCTGCTGCATCACGCGGAAAGCCTGGGGCGGGTGCTGGCCAACACGCTGGTCGGCCCGATCGCCCATGATGACGTGTGGCGCGCCTACGAAATCATCAATTCCCCTTTCCAGAGCGGAGGCCAGGATCAGACGCAGATCGCGGAAACCATCCTGGTGCTGGACACCAAGGGCCAGGTTTATGCCTCCACCCGTCCCGCGCAATATCCCATGCTGGCCGACCCGGGACGGATCGATCCCGAATATGCCGCGATCAGCGAAATGGCAACGGACCGGAACGACGCCAAGCCAGCCGTCATCGACCGCCCCGATTCCGGCAGGCTGTTCGTCGCCATCCCCATCGTATCCGGAGGGGCGCGCCTGGGAACCCTGGTCATGGGTTATTCCAAGAGCCTGTTCCTGCCCCGCTTCGTCGGCATTGCCCAGCGCGCCGCGCTGATGACCCTGCTGGCGCTGGCGGTGCTGCTGCCCATCGCCTGGTACTGGGGCAACCGCATGGCCGGGCCGCTGGTCCGGTTGGCCGCCTGCATGGACCAGATCGGGCCCAACGTGCCGGAACATCTCCACTGCGACCTGTTCGAATCGCACGACGAAATAGGCCGCGCCGGCGCTTCCTTCAGGCGCATGCTCAAGGAACTCAAGGACAAGGAAAGACTGGAGCAGGAAATGATGGTGAGCGAGCGGCTGGCGGCAGTGGGCCGCCTCTCCGCCGGGATCGCCCATGAGATCAACAATCCCCTGGGCGGCATGTTAAACACCATCAGTACCTACAAGAAGCATGGCCCGGGCGACCCGCGCACCTTGAAGACGCTGGCGCTGCTGGAACGTGGCCTGACGCAGATCAAGGACACCGTTGCGGCCCTGCTGGTGGAAGCAAAGGTTGAAAGCCACCCGCTGTCGCGCCGCGACATCGAGGACATGCGCACGCTGGTAGCGGCGGAAGCGGCCGGAAAAGGGGTTGAACTGGCTTGGGAAAACGACATCACCACCGACCTGTCACTGCCCTCCACACTGGTGCGGCAGATCCTCATCAATCTGCTCCTCAATGCCATCCGCGCCGCGGACAAGCGCGTCGAGTGTCTGATTTACCGCGATAGCCGCAGCCTTACCCTGGCGGTCAAAAACGATGGCGCCCATATCGAGGACGACGACATGCCTTACCTGTTCGAACCCTTTTCGCGCCTCAGCCGTAACGGCCACGGCCTGGGCCTGTGGGTCACCTACCAGATCGCGCGCCAGTTGAACGGCGGCATCGTGGTGGAAAGCGACCCCGGCGAAACCCGTTTTGCCGTCACCCTACCCTTGCAGGAAGAATCATGAGCAACATTCCAACCCCATTCCTGTGCCTGATCGAGGACGATGAGATCATGGGCGAATCCCTGCTCGACCGTTTCGAGCTGGAAGGCTACCGGGTGGACTGGCACCGCACCGCTCAGTCGGCCCTGGCCGCAGTTGGAGACAAGGATTACGCGGCTGTGGTGAGCGACATCCGTCTGCCCGACGGTAGCGGAGAGGAAATCTTCATACGCCTGCTGGAACGCGGCGTCAGCCTGCCGCCGTTTCTCTTCATCACCGGCCACGGCTCGATCGACCGCGCCGTGGCGCTGCTCAAGCTGGGCGCCGCCGATTACATCACCAAGCCCTTCGACCTTGACCGGCTGGTGGAAAAGGTGGGCGCCCTGTGCGGCAACCGCGTCTCCCCATGCGAAGAAGACAGCTGTCGGCTGGGCATATCGCCCGCCATGCGCAAGATCGCGCAAACCCTGCCCCGCCTTGCCCAGCATGCGCCCACCCTTCTCATCACCGGGGAATCCGGCGTGGGCAAGGAAGTGATCGCGCAAGAAATCCACCACCTCGACCCCAGGACCAAAGACCGCCCCTTCGTCGCGGTCAATTGCGGCGCGATCAGTGAATCGCTGCTCGAAGCCGAACTGTTCGGCCACGAAAAGGGAGCGTTCACCGGAGCTGCGCGCGCGCGCAAGGGGGTGTTCGAGCAGGCCGATGGCGGCACGCTGTTTCTCGACGAAATCGGCGATACCCCGCTGCTCATGCAGGTCAAACTGCTGCGCGCCGTACAGGAGCGCAGGATCGTGCGCGTCGGCGGCAACGCTGAAATTGCCGTCAACCTGCGGCTGATCTGCGCCACCCACCGTGACCTGCGCAAGATGGTGGAAGACGGCGCTTTCCGCGAAGACCTGTACTACCGCATCCACGTCATTCAAATCAAGGTTCCGCCGCTGCGGGAACGGCGCGAGGACATCCTGTGGTTCGCCCACCGCTTCCTCGAAGAACAGGCGGCCAAGGGGGAACGCAAGCAGCTTTCACGGGCCGGTGAAGAAGTTTTGCTGGCCCACGCCTGGCCGGGCAACATCCGCGAGCTTCGCCATGCCATCGAGCGCGCTTCGATCCTCACCCCCGGCCCGCTGCTGGAGCCCGAGGCCTTGTTCGAGGAAGGAGAACAGCCGGCGCCCGCGGACAACAAGGAACTCGGCAGCTACCTGCAAAGCTGCGAGGAGCGGTACATCCGCAACGCCCTGGCGCGTAACGATGCCCACCTCGGCCGTACCGCGGAAAGCCTCGGCATCAGCCGCAAAAATTTGTGGGAAAAGATGAAAAAGCTCGGAATTTCCTCTTCGAAATATCCTGGCTAGGAGCCTGTCGGACTTGAAGAATCGAAGCG
>JAQTLK010000035.1 GCA_028714955.1 Sulfuricella sp.
ACTAGGGCTATTGGCACCCCCGCAACATGCGGAGTATATTTTGAAACATATCTTATGTCAATGTAATACCCGGCCCGGAAGCCACCCATGCCATCGGCAATTACCGCCAGTCCCATGGTTGCGTCCGTTGCGACCGCATCCTCGTTGTGCGAGCGCGCCATACCCACATCGGTTTCGCTCACGATCTCCGTGCCTGCTGCAGGTTCATGTGCATAGCGTCCTCAGCGTCGGATATTTGCAATGAACCTAAAAAATTTTTCGTTTTCGTCGTTCATGATTTTTTCCTTTCGTTAAATTGGGCTTAGTAAAGACGCCAAGACTGCCCATCTCGTCTTGACGCCGGTTCAGTTCAAGGCCGGCCTGCGCTCGCGTCCGGGGCATTGGTCTGGATCGTCAGGTCTGGGCGCGAAGCTTTCACAGTGCTTTTCGCCGGCAATTTGCCTCAACCGGTCGCCTCCAGCCTCGTAGCGTTCCACCCAGTGGTTGAGTGTCAGGGCGTAGTGACGGCGCAGGTTTTCCACATCCACTGGTTCCAGCCTTGCCAGAGGGAGCAGAACTCATTGGACACGTCGCAATGGTAGGCGAAGGCTTCCGCGTCAATCTTGCGCGTCTGCCGGATCATGCGCGCGCCCTTGGCGTTGGCGGGATTGCCCTTCTCGGTGACGAAGTCCCCAGCGCTTCCAGCGGCACTTGCCGTTTCGTGTGGTCCTGAAACGGCTCGCGTTGGCAACTCGGGGGCGGCATGCCGTCCAGTGTCCCGGCATCGGCCAGGCATTGCCCCAGGGTGTGGAGGTGCGTCGACCCCTCGCCTATCGAACCACCGTCACCGCGCAGGGCGCATAAGCAATGACCTGCCGCGCCACCGAACCAAGCAGCCAGCGCTCGAACAGGCTATGCCCGCGATGGCCTACCACGATGTGGTCTATGCCGTGTTCTTCGGCGTAGATCACAATATTTTCGGCGGGATGCCCAAGTACCACCTCGAATTTAGCCGTCAAACCAGCGACCCTGGTTTTCAGCGAGTGCAACAGTTTGGTGTAATGACGGCGAGAGCTTTCGATGATGGCCTCGGTCTCCACCTCTGCGCCAAACTCGGGCGCACTTGCCACCGCGAGAATATGCAATTCCGAGCCGTATTTATTGGCCAAATCCAGGGCGAAGTCGAAGGCTGCCTTGGATGGATCCGAACCGTCGTATGCGATGAGTATTTTCTTGATCATGATGGTCTCCTTAATGTGAAACAACGCGAAGCGTTTCCTCGTCCCCCTCGCCCTTTGGGAGAGGGCGGGGGTGAGGGAAACGATCATGGCGAATCGCTATTTCATGATTCGGGGCGGCGAATCGCCATGATCGTTAGTTAGTTATTGGTATCTTTTTCAACGGATGCTTTCAGCAGATGCCGCGGCAGGAAGAAGGCATTGGCGATGAGCGTGGGCACGACCGCACTGGCCACTACGGCCGCGACGATGGCAGAATACTCAGCCTGGTTGATGACGCCGTGCGAAAGGCCGAACAGCGCCGAGATGGTGCCGAAGGTCAGGCCCGTGGACATGAGCAGCGTGGTATACATGGCCTCCTGCCGGGGAGATTTGTAGAACAGTGTGGCCGGGTAAACACCGGCCAGTTTGGCCGCCATCTTGCTCACCAGCAGGATCACGAAGCCCAGCGGCGCTGCGAGTAACGCCGGCAGCGACACCAGCGAGCCGGCGCGAATAAAATAGAAAGGCGTGAGAAAACCCAACGTCAGGGTGCGCAGTCGCCGCACCAGCGCGTGGTCCTTGCCCACCGTGCCGGCCAGCACCATGCCCACCAGGTAGGCGGGCAGCACCGCCTCGCTGCCGGCCCAGCCAGCCAGCGCGCCCAGACCGAACAGGCACAGCATGAGGAACTTGACTTCCAGCTCCGATGGCCGGTTGCCGTAGCGCTTGAAGAAACGCGGCACAACACGCGGCAGGATTAAAGCGGCGGCGACAATTCCGGCGACGAACACCAAGGTTTTCCATGTAAAGGGCGAGAACAGCAGGCCCAGTGCGATCACCGTGGCGAGGTCGTTGACGAAGCAAGCCGCCAGCACCCCCTTGCCGTAGTTGGTGGTATTGAGGCCGAATTCCAGCATCACCGCATAGACCACGGCTACCGAAGTAGTGGACATGGCGACGCCCGCCAGCCAACTGGCATCCACGCTCCAGCCCAGCCACCAGTGGGCCGCCGCCGCGCAAATCAGAAAGGGAGCAATGAAGCCCACCAGGCCGATGGCCAGCGTCGGCTTCCACTGGCTCTTGAACACCACCGGGTCCAGCTCCGCGCCGGCCAGGAAGGTGAGCAGGATGGCCCCGGCGCCGGACAGGAACTTGATCCAGGTGGCGTCGCCCGTCAGCAGTGCGCCACCGAGCGTCGCTCCGATGATGAGCTGGACCACAGTGCCGACAACGATCTCCGATAGCGCGGTGGCGACGCGCAGCCAGATCGACAACATGGTGGCTACCAGGGCCAGCCCCAACCACAAAGCAGCCTGAGCCCAGATCTCGGTCATGAGTTTTCTCCCCGGGTGGCAGACGATTTTTCGCCATTGATGACGCCGTATTCGGCGGGCATCCTGACGTAGAACAAGGTCAAGCCCTCGACCCGGATCATTTCCAGAAGCCGTTCGGCTTCCTCCTCGCTTAACATGAACACCACTTCCACCGGCAGGTCTCCCGCCAGTTCGAAAAAATGGTCTTCATGCAAGATGCCGTGACGCCCAAAACCGGCAATGGCCTTGAATGCCGAGCCGCCGTGTATGCCCAGCTTCTTCGCCTGTTCCAGCAACCATTCATAGACCAGCGTGTGGTGATGGTTGCGATTTTCGTGCACGTAGAATTTGAGGTAAATGCCTTGCATGGTGTATTCCTCCTTGGGTTAAATATTTTGGAATTTCTCTTGTTCGTCGCACTTTTTGGGGGAGCTTACAAAACATGAAATAACACGTCTTTCTCTGTGACTTGAACCGCTGTTTGTTAACCTCAACGTTTGAACGCAAGAACCAGCACGCCGCCCGCGACCATGGCAATGCCAGACCACTCGCGCAACGATGGGCGTTCACCGAGGAACGTAAAAGCGAAGACGGCAACGAGAACCAAACTCAGTTTGTCAACGGGCGCCACTTTCGATGCATCGCCAATTTGCAGGGCGCGGAAGTAGCAAACCCACGAGGCGCCTGTAGCGAGACCGGAGAGAGAAAGAAAGATCCATGTCCTGGAAGACAGCTCAAACGGATTGCTCCATTTTCCAGCGAACCAAACGAAGGACGAGAGTACGACTATGATGATTGCGGTTCGAATCAGAGTAGCCAGGTCTGAATCGACACCTTTGATGCCGATTTTGGCAAAGATGGCGGTGAGCGCAGCAAAGACCGCCGACATTAGCGCCCAGTAGAACCAGTTAGTGGAAGTTGACATGGTGTACTCCTCATCCAGGACGCTCGGGGTGACAGACGGGCAGCTTGGTGAACCGTTGTTCATTATGCGGCTCCCCTTGATGTATGAACAACGCGAAGCGTTTCCTCGTTCCACTCGCCCTTTGGGAGGGCCGGGGTGAGGGAAACGATCATGGCGAATCGCTGTTTCATGATTCGGGGCGGCGAATCGCCATGATCGTTCGCTTTGAGCTGGCTGACAGTCAACATGCCCAGTGTTGTCATGATAACGACCTGCCCAGATGCACTGCTGTGTGTGCCAACGCCCAGACGTATTCGCTTCGGGAAATAAGCGTCACCGCCTCGGCGGAAAATGTGGAAAAGGTGGTGAGACCACCCATGAATCCGGTGACGACGAACAGTCGCATCTCCGAGGGGAGGTCAGCATGTTCGGCAAAGAAAGCGATTGCCACCCCGACCAGATAACCGCCGGCCAAGTTAGCCGACAACGTACCGAGGGGTAGAGTGGGAAAAACCGGATCGAACGGAACGCCCAGCCACCAGCGCACGCACCGAACGCCGCACCAATACCTACCGCGAGAAAACTGTAGAGGCCCATACCATCTCCGCCTAAATTGATCGTTCCTGCAGAGGGGCGAAAAAAATACCTACCGCCCCGTTGCCGGGTTATCGGTAGGCATCATCAGCCCTTGCGGGCGGTTGAGAGCAAGAACTCCGGGAGGTATGCCATCTCCAGTGCGCAAGATAACAAGTGCTGCCGAGAATGTAAAGTTTTCGCATCGCAACAACGATAACAAGTATGTGCCAACAGGTAAATCGCACTAAATTCCCATAATTCTCCCCATGTTGGGCTGGCTCAGTAACATGATGCAACCATGACCGCCCTGCCAAATAGGAAGGGTTAGACAAAAAGGCTTAACCCTTTTTACCTTCCATCAATTTTGACAGCGCATCGTCTGCGCTCTGCTCGTAACGGTCACGCTCTTTCCTGGCTGCTTTTTCAAGCGCCGCGTTGATTTCCGGATATTTCAGTGCCAGGATGCGCGCGGCCAGCATGGCGGCATTCCTGCTGCCATCAACCGCCACGGTGGCAACTGGTACCCCGGGGGGCATTTGCACGGTCGAGAGCAACGCATCGAGGCCGGATGCGATGCCACCCGAGAGCGGCAGGCCGATCACCGGCAGGCGGGTGTGGCCGGCTATGACACCAGCCAGATGGGCTGCCATGCCGGCGCAACCGATCAATACCTGCACGTCTTCCCTGTGGGCCCGCTCAATGTAGGCGATCACCTTGTCTGGCGTGCGGTGCGCCGAGGCTACCACGATTTCGCTGGGAATGCCGAGCTCGCCAAGGGTGTCGCGCACCTTGACGACGGTGGGCAGGTCGTTGGGGCTACCGGTGAGGATACCGACCAGGATTTTGGCGGAGGGCTTGGGGGATGAGGTCTTCTTGGGCGTTGCCACGGATGGGTTCCTCGAAAAGGCAGGTATGATAGGGACTGTTTTGTTTAGCTTCCGGTCAGACGGTTGAGCGCCTCGCGGTATTTCTCGCCGGTTTTTGCAGCAACTTCAACGGGAAGTTGGGGTGCGGGCGGTTTTTTGTTCCAGCCAATGGATTCCAGCCAGTCGCGCACGTATTGCTTGTCGAAACTGGGCGGATTGGTGCCGGGCTGGTATTGGTCCGCCGGCCAGAAACGCGAGGAATCGGGCGTCAGGGCTTCGTCGATGAGGTAGAGCTTGCCGGCTTCGTCCAGCCCGAACTCGAATTTGGTATCGGCGATGATGATGCCCTTGGTCGCGGCAAACTCAGCGGCTTCAACATAAAGCGCGACGCAGACATCGCGCACCTGTGCGGCCAGCGCTGGGCCGAGCAGTTCCTCGGCCCTGGCAAAGCTGATGTTTTCATCGTGAGCGCCGACTTCGGCCTTGGTAGAAGGGGTGAAAAGCGGTTGCGGCAGCTTGTCCGCTTCACGCAATCCGGCCGGCAGGGGTATGCTGCAAACGCTCCGGCTCTCCTGGTATTCTTTCCAGCCGGATCCGGCCAGGTAGCCGCGCACGATGGCTTCGATCGGCAGGGGTTTGAGCCTTTTGACCACCAGGGCGCGCCCGGCGACCTGATCCTTCTCCTCGCCCGCAACCACGGATTCGGGTGATATGCCCGTGAGTTGGTTGGGAACGATGTGCTTGAGTTTCTCAAACCAGAAATTGGAAACGGCGGTCAGCACCTGTCCCTTGCCGGGAATGGGTGTGGGCAAGACGACATCAAACGCCGACAGGCGGTCGGTGGTGACGATCAGCAGCTTCTCGCCATCTACTTCGTAAATGTCGCGCACCTTGCCGCGGTTGAGCAGCTTGAGGCTTTTGATGTTGGTCTGGAACAAGGCATCGGTCATGGCAATTCCTCAGAAATCGTAAGTCCGGATTTTACCCCGGATTGAGGCAGTCCGGACTGCCACCTGACTTGCCAATCATTTTCTCAGATAAGCCAGGCGCAAAGTTTCTGGCAAACGTTCGATGGCATAGCGCAGCATGGTGCGCGGCATGGCCCGGCTGTGTTGCTGCAGGAATGTTTCCAGTCTTTTCTGGTCGCGTTTGCCCACCTCTCTCAGCATCCAGCCGCTGGCCTTGTGTAGCAGGTCCTCGCGGTCGTTCAGCAGGTGTTCGGCAAGTCGCAGGGCGTCGTCGAAGTCATCGTGCCGGATGAAGTGCAGGGTCGCCACCATGGCGATGCGCCGTTCCCACCATGCGGGTGAACGCGCCAGCCGATACAGCGGCGCGCGCGCCTGGTCTGCAAGGTAGGCGCCTGGCACGTGCGGTGCGGAAAGGTCAACCAGATCCCAGTTGTTGATCCATGCCGTATTGGCAAGATAGGTCTGATATGCGCTCTGGCGTTCATGAGGCGCACCCTCGGCAAAATGGCGCATCAGAAGAAGCAGTGCCAGCAGACGCTCTTCATGCCAGTGGGAGCGAAGCAGGTCGGCTACCGTGTCGAGTTCCACATCCGGGAAATTCCTCGACAGGGCACGGATTGCCGGAACCCTGACGCCAAGAAACCTGTCTCCCTCGCCATATTGCCCTGGCCCGGTTTTGAAGAAGCCTTGCAGGATGCGAGCGGTCTCGGGGCTGGCGAGGCTGGCCAGCCTTGAGCGGATTTCGTGCAGTATCACGGTGCGATTATGCGACGGCAATCTTGAGAATCACCTTGTGGATTTGACTGTTGCTGACCAGCGGCGCGTGCGCATCCTGCGGGAAAAAGATGCAGAAAGCACCGGGTGGCGTGGCAATCCAGCTTGCCGGCGTGTCGCGGAAGAACTGGATATCTTTCTCGGCCAGGTAATCGGCAAGCGGCTCCCGGCAGTCGCATGAGGCCTTCCAGCCCATCTCGTCCGTGCCTTCCACCACGAACTGGATATCGATGTACCTGCGGTGACACTCCAGTTTGGCCTGGTCGCGGTTGCGCCCGGCAGCTATCTCCACAATCGCGAAGAGTCTCTCGTCCTCGATGGGATGACGGCCCGGCGCCAGCGCCTTCAGGCCGGGGCTGCGCAGGAACTCGAAGGCACGCGGGAAAAGGGCGTGCAAGGGGGCGTAGCGGGCAGCATTGGCAAGTGTGTCGAGTATCATGGGGTTTACTTGGTGAGCGCCATGAATAGTTCCGGCAGACGCTCCGGGAGGCGCTGGATATTATCCACCACGGTGTACTGCTTGCCAAAAATATCGCTGACGTATTCATCCGCCTTGGGGTCAAGATTGATGCAGTAGGCGTAAATGCCCTTGGCGTCGAGCTCCTTCACGGCTTGGCGCGCATCTTCGATCAGCGTGCGTTCGTCCTTGGTGTCCACGTCGGCGGGCTGGCCATCGGTGAGGATGAGCATGAGTTTCTTTTCGGCCTTCTGGTTTTCCAGGTAGTGGGCGGCGTGGCGCATGGCGGCGCCCATGCGCGTGGAGTATTGCGCGGACATCGCAGCCAGACGCGCTTTCACTTCATCGTCCCAGTGCTCGCTGTAGCCCTTGACGTGGAGGTAGCGCACGTCGTGGCGGGTGTTGGAATGGAAGCCACCGATGGCGAAGGGGTCACCCAGTTTGTCGATTGCCCAGGCCAGCAGCGAGACCGCCTCCTGGCTGAGTTCGAGTATGGTTTGCTCGGTCCCCGCAATCTTTTCGTTGAGGGATTCCGACAGGTCGAGCAGCAACATTACCGCAATGTCCCGCCCGCTGGTCTTGTGGCTCATATTGATGCGCGGGTCGGGGCTGGCGCCGCTCTTGAAGTCGATCAGGGAACGCAGGGCGATGTCCAGATCCAGTTCGCTGCCGTCTTCCTGGTAGCGGATGCGCACTTTTTCCTGGGGCTTGAGCAGGTCCAGCATGCGTTTCAGGTGTTTGGCCAGGGCAGCATTCTTTTCCAGCAGCTTGTCGATGTCGGCCGCATTGCCCTTGGGATGCAAAGCTTCGTACACGCTCACCCAGTCCGGACGGAATGTCTGGCTGAGGTAGTCCCATTCGGGGTAGTGGCGCGGCGGCAGGCTGGTAGGCTCTTCTTCCCATTCGATTTTACGGTGCTCATCGAACATCTCTTCATCGTCGCTCTGCTCGTGGAAGCGCCACATGTGACGATTGTCGTCACGGTAGCTTACCTCGGTATCGTCGAAATGCACCTTGGCGAACTGGTCGCTCTGGATGCGGGTCTTGGCAACATAGTTGAGGGCGAGTTCGGCGATTTCCTCGGTGCTGGAAGTTCCTTTGCTCATGACTTTGTGGAAGCGCTCGACGAAGATGTTGAGATCGGCATCGCGATAGTCGTGTTGCGGATCAAGCAGGGCGCGCGACAGCATGGCCAGACGATGGCGCAGGCAGGAGGTGGTTTCCGGGTCGCACGCATCTTCCACCGGTTTGGGATGCAGTGCCGCAAAAATATGGCGCAGACCGGGGTATTCGCGCATCGCCAAGCATTCGACACGGGCATCTTCGAAGAATTCGACCGCCAGGCGCTGGAAGGGACTGAAATTGTCGGCGAAAATCGCCGTGGTCCAGCGTTTGTGGCCCATGATGTGGGCCAGTGTGGCGCGGTAGCGGTCAATACCGGCGATGCCGTTGAAGTCGTCATGGACATCAGGCAGGCGAATGCCGAGCTTGTCGTAATAGGGAACAGGCTTGCGCAACTCGTCGAAACCCAGGGAATAGGGCACGAGGTGGTCGTGATATTTCCACAGGCCACGCAGATAGAGGTCCAGCTTGCGTTCGTGGTCCACCAGCAGGGTCCCGTGGCGTTCGCGCTGCATGACAGCCTTGCTGTCAGCCGATTGCAGGCTGAAATAGTCGGTCTGGCGTTCCGGATGATCGCCGTAATTGCGTATGCCGTACTCGACCCAGTTTTTCAGTCCTTGCAGGGGGATCTGGCTCAGCAGGTAGGGTGTCTGGGTGAAAAGACAGGGCAGACCGGGGCTGGGAAAAGTGGTGTGGATGCCATGAATCGAACCGGTGGTGCGATTCATGAAATCCAGCGCCATATTCATGTAGTCCTGCACCTGCTCCTGGGAGTGAAGCCTTCTGGCCGTGGCCGCCAGCGTCTGCAGGAATGGCACGATCGCCCTGCCGTTGGGTGACTTGTGTATTTTGTGGATGAATTCCATGACCGCCGGCAGGACGGATTCACCCAGTGTCCTGGCAACAGAGGGCCATTCTTCGAGGAAAATCAGTACCGGCTCGACGCCGCGCCCCATCCTGCACAGAAAGCCGGCCGCTTCCAGATAGGCGGCGATGCCCTCCCCGGACAACACGGAGAGCGCTTCGGCCATGCAGTCATCGAAGATATCCCTGACTTGCGGAAAGCCACAATTGAGCTGCTCGCGATAGCCCTTCATGAGGGGGTGTTCGTATTCGGTGTTGGCCTCGACCACGGTCGTATCCTTCAGGCAAAGGTTGCGTCGATGGCATGGTCCAGCGTGTCACGGATGTCCGCATCGTCGGTGATCGGGCGCACCAGGGCCATGCGGCAGGCATCACGCGGCTCTACGCCACCTTTGATGAGAGTGGCGGCGTACACCAGCAGGCGGGTGGAAATGCCTTCATCCAGGCCGTGGCCCTTGAGATTCCGCGCAGTAGTGCCGATTTTGACCAGTTTGGCGGCCAGTTCCTCGTTCATGCCAGTTTCCCTGGCCACGATACTGGCTTCCAGATCGGCTTCGGGATAATCGAATTCAAAAGCGGTGAAGCGCTGCTTGGTGGATTGCTTGAGATCTTTCATCAGGCTTTGATAGCCCGGATTGTAGGAAATTACCAGCTGAAAGTCGGGGTGCGCTTCAAGCAGCTCGCCCTTCTTGTCCAGCGGGAGGGTGCGGCGGTGGTCGGTGAGGGGGTGGATCACTACCGTGGTGTCCTGGCGCGCTTCGACGATTTCATCCAGGTAGCAGATGGCGCCGATGCGTGCCGCCGTGGTCAGCGGGCCGTCGAGCCAGCGCGTGCCGTTGGCGTCGAGCAGGTAGCGGCCGACCAGGTCGGATGCCGTCATGTCCTCGTTGCAGGCCACGGTAATCAGCGGCTTGTCCAGTTTCCAGGCCATGTGCTCGACGAAACGGGATTTGCCGCAGCCGGTCGGGCCCTTGATCATGACAGGGAGGCGCGCGGCGTAGGCAGCCTCGTAAAGCGCCGTCTCGTTGCCTTGGGCCTGATAGAAAGGTTCCTTGCGAATCTTGTATTGATCTTTGCTGGTCATGATTTTCTCCATAATCCGTGTGAGAAAAGTGGTTTCCTCACCCGGAAAAAAACGCCCCCAGCAAAGTGGGGGCGCATTTCGCTGCATCGCTTTGAGACTTGGACTTACTTATTTGTGTACGCCCAGCTTTTCGCGCCAGCCCGGGAACAGCTTGTCGGCATCCTTGGGGAAGGATTCGAAGGCGCGGGCGAATTCCTTGTGTTCTTTCGCGAATTCAATCGGGTCGGCACCGGCCTTCCAGCACTCATACGATTGGCGCAGGGAGATCGCGCCGGCGGCCGGGGAGTCGATGTGGCCGTAGGAGCCGCCGCCGGCGGTGTTGATTACGTTGCCGTGGCCCAGGTTCTCGAAGAAGCCGGGCAGGCGCAGGGCGTTCATGCCGCCGGAGATGATCGGAGTGGTGGGCTTCATGCCGTACCACTTCTGGAAGTAGACCGGACCCTGGCACTCGTCGCGCTCGATCATGTAGGCGATGATCTTGTCGTCGCCTTCGCCTTCCATCTTGCCGTAGCCCATGGTGCCGACGTGGATACCCGAGGCGCCCTGCAGGCGGGACATTTTGGCCAGTACGAAGGCGGTGTAGCCGCGCTTGGAGCTGGGTGACGTAATCATGCCGTGGCCGGCGCGGTGGTAGTGCAGGTACTGGCTGGGGTATTGGCGTCGAGCAGTGGTAATCATGCCTGGACCGCCGACGAAACCGTCGACCAGGAAGGCCAG
Source organism: Sulfuricella sp. (assembly GCA_028714955.1). Lineage (GTDB taxonomy): Bacteria > Pseudomonadota > Gammaproteobacteria > Burkholderiales > Sulfuricellaceae > Sulfurimicrobium. The sequence continues at coordinate 10,845 of JAQTLK010000035.1, forward strand.
CTTGTCGGCGTCCGGGCCGAAGGTCTCCAGCGCGAAATCGGCGCGGGCGCACATTTCGTAGTGGTCGTCGGCAGTGATGTTCATCGAGAACAGCTTGGCCTGGCCGGTTTCGTCTTGGGCACGCTTCATGGCGTCATACACCAGCGGCAGGGTCTTCTTGATTGGGGCGAAGACCTGGTTGCCTTGCGGTTCGTCGTTCTTGATGAAATCGCCGCCCAGCCAGAACTGGTAGGCGGCCTTGGCGAAAGGCTCGGGACGCAGGCCCAGCTTGGGTTTGATGATGGTGCCAGCGATGTAGCCGCCGTTGACTACCGGACGACCGAGGATGCGCCACAGGTCGGAGATGTCCTTGGCCGGGCCGTCGAACATCTGAACCACGCGCTCGGGCACGTAGAAGTCGATCATCTTGGCGTGCGCGATGTCGCCCATGCCCTGATTGTTGCCGATGGTGAGGGTCAGGAAGGAAACCAGCATGAAGCGGCCGTCGGTGACGTTGCGGTCGAACAGTTCCAGCGGATAGGCGATGCGCATGTCCTCGCTGGCTTCGTCGATGTGGTAAACCAGCGCGTCGACACCCTTGGTGAAATCATCGGTGGTGGACACTTCGACGTTGGTGCCGGTGGAGGATTCGGCGGCGAAGTGAGCGGCTGCTTCCAGATAGCCGGTACCGGCCTTGGGCTTCATCTTGTAGGCGACGAGGATGTGCTTGCCGCCCTTGATCAGTTCATCTTCCTTGAGGTCAAGGTTTGCGTAACGTGCGGATTGATCCATTGCTTTCTCCTGTGGTTATGAAAGTATTCCCGAAGGAATGGTGCTGATGCGATAAGGGGGACTATACCCGTCAATTTGTATAAGAAACATTAAATTGTTATGATTATTATCATAAGTATATCCTTATGATATAACTGACTTGGATGCCCATGCTACACCTCACCTTGCGCCAGTTGAAGGTCTTTGAAGCGGTGGCTCGCCTGCGCAGCTTTTCGCGTGCGGCCGAGGCGCTTCATTTAAGCCAACCTGCTGTATCGATGCAGGTAAAGCAATTGGAGGATAGCGTTGGCCTGCCCTTGTTCGAGCAGATGGGCAAAAAGATATTTCTCACCGAGGCTGGGCAGGAAATGTTCCATTACAGCCGCGTCATCGCCGGGCAACTTGATGAGATGGAAGGCGTGCTGTCGCGCATGAAAGGGATGGAGCACGGGCGGCTGAAAATTACCGTGGTGAGCACGGCGAACTACTTTGCGCCACAACTGCTGGCGAACTTTTGCCAGCGCCATCCCGAAGTCACGATCAATCTCGACGTCACCAACCGCGAGGTGCTACTGCAACAACTGGCCAACAATGAAACCGACCTCGCCATCATGGGCCAGCCACCGGAGGGCCAGGATCTGACCGCCGAGTCGTTCATGCTGAACCCGCTGGTGGTGATCGCCTCGCCAAGCCATGCGCTGGCCGGCAAGAAGCATATCGCGGTGCAACAACTCACGGGAGAGACCTTTCTCGTACGCGAACCCGGCTCGGGTACGCGTGGCGCCATGGAGCGTTTTTTTCAGGAACACGGCATCGCGTTCAATGCCGGCATGGTGATGAGCACCAACGAGGCCATCAAGCAGGCGGTGCAGGCCGGCATGGGGCTGGGCATCGTGTCGCTGCACACTGTGGCGCTGGAGCTGGAAACGCGCCGCCTGGCCATCCTGGATGTGGATTCGTTTCCCATCGTGCGTCACTGGTTCGTGGTGCATCGCCAGAACAAGCGGCTATCTCCAGTGGCGGCTGGCTTCAAGGACTTTCTGCAACACGAGGCTGCGCAGTTGATGGAGAAGAGTCAGGCTTCCCTGTCTTCCATGCCCAGTTCCTGAATTTTTCGCGTCAGGGTGTTGCGACCCAGACCTAGCAGCTGCGCGGCTTCGATTTTACGCCCCGCCGTGTGCCTGAGTGCCTGGGAGATCAGTGCGCGCTCAAACTGGTGAGCAAGATTCTCGATAATGCCTTTCTCGCCACGATTGAAAGCATCGTTGGCTACTCGTTCCAGTGCGGTTATCCAGTCAGTGGCCGTCAGGTCGTGGCGCTCCTCGCGCAATTCGGGCGGCAGGTCGGCCACTTCCACGTTCTGGCCTGGCGCCATGACGGTGATCCAGTGGCAGACGTTTTCGAGCTGGCGCACATTGCCGCTCCAGGGGAGGGTGGCAAGATATTTAAGCGTTGCGTCAGAAAGTTTTTTGGTTTCCACACCCAATTCCTGCGCGCTTTTCAGCAGAAATGATTTTGCCAGCAGCGGGATGTCCTCGCGCCTTTCGCGTAGCGGGGGCAGGCGCAAGCGGATGACGTTGAGACGGTGGAACAGGTCTTCGCGAAACAATCCCTGTTTGACCCGTTGTTCCATGTCCTGATGCGTGGCGGCAATGACGCGCACGTTGACTTTGACAGGGGAATGTCCGCCGACGCGGTAGAATTGGCCGTCGGAGAGAACACGCAGCAGACGGGTTTGCAGCTCGGGCGGCATGTCGCCAATTTCGTCCAGGAACAGGGTGCCGCCGTCAGCCTGTTCGAAACGTCCGCGCCGCATGGCTTGGGCGCCGGTGAATGCGCCTCGCTCGTGGCCGAATAGTTCCGATTCAAGCAGGTCGCGGGGGATGGCAGCGGTATTGATGGCGATGAAGGGTTTGTCGGCGCGCGGGCTGTGGCGATGAAGGGCGCGCGCAACCAATTCCTTGCCGGTGCCGGACTCGCCGTTTATCAGTACCGTGACATGTGATTGCGAAAGGCGGCCAATGGCGCGAAACACCTCCTGCATCGCCGGCGCCTGGCCGAGAATTTCAGGTGAGCCTTCGAGCGCTTCTTGTACGCCGCTCTGGCTCATGCTTTCATCCATGGCACGGCGAATCAGCTCGACTGCGTGATCGATGTCGAAGGGTTTGGGCAGGTACTCGAAGGCGCCGCCTTGGAACGCAGCAACGGCACTTTCCAGATCGGAATGCGCCGTCATGATGATGACCGGCAGCGCAGGAAAACGCTGCTTTAGTTGCTGCAATAATTCCAGCCCGGATTCGCCGGGCATGCGTATATCGCTTACCACGACCTGGGGCGAGGAGGTAGCCAGGGCCACCAGTGCTTCCTGTGCGGAAGAGAAAGTCTTGAAATCCAGGCCGGCGCGCGTCAGCGTTTTTTCAAACACCCAGCGGATGGAACGGTCGTCGTCAATAATCCAGATCGGTTTCATGTTGGCCACTTGATTCGCAGTTAAACCGGATGTTTCATAAATTTGCGTGATGATCGCGCAGGATTTTGTCCTGTAGGGGAATTTCGTGAGGGAGTGGCGTTTTATTCATACGCTCGACTGAACGAAATTTCCATACGGGACAAAAGACCAGCGAGGGCGCGCGTCAATTTATGAAACATCCGGGTTTAAGAGCTCGTAAATAGATAAGTCCAACTTATTCATTTACGAGCCCTAAGGTTCAGCCACTGGCAGCAGTATTGTAAAACACGTGTACCCCTGACGGCTGTCGCATTCGACTGAGCCGTGGTGCTGGGCAACGAAAGTTTGCGCCAGCGTCAGCCCCAGCCCGCTACCGCCTTCGCGGCCCGAAACAAGAGGGTAGAATACTTTCTCGCGTATGTTTTCCGGAATGCCGGGGCCGTTGTCGATGATTTGAACCTTTAACGCAAGCCGGTAGCGCTTTTTGGCCAGCGTGACCTGACGGGCAATGCGCGTGCGCAGGGTGATCTCGCCTTGGCCATGCATCGCCTGGGCCGCGTTGCGGGCGATGTTGAGCATCACCTGGATCAGTTGCTCCTGGTCGGCCGAGATATCCGGCAGACTGGTGTCGTAATCGCGGCGCATGGTGATGCCTTGCGGGTGTTCCGCCAGCAACAGGCTGCGCACCCGCTCCAGCACTTCGTGAATGTTGATGAGCCGGTATTGCGGCAAGCGATGCGGGGTAAGCATGCGGTCCATCAGGGACTGCAGACGGTCGGCTTCCTTGATGATCACCTGGGTGTATTCCCTGAGTTCCGGTTTGGGTAACTCGAGTTCCAGCAGTTGCGCTGCCCCGCGCAGGCCGCCAAGTGGGTTCTTGATTTCGTGGGCCAGGTTGCGCAGCAATTCGCGGTTGGCCTGCTGCTGCAACAGCATGCGCTCTTCCCGCGCGATCTTGAGTTGCTTGTCGATCTGGTGGAATTCCAGGATCAGCCTGACCGCATCGATTTCCAGCGGTGTAATAGTGCAGCTGACTGAAAGCAGGGTGTTGCTGGCATTGGGAAAAATGAGCTCGTGCTCGGTGACGCTAATATTGCTGCCAAGCGCCTGCTCGGCAGCAGCTGTGAGCGCGGTGACTGCTCCCAATGCTTGCGGCAGGCCTAGGCCTTTGATGTGACCCAGGCTGATTTCGAACAGGTTCTCCGCGGCAGGATTGGCATAAGCGATGCGAAAATGCCCATCAAGCAGCATGACCGCCGTGGATAGGTGTTCCAGACCGAGAAAAGGCGGCGGCGTCACTTGATATTGGCGAGCTCTTTTTTCAGGGCGGAGACATTCTTTTCATGCAGCGTAACCGCTGTCGGGTCTTTCTGTGTCGATGCTTCCGCCAGCAATTTTTCTTCGGCCGCGAGCTCTTCTTCCAATATCCTGCGTCGCGTGTCGTCACGTTTTTTCTGTGTGTCGCCATCCACTTTGGGGAAGCCGGATGGGGAGGCAACGCTGGTCTTGGGGCGTGTCGCCGGTACTGTGTTCAGCGGCTCCAGATTGAGCTTGACGGCGCCTTTCATGGGAACGTTGGAATAGGTCACGCGGCCCTGCGCATCCACCTGCTTATATATCTCGGCATGCACGGCATTCATGGCCCAAAAGCTTAACCCCCCCATCAGGAATGAGGCGATCCGAATATTATATTTAATAAACAGCATATTAAGAATGACCAAAAGGATTGAAAATCAGTTTAGGCGATGCGTATCGATTTTGCAATGCGTATAACATATGAAGTGGGCTGGCAGCCTGTCGGACTTAATGGGGATCGAAGCGCAACGGATTTGCAGCCGATTCTTCAAGTCCGACAGGCTCCTAGGGTTGTTCGACAATCTCGAAGTCGTGAGTAATTTCAGCGCTCTTGCCAAGCATGATGGAGGCCGAGCAGTATTTTTCCGCGGAGAGTTTTACCGCTCGTTCCACCTGTTCAGGCTTCAGCGCCTTGCCCGTTACGATAAAATGAATATGAATCTTGGTGAAAATTTTGGGATCTTCGTTGGCCCGTTCGGCTTCGATTTCGGCCACGCAATCGGTGATCCGCTGACGACTTTTCTTCAATATATGTACCACGTCGAAAGATGTGCAGCCGCCGGTACCGAGCAGCAGCATTTCCATGGGGCGCGGTCCGATGTTGCGTCCGCCCATTTCAGGGGGCCCATCCATCACCACCGCATGGCTGCTTTCGGTTTCGCCGATGAAGCTGGCTTCCCCGGCCCACTTGATACGTGCCTTCATTGACAGTCCTTCTTGGTTGATGCGCCGTCTAGCGGCGCGGGATATGGCAATATTACCAGATTGGGTGCCGTCCAAAACCGTTGATATAAAGCCCCGTCCTGTTTTTTATTTGACAGGGGGGCAAAAGCTGGAATAAAATGCGCCCCTTTCTCCATTTGAGTAACTGGATTCCTGCATGAAAACTTTTTCTGCGAAATCGCACGAAGTCAAGCGTGACTGGTTCGTGGTGGACGCCACCGATAAAGTTTTGGGGCGGTTGGCCAGCGAAATCGCATCGCGTCTTCGCGGCAAGCACAAGCCTGAATACACTCCGCACGTGGACACCGGCGATTATATCGTTGTCGTCAACGTTGAAAAACTGCGCGTGACCGGCAACAAGGCTGAGGACAAGCTGTATCATCGCCACAGTGGATATCCCGGCGGTCTTTACACCACCAACTTTACCAAGCTGCAACAGCGCTTTCCCGGCCGCGTGCTGGAAAAAGCAGTCAAGGGCATGCTGCCGAAAGGCCCACTGGGCTACGCCATGCTGAAAAAACTCAAGTGCTACAGCGGGCCTGAGCATCAGCACGTCGCGCAACAGCCCAAGGCATTGGAAATCTAAGGAAACGCCATGATCGGTAATTACAACTATGGTACCGGCCGCCGCAAGAGCTCTGTCGCTCGTGTGTTCTTGAAGTCTGGTTCCGGCAATATCGTCGTCAACGGCAAGCCTGTGGACGTATTCTTTTCCCGCGAAACGGGCCGCATGGTCGTGCGCCAGCCACTGGAACTGACCAACAACCTCACCACTTTTGACATCATGGTCAACGTGGCGGGTGGCGGTGAGTCCGGTCAGGCCGGTGCGGTGCGCCATGGCATCACTCGTGCCCTGATCGACTATGACGCAAATTTGAAAAGTGAACTTTCCAGGGCTGGTCTGGTCACTCGCGATGCTCGCGAAGTGGAGCGCAAAAAGGTCGGTTTGCGCAAGGCGCGTCGCGCCAAGCAGTTCTCCAAGCGTTAATTCGCTTTGGCGCCAAAAAAGCCGCCCTTTGGCGGCTTTTTTATTGCCTGTCACGGTTGCCTAACAGTGAGCGTCCTTTTATGATTAAGGTCTTTTGTGACAAGGGCGTGGGTTATGGTCAAGGTTGGCATTGTAGGCGGGACAGGATATACCGGAGTAGAGCTGCTGCGTTTGTTGGCACAGCATCCCGAAGCGCATCTGGAAGTCATTACGTCGCGCAAGGAAGCCGGCATGGCGGTGAGCGACATGTTTCCCAACCTGCGCGGGCGCGTCAACCTGAAGTTTCAGGATCCGGCCGAAGCGCCTCTGCATCAGTGTGATGTGGTGTTTTTTGCCACGCCCAATGGCGTTGCTATGCTGCAGGCGAAGACGCTGGTGGATGCCGGGGTGAAGGTGATCGACCTGGCGGCGGATTTTCGGTTCAAGGATATTCCCTTATGGGAAAAGTGGTATGGCATGCAGCATGCCTGTCCTGAACTCGCGGCCGAAGCCGTGTATGCCTTGCCTGAAATCAATCGCAGTGAAATCAGTGGCGCACGGGTGATCGCCAATCCTGGGTGCTATCCTACCGCGGTGCAGCTGGGTTTCATGCCGCTCATCGATGCTGGCGCAATAGAACTGAAAGGGCTTGTGGCCGACTGCAAATCCGGTGTTTCCGGTGCAGGGCGCAAAGCCGAGGTGGCCGCTCTTTTCAGCGAAGCCTCCGACAACTTCAAGGCCTATGGTGTTGCAGGTCATCGCCATCTTCCTGAAATCGAACAAGGCTTGTCGCGTCGGGCAGGCGTACCTGTGGGCCTTGTTTTCGTGCCGCATCTGACGCCCTTGATCCGGGGTATTCACGCTACGCTTTATGCGCGTCTCACCAAGGAGGTGGATTTGCAAGCGTTGTACGAGCAGCATTACGCCAATGAGTATTTTGTTGATGTGCTGCCATCGGGACGCCACCCCGAAACCCGTTCGGTGCGTTCGGCTAATTTCTGTCGACTCGCTGTTCATCGTCCGCAAGGCGGTGATACGGTGGTGATTCTGTCGGTAATCGACAATCTGGTCAAAGGTGCTGCCGGGCAAGCCGTACAAAATATGAATATTCTTTTTGGCTTGCCGGAGGCAACAGGGTTGCAGCAAATCCCTATTTTGCCATGAGAAAAGTGGCCCGTGCCGTCAGGCGCCGATATGGTCTAGCTGCCAGGCGGGTTGCGGTGCGAACACATGTGGCATGTGTACTGGCGCGGATTGTTCATGGCAGTGGTGTCGAGTTTCGTTATTGGGCTGGCGTAGTGGATGTATGATACCGGCAGCTATTTTCCCGGGTTTGATCGTGGTGCCACAGAGCAGGAACTGGTGCAATTACGCGACAGGTTCAAACAGCTTTAGACGGGCAGCCGATTGCTGGCGGCTCAGGCTACAGCCAATTGCTGGTCAGATTGTTGGTGCATCAGGAGCAACTTGCCTTGCCTTCCCCGGATTCTGTGGCGATTAAGGAACGGCTAGTAGTTGACTAATTTTCTTTAGTTTAGCAGAATGGCTTTTTGTATCAATTCTAAGGAGTGTGAACATGAACGCAGTGACCGAAATGCCCAGCCCGTTGACTTTTACCGATAACGCGGCTGCCAAGGTAAAAAGTCTGATAGAGGAAGAGGGGAGCGCTGACCTGAAACTGCGCGTATTCGTTTCCGGCGGCGGTTGTTCGGGCTTTCAGTACGGTTTTACGTTTGACGAGGTGACGAACGACGACGATACCGTGATCGAGAAAAATGGGGTAACCCTCCTGATCGACCCGATGAGCTTTCAGTATCTGGTTGGCGCCGAGATTGATTACACAGAGGGTTTGCAGGGTGCACAGTTCGTTATCAAGAATCCAAACGCAACGACTACCTGTGGGTGCGGTTCTTCATTCTCTGCCTGATCGGTTTCTTGCCTGGATAAAACAAGGGGTTGTTCCCCCCTTGTTCAGGCGCTGTAAATTGCCCCCAATATTCTTGAGCCACGCGCGCCGGTAACTTCAGGCAGATTGCCGGGCAGGCCAAGTCGGGCACGATACGCCAGCCAGGCAAAGGCTGTCGCTTCCACCCAGTCCGCGCCGATGCCCAGTTCGTTGGTGAGTTTTAATGGCAATGGTGCCAGCATTTGCGCCAGTCTCTTTTTCAATGCCATGTTATGTGCGCCTCCGCCGCACAAATAGACTTCATCGGCTTCCTTGCAGTGTTGCTGGATGGCGTCCGAGATTGCACGCGCACTGAGCTCCAGCAAGGTGGCTTGGATGTCTGCCGGGGCATAATTGCCGGACAGGAAATCCTGCAGCCATTCCAGATGGAACATGTCGCGTCCCGTGCTTTTGGGTGGGGCGGCAGTGAAGAAATGGAAATCCAGCAGGTTTCGAAGCAATTCCGGTATGAGTTTGCCGCTTGCAGCCCAAGTGCCATCCCGGTCAAACGGCGATCCCAGATGCTGTTGCGTCCAGCCATCAAGCAGGAGGTTGCCCGGTCCGCAGTCGAAGCCGGTTACCACTCCTGTCGCCGGCAGCCATGTCAGGTTGCTGATGCCGCCGATATTGACGATGACGCGGTTGTGCTGCGCGTTTCGAAATGCCGCGGCGTGGAAAGCCGGTACCAGCGGCGCTCCTTGTCCGCCAGCGGCAATATCTCGGTTGCGGAAATCAGCAACAACGGTGATCCCGGTCAGCTCGGCAAGCAGTGCTGCGTTGCCGATCTGGAGCGTGAAGCCAAGATCAGGGCGGTGACGAATGGTCTGCCCGTGACAGCCGATCGCTGAAATGGCGGTTGCAGAAAGATTGGCTTTATTCAGCAGTGACTGAACGGCGCTTGCATAGCGTGATGCCAGTGTGTTTGCGGCCAAGGATAAGCGCAATATTTCATCGTGTCCGGCCTGGTTAAGTACTAGCAACTCATGGCGCAGGTCGTCATCGAAAGCATGAAACACGGCCTGGATGAGGCGGCATCCTTCTTCCCTGATTTCAACCAGTGCGGCATCCACGCCATCCAGACTGGTGCCGGACATGAGACCGACATAAAGCCCGGCGGTATGAGGTGCAGGCACGGATGAGTGGGCTTATTCCAGTGCGGCAAGATTGGTGCCGCGTAACAGGTCCAGGTCCGCCAGCAGGGGCTGGGCTATACGGTTGAACTCGGCTTTCTGGTTCGCGGCAATGGGGAATGCGGTCGGCACTTCTATCGAGAGCGGATTGCGTTGCACCCCCGCCACCCTGAATTCGTAGTGCAGGTGGGGACCGGTAGCCATGCCAGTCATTCCGACGTAGCCAATCACATCTCCCTGATTGACGTGCTGACCTTTGTGCAGGCCACTGGCAAAAGCGGAAAGGTGGCCGTATACGGTTTCGAATTTGCCCTGATGCTTCAGTATGATGATATTGCCGTAGCCGCGCTGTTGCCCTGCCAGTTCGACCAGGCCGTCAGCCGTGGCCTTGACCCGGGTGCCGATCGGCGCGCCATAATCAACACCCTTGTGTGCGCGCCATTCTTTCAGAATGGGGTGGAAGCGAGCTGTTGTGAAGCCCGAAGTAATGCGTGAAAACTCCAGCGGTGAACGCAAGAATGCCTTGTGCAGGTTTTTTCCGTCAGCCGTGTAATATCCGCCGTGTCCATCACTTTCCTGGAAATAAACGGCACGGTAAGCTTTGCCGCTATTAATGAATTCTGCGGCCAGAATGTGACCGGTCTTGACCAGTTCGCCCTTGTTGTAGAAGGCTTCGTAAACTACGGTGAACTTATCGCCACGTTGCAGGTCGCGGTGAAAATCAATGTCGGTTGAAAAGACATCGGCCATCTGGATGGCGATGGCGTCAGGCATGTTGGCTGCATCGGTTGCGGCAAACAGGGAGCTTCTGATCTGGCCTGACTTCATTACCAATTGGCGCTCAAGAGGAAGCGCCTGTTCGCTGGTCTTGAAGTGATCGCCCTGCTTTTCAACCAGCAGCATGGTGTCGCCACCATAATGGTAGCGCAGGGAAAGCAATTGACCGTCTTCGGTGGTTTGCGCCTGAATGGTTTTCCCTGGTTTTAACTGATATAGCGCTTGGGCATGTTTCGCTTCATTCAGAAATGCCAGGATATCTTGGCTGTTGACGTTCAGGCGGGAAAGCAGGTCGGCAACCGTATCTCCGCGCTGTATGCGTTCCTCGCGCCAGAATTGCTGGTTCAATGAGGCTTGCGTGCTGACACGGGGCAATGCCAAGGATTCGATCACCGTGTGTACGGGGATACGCTCGACGTCTGTGTCAGGAGCAATACCGAAGGCCGCTACAACACCAAACAGAGGAAGGGCGGAAAGTGCCACAAGCCAACGCAAAGGGAATTTTCGTTCGGTCCGAAAAAGCTTTTGGGATAAAATGCCTGCTTTGATGTTCTGCATGCTGCCTGTATGGTTTTGGTGTTGAAGGATGCGCGCAAGCTTAACAAAAAACCCTGGCAGCGGAAAGCTAAACTTTTTCAGATTGGTAAATTTATGATGAGTCGAGTCAATGAGTCTCTCCAGACCATTAAACGTGGATGCAGTGAGTTGCTGCTGGAGCAGGAACTGGTCGAAAAGCTCGCGACCGGACGCCCGTTGCGTATCAAGGCGGGGTTTGACCCCACTGCACCGGATCTGCACCTCGGGCACACCGTGCTCATTAATAAGCTGCGTCAGTTTCAGGATCTTGGACATGAAGTGATGTTCCTGATTGGGGACTTTACCGGGATGATCGGTGACCCCACCGGCAAGAATGTGACGCGAAAGCCTTTGACGCGTGACCAGGTGATCGAGAACGCGAGAAGTTACGAGCAGCAGATTTTCAAAATACTTGACCCGGAGAAGACGCTGGTAATGTTCAACTCCAGTTGGATGGGGGAAATGAGCGCTGCCGACCTGATTGCGCTGGCGGCCAAGCATACGGTGGCGCGAATGCTGGAGCGCGACGATTTTCACAAGCGTTATGTATCTGGACAGCCGATTGCAATTCATGAATTTCTATACCCGCTCATCCAGGGCTACGATTCGGTCGCCATGAAAGCAGATGTCGAACTGGGCGGAACCGACCAGAAGTTCAATCTGCTCGTCGGGCGCGAACTGCAGAAGCATTATGGGCAATCCCCGCAGGTGGTCATGACCATGCCGATCCTGGAGGGGTTGGATGGCGTCAACAAAATGTCCAAGTCCCTGGGCAACTATATAGGCATACATGAGCCGCCCAATGAGATGTTCGGCAAACTGATGTCTGTTTCCGATGATTTGATGTGGCGTTATATAGAGTTGCTGTCCTTCGAACCCCTGAGCGTGGTGGGGCAGTGGAAAAAAGATGTAAGCGATGGGCGCAATCCGCGCGACATTAAAGTCGGCTTCGCTCAGGAAATCATTACCAGGTTCCATAACAAGGCGGCAGCAGAAAACGCCCTGGCGGAATTTGAGGCCCGCTTCCGCCAGGGCGCCGTGCCTGACGATATGCCGGAATTTGGCCTGCCAACGGTGGGCGAGGGCTTATCCATTGCACAGGCGATCAAGCTGGCAGGACTCACTGCCAGCACATCCGAGGCTATGCGGATGATCGATCAGGGCGGAATCAAGATAAACGGTGAAAAAGTGAGCGACAAGGGTCTTCTGTTGAAAGGGACCGACCCGTTTGTAATTCAGGTTGGGAAGCGCAAATTCGCGCGTGTGCGGCTTGTCTGAATTCTGCGCGTAAGTGAGATAATGGGTTTAACTCCATGATTTGTCATGGCTGCGCAATGCTCTTTTTACAAAGTTGAAAATAAGTCTTGACCACCGTTCCGAGCCCCGTATAATGCGCACCTCTCGACGGCAAAGCGAAACAGTGAAACCCGCCGGGAGGTGCGAAAATAAAGGGTTTGACAAAAAAATTAAGCCCTGTAAGATGCGCACCTTCGTTGCAGATCATCGCGACGAAGCAAGAAGAAAGACTCAAAAAACTTCTTGACGCGGCGAACGGTGACTGTATAATGCGCACCTCTCGCTGAGGCGAGAAGCGGTAAGAGAAGAGAAGCAGCAAACGTTCTTTAAAAAAATACAGCCAATAAGTGTGGGCGCTTGTCGGATGGG
>JAQTLK010000036.1 GCA_028714955.1 Sulfuricella sp.
GAAGGCCGTCTTGTTCCAGTCGGCAGCCAGCACCTGGCCGGGCTTGAGCAGGCCGGCTGCGATGGCCACGGCTACCGTGCCGGCGGCGCCGGTGCCTTTCAAAAATGTTCTGCGGAGTGGGTTCATGGTGGTATTTCCTTTCATTTTCATGGTGTAAATTCCTCAGTTTCCTCAGTCCCGCGCACTGGGCAGGGAAACGGGGTAGCCGTTCGTCAGGGCGGTGAGGAATACTTCGATATCCGTATATTCCTGGCTGCCAATCTTGAGTGGCTGAGTGCCGGCGTTGCGGTTGCATTCGGTAAAGCGCACATGGAGCGACTGCAATTCATCCTTGGTGCGATAGGTTGGCCAGTGAGAGGCATCGCCGAAGTGCGTGGTCGGCGTCTGTCCACGCAGGCTCTTGCCAACGAGGTTTACGTGGCAGGTGGCACAGGCAAAGTTGGTCCAGCCGACACGGGTATGGAACAGCTCCTTTCCGTGCTCGAAGGATTCTTTCAGGGGGCCTTTGGAAACGTCGATCTTGATGGGCATGCCGTTGCTGAAGGCGCCGATGTAGATCGATACGGCGGAATTGTCATAGCTGCCGTTTTCCAGCTTCATGCCCTGTTTTTCGGCACACTGTTCGATCATTGCCTCCATGCCCACTACCCGATTCATATCCTCGCGGAACTGTGGATATTGCAGGCGCAAACCCTTCAGGTCATTATTCCTGGCGCCAAGACAGGCAGCGAACGCGCCCGTGGCATTGAGCCGCTTGAAGAGTTCTTCACCCCGGTCCTGGGCCACGTAACCGCCGTGCAGGGTGTCGTTATAGGGCGCATCCATGAATTTCCAGTTGGTGGTCCAATTGAGTTGACCGCTCGTGACCCGTGCGGGGTCGAGCTTGTCGCGATCTTTCCAGTACTGGTAGGTGTTGGTGTGCTTCGCATCGCCACTGGCGGCAGGATTGCTGTAGTCGATGTAGGGAATCATGTCGCGGTAGGGTTTTTCCGCGGCGGCAGCACCGCCGGCAATGGCTGCCAGGGCGAGCGATGCCAGAATGATGGGTTTACGCATGGGTTTTCTCCGGGGACGGTTCAGTCGAGGGATTGCAGGAAAGCGACGAGGTCGCGGATATCCTGTTCGGGCAGCACGCCGTTTGTGCCATAAGGCGGCATGATCGCGCCGGGGTTGATCGCCCGCCTGTCCCAAATCGTCTGATAGACGTAGGAATCGGGGTAGCCGCGATGCTTGAAGCCAACCAGGGTCGGGCCGCCGGTGCCGCCCTGAGGGTCGCCGGGCAGGACGTGGCAGGCCCAGCAGTTGCCCCGCTGGGTGTTCATCGCGATTTCCTTGCCGCGCTTGGCATCGCCGTTGAGATCGCCTTTCAGTTCAACCGTTTCGGCCTTGCGGGTAGGGCGTTTGTCCTCATAGCTCAAGGTGGGCCATCTGGAAAGATCCTGGCGATGCTCGTTGTATTTCAGTACGCCGCTATTGACAACGGGTTGCGGCCAGAGAGTCTTTTTCTCGCTATTGGCGTCATACAGGATATTCGACGGCAGGTCCGCTGCCTGGACTGCCGTGCCCGCGACCAGCGCAAGGGCAGCAAGGCCAATGGTTTTTTTGTTCATGGATTCTCCTCCTGGGTGATGGTGACGGTGTTATGCCGCCTGACGATTGGTATAGCGGAAACCGTGCCAGCCAGGGCCTGTCTTCCATCTCCATGATTCAATGCTGATTTATTTTTTGTTGGGAGGTGTCCTGACAGGCATTTCGCCACTCGACGAACAGGCGCATGGGGCAAAATGCCATAGATCGCTTGCTTGCTGCCCGCTAAATGCGGAGGATATCGGCTTTGTGTCCGCGCTGACTCGCGATAGGCATTGAAACGCCTGCAATCGCGGCATCGGCCGATTCCAGAAAACAAATGAAGAATCCGATGTAACTCATGAAGCTCGTTACAAGTCCCCCTCAATTGTGGCGCGAAATTGCGCGGGAAATTTCCGCAGCCATCCATCAGGTGTTCACGGCAGAGCGGCTGGAAAGCATGGGTGGAGGCTGCATCAACGCCACCTTTCGCCTTTCGGGCGGCGGCAGGCGCTTCTTCGTCAAGCTCAATGCGCCAGACAAGGCGGCCATGTTCGAAGCGGAAGCGGAAGGCTTGCTCGAACTCGGCGCCAGCGAATCGATCCGGCTGCCCGAGCCGATCTGCCGGGGCATGGCGGGGAATGCTTCTTTCCTGGTTTTGGAATACATCGAAATGGCGAGCTGCGGCGCGGCCTGTTGCGAGCGCCTTGGGCAGCGACTGGCGCGCATGCACAGACACACCGGGAACAGCCACGGCTGGTGGCGCGACAACACCATCGGTTCGACGCCGCAGATCAACGCATGGAACACGGATTGGGCCGCATTCTGGGGCGAGCAGAGGCTGGGCTTCCAGCTCGCTCTCGCAGGCCGCAATGGCCTGAGCGGCCGGTTGCTGGACAAGGGCGAACAGTTGCTGGACGCCCTGCCCCTTTTCTTTTCCGCTTATGCGCCACGAGCTTCACTGTTGCACGGTGACCTGTGGGGCGGCAATATCGGCGCGACTCCGGAGGGCGAACCGGTGATCTTCGATCCGGCGGTTTACTATGGCGACCGGGAAACCGATCTGGCCATGACCGAGCTGTTCGGCGGTTTTTCGCCCCGCTTTCATGCTGCTTACCGGGAGGACTTCCCGCCCGATCCCGGCTACGCCACGCGCAAGACGCTTTATAACCTGTATCACATCCTCAACCACGCCAACCTGTTCGGCGGCGGCTACGCCATCCAGGCAGAAGGCATGATCGATCGCCTGCTGAGTGAAATCAAGTAACGGCGGGCAGCGGCGAGACAGCCGCCGTGGTTTCATGGTATAAAGCCTGACCCATGCGACCAGCCTCTTCAAAAGCACCTGCCGCGAGCTGATGAACCTCGGTTTTTACATCATACTCACGGCGCAGTTCCTGTCCGCCCTGGCCGACAATGCCCTGCTTTTTGCCGCCATAGCGCTGCTGAGGGAACTCAACGCGCCGGACTGGCACACGCCGGTATTGCAGCAATTTTTCGTTGTCTCCTACATTCTGCTTGCGCCTTTCGTAGGCGCCTTTTCCGATGCCATTCCCAAGGGACGGGTGATGTTCATCAGCAACATCATCAAATTCATCGGTTGCACCGGCATGCTGTTCGGCATGCAGCCACTGTATGCCTACGGGATCGTGGGCCTGGGCGCGGCAGCTTATTCCCCGGCCAAATACGGTATTCTCACCGAATACCTGCCGCCGCATAAACTGGTCATCGCCAACAGCTGGATGGAAGGCGCGACGGTCGCCGCCATCGTGCTCGGCGCGATCATCGGCGGCATCCTGCTGAGTCCGGCTTTCGCCACCGCCGCACTGGGCAGCCTGAATATCAACATCAGCGCGCCCAGGTTCGCCATCATCGTCACTACCTGTCTTTATATCGGCGCGGCCATTTTCAACCTGTTCATTCCCCGCGTGGCCATCGACCACAAGCCGCCGAAGAAGAATCCACTGTACTTGCTGCACGACTTCTGGCACGCCTTCGTGCTGTTGTGGCGCGACCCGCAAGGCCAGATTTCCCTGGCCGTGACCACTTTGTTCTGGGGCGCCGGCGCAACCTTGCGCCTGGTCGTGCTGACCTGGGCCGGGCTGGCGCTGAAATTCGACCTGGAAAGAGCTACCCAGCTCACTGCCGTGGTAGCCGTGGGTATTGCCGCGGGCGCGGTCATCGCGGGGCGCTTCGTGGTCCTGGAAAAAGCTGTCAAGGTCTTGCCGACCGGCATCCTGATGGGGTTTACCGTGATGTCGATGGTCTTTGTCAGCGACTGGCGAGTAGCCATCGCGCTGCTGTTCGTCATCGGCGCGCTGGGAGGGTTTTTCGTTGTGCCGATGAATGCCCTGCTGCAACACCGCGGCCATTTGCTGATGGGCGCGGGTCACTCCATCGCAGTGCAGAATTTCAACGAAAACATCAGCATCTTGTTGCTGCTCGGCGGCTACGCCGCGATGGTCAGGGCCGAACTGCCCATCAACACCATCACCCTCATTTTCGGCGCCTTCGTCAGTATTTCAATGTGGCTGATTCACTACCGCCACCGGCGCGTGGTGTCCTCATAACACGACCGGCCTGTCGGACAGTTCGTTGGGCTTGACCCCGGATGCCGGAAAGTGCCGCGCCAGGAGCGCGGAGATTTCACCGATGCCCGCCAGTACGCCCTGCTCGAAGTGCCCCTGGCGGAACGCCTCTTCCATCATGCCGCAGATGCGCCGCCACTCCGCCTCGCCGGCTCGCATGTGAATGCCCCGGTCAGCGACGATTTCCACATCGCGGTCGGCGAGCAGAAGGTAAACGAGTATGCCGCTGTTGTATTCGGTGTCCCATATCCGCAACTGCGAAAACACTTCCAGCGCCCGGTCCCTAGCCTTCTGGCCGCGCACGAGCGGCCAGAAATCCAGCCCCGCTTCCACGACGAAACGTATTTCACCCCTGTGCGTGGCCTCGGATTTCCTGATCGCATGCTCGATGGCAGCCAGGACATGGTGGGGAAAATAACGTTTCACCAGCCAATGAGGCATGAACAGATGCCGCAATATTCTCACCATCGCCCCGAAGCCCCTCCCCCGCCAAAACTACCGCCTCCGCCAGAGAATCCGCCTCCGCCGCCAAAACCGCCGCTCCCTCCCCCGCCGATGAAAGGGCCGCCCCGGCTACCGCCGGCGATGGTAATCAAGGACACGATGAGGGCAATGACCAGCGCGGTCATGAAAGAACCGAGCAACAGCCATGCGCCAAAAAAGGACACGCCACCCGCCACCAGGGCGCCGAGAAATCGGCCAAGAAAAGTGCGCAGCAAGCCGCCCACTACAAAAATGAACAGCATGGCCACCGGCAGGGTGTTCTCGAAGAAATGTACGCCCTCTCTAGCCGTTCCCCTTCCCGCCGCTCGCGCTGGCGGCAACGGCTCGCCGTCGATGACCTTGATCATCGCCTCCAAACCTGCCCGTATTCCGCCATAAAAGTCGCCCTGCCTGAAATATGGGGTGATCGTCTCGCTGATGATGCGTTTTGCCACCGCATCGGGAAGCGCTCCCTCCAGGCCATAGCCCACTTCGATGCGCATGGCCCGGTCCTGCCTGGCGATCAGCAGCAAGGCACCGTCATCCACTCCCTTGCGCCCCAGCTTCCACTGTTCCGCGACACGAATGGCGTACTGTTCGATGGTTTCTGGCTGGGTGGTGGGAACCAGCAGCACGGCGATCTGGCTGCCCTTGCGCGCCTCGAACGCGCGCAACATGGCTTCGAGCTCGCTGCTTTGCTGCGCGGTAAGCGTGCCGCTGAGGTCGGTCACGCGCGCCTGCAGCGCCGGCACAGCCACTTCTGCCACGGCCGCGCCGGACACCAGAAACAGCCAAAAAACAAACAGGATCCGCCACAGCGCGGTCATGAGCGTTGTGCCCTATTGCTTCTGAGAGGCCGGCGCACCAAATTCTACTCTGGGTGCGCGGGAGATTTCCTTTTCATTCTCTACCGTGAAATTGGGCTTGGTCTTGAAGCCGAACATCATGGCGGTCAGATTGCTTGGGAAGGAACGCACGGTGACGTTGTATTCCTGCACCGCCTTGATGTAGCGGTTGCGTGCCACGGTGATGCGGTTCTCGGTGCCTTCCAGTTGCGCCTGGAGATCCCGGAACACGCCATCGGCCTTCAGTTGCGGGTAGTTTTCAGAAACCGCCAGCAGCCTGCTGAGCGCGTTGCTCATTTCGCCCTGGGCCGCCTGAAATTTGGCGAAGGCCTGTTCGTCATTAATCAGTTCCGGCGTGGCCTGGATGGCGCCCACCCTGGCCCGCGCCTCCGTGACCTGGGTCAGGACATCCTTCTCGTGGCTGGCGTAGCCTTTCACCACATTGACCAGATTGGGCACCAGGTCGGCACGACGCTGATACTGGTTCAAGACTTCCGCCCAGCTCGCCTTGATCTGCTCGTCAGTGGATTGCAGCGTATTGTAGCCGCAACCCTGCAACGAGAATGCGGCAAGCAACAGCATCAGGGACATCAGTAATTTGCGCATGAAAGTCTCCTTGGTGATGACCTCTTCAAGATGCGGCCAGAGCCTTTGTTTGCAAGCCGTTCATGGTACGCACGGCAAAGCACAAATCTTCCCACGCGCGGGCCTTGTCCAGCGGACTGCGCAGCAGGTAGGCCGGGTGATAAGTCACGATGAGCGGAATACCCTGCGCCTGGTGCAGCGTGCCGCGCAGGCTGGCGATGGAATGGTCCTTTCCAAGCAAGCCCTGTGCCGCCACCTTGCCCAGGGCAACGATCAGCCTGGGCTGGAGCAGCGCGATCTGGCGCGTCAGGTAAGGCTCGCAGGCCGCCATTTCGTCCGCATCCGGGTTGCGGTTGCCGGGCGGGCGGCATTTGACGGCATTGGCGATATAGACATTGTTGCCGCGCTGCAAGTGGATGGCCGCCAGCATGCTGTCGAGCAGCCTGCCGGCCGGGCCGACGAAAGGCTCGCCCAGGCGGTCCTCTTCGGCACCCGGCCCCTCGCCCACGAACAGCCAGTCGGCCTGTTCATCGCCAACGCCGAAAACGGCCTGGCTGCGGCTTTCATGCAGGCGGCAGGCGGTGCAGGCGGCGACCGCCTGCCTGAGCTCGCGCCAGTCCATGCGCAGGATGGCTGCGCGGCGGTCTGGCAAACTGTCGCGCTCACCGGCCGTTTGCGAGCCAGCGGAAACGGCCCCGGGTTCAGTCGCGCAGCCATTACGCAGCCGCCACACCGGCCACAGGTTCAACTCCTGGAGAACATCGCGGCGCGTAATCACAGCGCCATGCCCATCAGGATGGCATCCTCGCGGCCATTGGCGGCGGGATAATAATTGCGGCGCAGGCCGATCTCGTCGAAGCCTTCACTGAGGTAAAGCGCGATCGCCTTTTTGTTCGAGGGGCGGACTTCGAGAAACATCATGTCGGCGCTGTCCTGCCGCGCCACATCGAGCAGGTGGCGCAGAAACTTGCGCCCGAGCCCCTGCCCCTGCCAGTCGTGGGCAATGCCCAGGTTGAGCAGATGCGCCTCCCCGGCCGCCATCATCAGGATGCCGTAACCGATGGGGTGGTCGCAAAAATCGCAAGTCCAGCAGCTATAGCCGGAGTTGATGGAGTCGCGGAAATTCCCCCGCGTCCAGGGAAATGCGTAAATCCTGTGTTCGATCGCCAGCACCGCGTCCACATCCTGGTGGCGCATGGGGCGAATAAGGGGCGCCGTCTGATTTTTCAGTTGTGCGTTCACTTTCTTTCACTCGTCTTCAGGGCCACCTTGTTGCGGATATAGAGCGGCGCGGCCAGGGCTGCATCCTGTCCCAGCCCCTGTCTGAACAGCGGTGCCGCGAGCCTGGCCATCTCATGCGCCTGGGGGTAGACGTTGCCATTGCTGGAGACCAGTTGGCCGGCATAGCGCGCCTGCAATGCTTCGCCGTAGGCGAGAAATCCGCTGCCGGCGCCCACCCAGCCGCCACCGCTGACGGCCGGCGCATCCTGGGCAAACCCCAGGCTGGGTTCGCAGACAGTGGCCCAGAGGCCATCGCGCCGTTCATAGGCGGCATGATAGATTTCGCCGATGCGGGCATCGAGGCAGGCAATTACCCGCTCGCCCGGTGCCGCCGCGGCCAGCGCCAGCAAGGTGGAAATACCCAGTACCGGCAAGTCCGCGCCCAGCGCCAAACCCTGGGCCACGCCACAGCCGATGCGCAAGCCGGTAAAGGAGCCGGGACCCGCGCCGAAAGCAATTCCGTCCAGTGCGCCGAGGGCAAGCCCCGCATCGCCCAGCAAAGCTTCCAGCATCGGCAAAATCAAGTCGGAGTGGCGCTGTCCGGCGAGTTCCTGGCGCGAGATCACATCCCCGTCAAGCCACAGGGCCAGCGAGCAGTTTTCGGTGGAGGTATCGAGAGCCAGCAGTTTCATCTGCGCCTCAGTGTTCCAGGTAAACGTCGAATTCGATCCGGCGGCCGCGCCGCTTTTCCTTCGATAACGCGGTAATGCGCGCATCGGGGTGCTGGCCATGGTCCATGAAACGCGCCAGCGCGGCGTTTTCCTTGCGCGGCACGTAGCCCAGCCTGTGGCCCTGCCATTCCACCCGTACCGCATTGGCATCATAGGGATTATCCGCTTCCCGCACCAGGGTCAGCCGGTCCCTGAGCTGCATGCGCGGCCACAACTTGCGTCCTTCATAATAGCGGAAGCCAGCCAGGCGCGAGCTTTGCAGGAAAACTTTTGCTTCCGCCGCCGCCTGCTGCGCCGGCGCATTCCCGACGCAAAACAGGAGCGCAAGCAAACATGATTTTATCCAGATTCGCAGCATTGCTGTTGCCCTCATTCCTGCCCTCCCTCACCCCTGGCCCCTCTCAGGGGAACGCTCGTTCCTTCTCCCTCGGGGAGAAGGTCGGGATGAGTGAGGGGCGCCCCCGCTGGGAGTGTCCCCGCCGGGAACGGCTGCACAGCAGCTCGTTCCGGGGAGAAGGGGGACGCGGGCTCGCTGTGCGAGGCCTGTTGATTGAAGAAGCTTTCCACGTCTTTCAGCTCGCGCGTGCGCGTCATCGGCGGCAGGCTTTGCCAGATGCGCTTGCCGTAGGTCTTGGTCAACATGCGCGGGTCGCAGATCATCAGCACGCCGCGGTCGGTTTCGTCGCGGATCAAGCGCCCGGCGCCCTGCTTGAGCGTGATGACGGCATGCGGGAGCTGATATTCCATGAAGGCGTTGCGCCCCTCCCTGTTGATTTTTTCGATGCGCGCGGCCAGCACCGGGTCGTCTGGCGGCGAAAACGGCAGCTTGTCGATAATGACCAGCGACAGCGCCGAGCCGCGTACGTCCACCCCCTCCCAGAAACTCTGGCTTGCCACCAGCACGGCGTTTCCCAGCGCGCGGAAGCGTTCCAGCAGCTCGGTGCGCGAGCCTTCGCCCTGCAGCAGCAGCGGGAATTCCCATCCCGTCCTGGCGAATGCCTCCTTCAGCAGGCCGTGTGCCTCGCGCATGGCGCGCAGGCTGGTGCACAGCAGGAAGGCACGGCCTCCGCTGGCGTGGATCACCGGCAGCGCGGCGGAGACCACGGCCGCCGTGTAGTCGCGGCTGTTGGGGTCAGGCATGCCTTGCGGGGCGTACAGCACGGCCTGTTTGCCGTAATCAAAGGGGCTTTCCCAGTAGCCTGTGGCGGCTTCGAGCAAACCCATCTGGCCCTGGTAATGGCTGAAGTCCTTCTTTACCGCCAGCGTGGCCGAAGTGAAAATCCAGGCGCGGGGTTGGCCGGAAAGCTGCTTGTTGAAGATCTCCGCGATTGACAGGGGGGTGGCATTCAATTGCAGCGCATGGCTGAACACCTCCACCCAGCGCACGAATTCCAGGCTGGCTTCGCCCTGCCAGTGACGCAGTTTGCCCACCAGTTCCACGCCGCGCTGCCAGCAGTTCTTGAGTCCCTCGCTGCGTTCCGCCTGGGATTCGAGCATTTTCACCAGTTCGCCCAGGCGCTCCTGCATGCCTTGCAGCGCATCCCGGAAGCCGGGCATGGCCTGGGCGCGTTGCGCCGGCAAGCGCCCGGTATCCTGGGAAAAGATCAGGCGCAAATCGCGCGCCGCCTTTTCCAGCGCCGCCGTGGCGTCCGGCAGGGGAGCAAAGTCCTTGGCCGAGGTCAGCGCCTCGCCCAGGCTGTCGCGTGCCAGTTCGAGTATCTGGCTGGTGCTCAGCGAATCGCCGAAGAACAGGCTGGCGGTATCGGGCAACTGGTGCGCCTCGTCCAGGATGACGGTATTGCTCGCCGGCAAGAGTTCGGCGAGCCCCTCGTCGCGCAGCATGATGTCGGCAAAAAAGAGATGATGGTTCACCACCACGACATCCGCGGCCTGCGCGCGGCGGCGCGCCTCCAGCACGAAGCACTCTTTGTGAAAGGCGCATTCCTGTCCCAGGCAATTTTCGCGCGAGGAAGTAACGAAAGACCAGATGCCGGCATCTTCCGGCACCGTTCCCAGCCCGCTTTTGTCGCCATTGTCGCTAAGCTTGGCATAGCGCTCGATGAGCGGCAGATATTTGATGTCCTCGCGGTTGAAAAAGCGCCCCTCGTTGCGCGTTCGCTCCAGGTGGTAGTGGCAGATATAATTGGCGCGCCCCTTGAGGATCGCCACCGAGACTGGCGCCCGCAACGCGGCGCGCACGGCCGGAATGTCGCGGTTGTAAAGCTGGTCCTGCAAGGTTTTGGTTCCGGTTGAAACGATCACCTTGCCGCCGGAGAGCAGTGCCGGAACCAGGTAGGCGAAGGTTTTTCCGGTTCCGGTGCCAGCTTCGGCCACCAGGATTTCATGATGCTCGATCGCCCTGGCGATGGCATGCGCCATGGCCAGTTGCTGCGGGCGCAGGCGATAGCCTTGGGCCGCCTGGGCAAGCGGGCCTTGTGCGGAAAAGATCTGGTCCAGGTCGGGCATGTGAGAATGGGCGGGAGAAGCGCAGCAACCGCAGACGCTATCAGGAAAAAGAGATGCTGGATTTTACAGGATTTTCAGGAGGCGGCGAAACCGGCAGTTGCCCTTTGCCATGATTTGCCGCTACCCTCCTGAAATGCCTTCCCATCAAGATACCTTACCGTATTGGCCAGCGACATGATGCATGACCAGGCAGCACTGATCCGCGCCTTGCGCAACCCCGCCCGTTATGACCACGCGGCGGACAGCGTCGAGCTCATTGAAACCCATATTTCCTGGGTCCTGCTCAGCGGCGCATACGCTTACAAAATCAAGAAAGCCGTCAACCTCGGCTTTCTCGACTTCAGCACGCTGGAAAAACGCCGTTTCTTCTGCGGCGAAGAACTGCGCCTCAACCGGCGCCTGGCACCGCGGCTTTATCTCGATGTCGTCCCGATCAGCGGCTCCCCCGCCGAACCGAAGCTCAACGGCGCGGGACCGGCCATCGAGTACGCTGTGAAAATGCGGCGCTTCCCTCAGGATGCCTTGCTCGACCGCATGCTGGCGGAGGGAAAGCTCACCCCGACACAGGTCGACGCGCTTGCGTGCGAAGTGGCACGCTTCCATGCGGCCATTACCGCCGCGCCCCCGCCGGGTTTGGGTACGCCAGAAGCAGTACAACAGCCGGTACGGGAGAATTTCGCCCAGCTTGCCGAATGCATGGGCGAACTTTCGCAAGACGCATGCCTCGTCGCGCTGAGACAGTGGAGCGAGGAAGAATTCGCGCGTTGCCGCGCGGCCTTTGCCGCACGCCGCGAGCACGGCTTCGTGCGCGAATGCCACGGCGACCTGCACCTCGGCAACATGGCGTGGATCGACGATGGCCCCATACTGTTCGACTGCATCGAGTTCAACCCCGCCTTGCGCTGGATCGACGTCATCAACGACACGGCCTTCGCGGTGATGGACCTGCATGACCGGGGCCGCCCTGACCTGGCCCAGCGTTTCCTCAACACTTACCTGGAGCAGACCGGCGACTTCGGAGCCCTGCGCCTGCTGCCCTATTACCAATGCTACCGCGCCATGGTGCGCGCCAAGGTACACAGTATTCGCGCCAGCCAGCCAGGATTGACCGCGGAACAACAGCGGGCAGCCAGGGAACAGGTCGATGCCTACCTGCATCTTGCTGCCATTTTTACCCGTTCTGTCCGCCCCTGGCTGCTGATTACCTGCGGCTATTCAGGTTCCGGAAAAACCACCGCGACCCAGCTGCTGCTGGAACAAACCCGTGCCATCCGCTTGCGCTCGGACGTCGAACGCAAGCGCCTGTTCGGCCTCGCGCCACAAGCGCGCAGCCAGTCAGGACTCGACCAGGGGTTATATGCGCCGGATGCCCACGTCAGGACCTACCGGCGCCTGGAAGAACTGGCGCGGCGAGTCCTGCAGGCGGGCTTTCCGGCCATTGTGGATGCGGCCTTCCTCAAGCGTGCCGAACGCGATGCATTCCGGGCGCTGGCGCTGGAACTAGGGATTCCATTCATCATACTTGAAATGCGCGCCACGGAAGATGCGTTGCGCCAGCGCGTCGCGCAACGTGAAAGAGTCGGGCGCGATGCGTCGGAAGCCACGCTGCAGGTGCTGGAATCACAATTGCGCGGCGCAGAAAACATCGCCCCCGAAGAAAGGGGCTGGACTACCACCGTGAACAGCGAGCCATCCATGAAGACCAGTCTGCTGAGGCTCGCCCAAGGCCTGATGGACAATCCCGACAAATTCTGTCAGGATTTGATTTTATAAAATTCCAGCCTGTTTTTACCAAGGACTTTTCATGAGCACAGAACACTTTTCTTCCGAACAAAAAATCTTGCGTGTCATGCGTAAAGTACTGGCCAGCGTCGTCAAGGACGTGACGCCGCGGGATGGCCTCGACAACCCTCTGACCGAGAACACCATCGAGGAAATTCGCGACATTTTCGGCCTGATTTCCGTACGCGAGAAGGAACTGCTCGAAATGCTCGGTCGGCCTTCCGGCGACCGCCCCTATTATCCCGGCGAAAAGCCCGCGGCCAATGTGGTTCCCATCAGCGTCGGCAGCCTGAAAGCCTCCAGAAAGCCGGCGGAATCCGCCAATCCACTGGCGGCACAAACCGCGCTGTTCAACGGCGTGGACATGGATGTCGTGGAGCCTCTCCTCGACGATTGCCCGCTGTATGAGCTGAAAGCAGGAGAGACGCTGCTCGCCGCCGGCGAGAAAAACAACCATCTGTTCCTTGTCATGGCTGGCAGCCTGAGGGCCGATCTGGATGGGGCGCGCACCATGAACTTTGTCGCTGGCCAATGCATTGGCGAAATTTCCGCCCTCGGCGAGAGCACGTTGTCGGCGCCGGTCGTCGCCATGGAGGAATCCCTGGTGCTGGCAATCGACCCGGATACACTATGGGCGATGATCGATGCGGATGCGGTGCTGGCGCGCAATATCCTGGCGATGCTGGCACACCGTTAAGCCCTATGCCGGACGGCGTCATGCCGTCCGGCTGCCCCACAAATCGTGCTCGTCCGCGTCCTCGATCTTGACCGAGACGAAGTCGCCCGGTTTAATGCCGGTGCTGTCTTCCACGTACACCAGGCCATCTATTTCCGGCGCGTCGCCCATGCTGCGCGCCACGGCGCCCTCTTCGTCCACCTCGTCCACCAGCACCGTCAGCGTCCTGCCGATCTTTTGCGCCAGCCGTGCGGCACTGATTTCGGCCTGCAGCTCCATGAGGCGCGCCTGGCGTTCCTGTTTCACCTCTTCCGGCACGTGGCCGGGCAAGGCATTGGCTGCCGCGCCCTCCACCGGCGAGTAGGTGAAGCAGCCGACGCGGTCGAGTTGCGCCTCGCCTAGAAAATCCAGCAATTGCCGGAAATCGTCCTCGGTTTCGCCGGGGAAGCCGGTGATGAAGGTGCTGCGCAGCGTGAGATCCGGACAGGTTTCGCGCCATTTCATGATGCGCGCCAGGTTGCTGTCCTGGTTGCCGGGCCGCTTCATGGCACTGAGCACGCGCGGGCTGGCGTGCTGCAGCGGGATGTCGAGATAGGGCAGGATCTTGCCCTCTGCCATGAGCGGAATCACCTCATCTACGTGCGGGTAGGGGTAAACGTAATGCAGCCGCACCCACGCGCCCAGATCGCCCAGCGCGCCCGCCAGTTCGGTCATGCGGGTTTTCAGCAGCCTGCTCTGCCAGAATTCGGCGCGGTATTTGAGGTCTACCCCGTAGGCGCTGGTGTCCTGCGAAATCACCAGCAGCTCTTTGACGCCGGCCTTGACCAGGCTTTCCGCCTCGCGCATCACTTCGCTCACCGGACGGCTGACCAGGTCGCCGCGGAGGGATGGAATGATGCAGAAGGTGCAGCGGTGATTGCAGCCCTCGGAAATTTTCAGATAGGCGTAATGCCTGGGCGTCAGCCTGATGCCCTGTTCCGGGATCAGGCTGGTGAACGGGTGGTGCGGCTGCGGCAGGTGCTGGTGCACCGCGTTCATCACATCCTGCAAGGCATGGGGACCAGTCACCGCCAGCACGCGCGGATGTTTCTCCATGATGACCTCGGGGCGCGCCCCCAGACAGCCGGTGACGATGACCTTGCCGTTCTCGGCCAGCGCCTCGCCGATGGCGTCAAGCGACTCTTCCACCGCCGCATCGATGAAGCCGCAGGTGTTGATTACCACCAGGTCGGCCTCCTGATAGCTGGGCGAAATATCGTAGCCTTCGGCGCGCAAGCGGGTGAGGATATGCTCCGAATCGACCAGCGCCTTGGGGCAGCCGAGGGAGACGAAACCGATTTTTGGGGATTTCGACATAATTTGCCGTGACACTTCTAAGGATTGTGGTTCAAGTCATCTCATGCGCAAAAATCTGCGCCAACCAAACCATAATGACATCATCATTATAATATATATTCAGTCTAGTCTGGCCAATTTGGGTTGTCCAGTATCTTTATAACGTGAAATTCGCGTAGCGAGACCTCGTCCCCCGTCGCGCCGGATTGAGCTGCTTTGCCGCCAACCCCGGCGGGGACACCCCTTGCGGGCGTGCCCTCCCTCATCCCAACCTTTTCCCGGAGGGAGAAGGAGCGAGCGTCCCCCTCTCCCGCCGGGAGATGGCGGGGGTGAGGGAAACGGTCATGGCGCAGCACTGTTTCATGATTTTGGGCGGCGCTGCGCCATGGCCGTTGGCTGAGCAGATTATGGCAAAGTCATTGCAACCGGACATTTCTGATTTGCCTCGACACAAAAAAATAGACACCAAATTTGCTAGGCAGTATTCTTTAAAAAAAGGAGATGGCATGCCTCCCGGAGTTTTTGCTCCGAACCGCCCAGACGGGCTGATGATGCCTACCGATTACCCGGCAGCGGGACGGTAGGATTCTTTTCGCGCCTCCGCCGGGATTTGATTTCCATAAACGGAGGCAGCATGGGTTTCTACGGTTTTCTTGCAGTGGGCGGCGGCGCGGCTTTCGGCGCGCTCTTGCGCTGGTGGCTGGGCATCCTGCTCAACCCCCTTTTCCCCACGCTTCCCTTTGGTACCCTGGCGGCCAACCTGCTCGGCGGTTATCTGGTCGGCGTGGCGCTCGCTTTCTTTGCCGGTCATGCCGGCCTGCCGCCGGAGGCACGGCTGTTCGTCATCACCGGCTTCATGGGTGGGCTCACCACGTTTTCCACCTTTTCCGCAGAGGCGGTGACCTTGCTTTCCCGTGCCGAATATGGCTGGGCATTTCTCCATATGTCGGTTCATCTCGGCGGGTCGCTGGCCATGACGGCGCTCGGGATGCTGACGGTCAGTTTGCTGAAAGCGAAGGGAGGCGCATGATGAATGAATTCCCGCCGATCTGTCCATTCTGTCGCCCTGACGACATCCTGTTCGAGAACGATCTGGCTTATGCACGCCCTGACCTGTACCCGGTCAATCCCGGCCATCTGCTGATCATACCCAGGCGCCATGTGGCGGATTTCTTCCTTGTCACCGAAGCGGAAAGAGCTGCGCTGCTGTCCCTTCTCGACGAGGCGAAACATCACCTTGACATCGAATATGCGCCCGCCGGCTACAACATCGGAGTCAACGTGGGCGCAGCCGCGGGACAAACGATCTTTCACGTGCACATGCACCTCATTCCTCGCTACCAGGGCGATATGGAAAACCCGCGCGGCGGGGTGCGAGGCGTGATCCCGGCGCGGCAGTCTTACTGAAAATCGAACCAGAGGAGGACAACACCATGCAAGGCACTTACCTCGAATTTCATGTGCACGAAAACCGCCGGCATCACCATCTTCTGGTCTACGAATGGCTGCTGGAAGAAGCGAAAAAAATGGGCATTCACGGCGGATCGGCGTTCAGGGCCGTTGCCGGCTTCGGACGCCACGGCGTGCTGCATGAAGACCATTTTTTCGAACTGGCGGGCGACCTGCCGGTGGAAGTGGGGTTTGCCGTGAGCGAGGAGGAGGCGAAACGACTGCAGGAACTGACCAGAAGCGCAGGCTTGAGCTTGTGTTACATGAAAATGCCTGTCGAATATGGCCTCGTTAACGTTAACGTGAAACAGCGCGCAGCGTTTCCTCGTCCCCCCTCGTTGGCCGAGAGAGCGTGGGCCGGACAACCCGGCAATGGCTCGGCGAGAAAAATCCAATGACGGCAAGAACGGCCCTGCGGCGGCTGGCGGTCGTCGCCGCGATTTCCATTGGCTTACTGTTCAGTGCGGGCGCAGGGTTCTATGCGTACCTGAAGCTCAGCGGCAATTTTCATGTCGTCGAACAAGGGCAACTCTACCGTTCTGGTCAGCTCTCCGCTGCAGCGCTGGAGCAGAAAGTCACTTCCTATGGCATCCGCTCGGTGCTGAATCTGCGTGGCGCCAGCCCGGGTGAAGCGTGGTACGACGACGAGGTCGCCGTTTCCCGCGCCAGAGGCGTTGTCCATTACGATTATGGGCTTAACGCGGAACGGGCCGTGACCGTGGCGCAAGCCAGGGAAATCCTGCTGGCGATACGGAACGCGCCCAAGCCGATCCTGGTCCACTGCAAGGCGGGTTCGGATAGAACCGGATTGGTGTCCGCACTCTATCTTTTCGCTCGTGGCGCGGATGCGAAAAACGCGGAACGGGAACTTTCGCTGCGCTATGGCCATTTCCCCTACCTGCTGGGCAATACCAGGGCCATGGACGAAAGTTTTCGTGCCTATGCCGGGTTCATCTCATCGGGTAAAACAGGTATGGCTGGCACGCTTCCCGCCCGGATGACCCCACGCATGGGGCCAGGCCATAACGCACAAGGCGGTTTTCAATGATCCGCCGTGACGCGCCGGAGGGCAGCGCCATGCGTCTTGGCGCGTTGCGGCAATGCCTGGCCGAAGCCGGGGGACTGGCCGGCATTCCGCCCGCCGAGTTGCGCGCTCTCAGGGAGCGGGCGGAGTCGAGCGTGTTCAACCTGGTGGTGGTGGGCGAGTTCAAGCGCGGCAAGAGCAGTGTGCTCAACGCCCTGATCGGCGAGGACATCCTGCCGGTTGGGGTGGTGCCGCTGACCGCCATCGCCACCCTTCTCGAATATGGCGAGGAGCCGGCAGTGCGGGTGGTGTTCCAGGACGGTAGCGAACGGCAGGCACACCTGGATTCGCTGTGTGACTTCGTCACGGAAAAGGGCAATCCCGCCAACGAAAAGGGCGTGGGCGAGGTGCATATCGCCTGGCCTTCAGCCTGGTTGAAAAGCGGCGTGCGCCTGGTGGACACGCCTGGCATCGGCTCGATATACCGCCACAATACTGAGGCTACCTATCGTTTCCTGCCCAAGGCCGACGCCGTGCTGTTCCTGCTTTCCGTGGATCAGCCGGTGGGGCAGGCGGAATACGATTTCCTCAAGGAAGTGCGGGAATACGCTGGGCGGATTTTCTTCCTGCTCAACAAAACCGACCTGCTGTCCGAGACCGATCTGGCTGAATCGGTGGCCTTTACTTCCCGCGTGCTGGCGGAGGTCATGGGCGGGGCGGTGCCGGTATTCCCTGTCTCGGCCAGACTGGCGCTAGAGGGATACAAGAGCGGCTCGGAAACATTGCTGGAGAAAAGCCGCTTCCCCGCCTTCACCGCAACGCTGGAGCGCTTTCTCATGGAAGGCAAGGGCAACGCCCTCTCCGCTTCGATTGCCAAGGGGCTGTTGCGGCTTGTCTCCCAGGCCAGGTTCAATGCAGAACTGGCCCGCTCCTCCCTTTCCACGCCGCTAGACGAATTGCGCCGCAAGGTGCAAGCCTTCGAGCAAAAACGCGGCGAAATGGCGCAGGAAAAGCGCGACTTCGCCATCCTGCTGGAAGCGGAGGTCAAGCGCCTCGCGGGACAGGATGTCACGGCGGATGTGGAAGCCTTCAAGATGAAGCTGACGGAGGGAATCGAGAGCAGGGTGAAAACCCGCTTCGAGGTCATGCGTCACCTGCCTTCCGGCGAACTGCACGAAGATTTGCAGCGCTATGTGGTGGACGAAGTGCGCGCCGCCTGGGACGGCTTCCGCCGCGACGAGGACGAGAAGCTGGACGCCGCGTTCCAGGGATTGTGCGATCGTTTCAGCGGGAAAATCGACGCCACGGTGGACGAGCTTTACCGCTTTTCATCGGAACTGTTTTCCATTCCTTTTGAGACCATCGGCGCTGAATCCGCCTGGAGCGACAAATCCCGTTTCTATTACAAATTCTGGGAGGCGCCGGGCAGCCTCAAGATCATGGCCACCTCGCTGCTGCACGCACTGCCCAAGTTCCTCGGCGATGCACTGATCCTCAGGGAAGCGCAGAAATATGGCCGGGAACTCGTCGATACCCAGGCCGGACGGGTGCGCTACGATTTTGCCCAGCGCCTGGACAAGAGCATGCGCGATTTCAGCGCCGCCATGCTGGAGCGCATCGACGCCACGCTGGCCAGCATCGAAACAGCGGTAAAGAAAGGCATGGAAGCCAGCACGGAAACCGCATCCGGCGCAGAGGACAGGGCCCGGGAGCTAAGCGGGGCACTGGCCCGGCTGGATAGCCTGGCTGCCCAACTGCAAACACTGGCCAGCGCATGAGCGAACACCCCGGATTCTGTCCCGCCTGTTTCGCGCCACTT
The DNA here is from genome assembly GCA_028714955.1 of Sulfuricella sp. Taxonomy (GTDB): domain Bacteria; phylum Pseudomonadota; class Gammaproteobacteria; order Burkholderiales; family Sulfuricellaceae; genus Sulfurimicrobium. The sequence continues at coordinate 18,571 of JAQTLK010000036.1, forward strand.
GCCCAGGAAGCGGACACTTGCCCGGCCTGCGGCGCGCGGATGGCCGATCTCAGTGCCCGCGATTACCGGGAAAAACTCGTCCACGCCCTGCTGCATCCCCTGGCGGACGTGCGCATGCGCGCCATCATTGCCCTGGGGCTACGGGGCGAGCCGGAAACGGCGGATGCTCTGGTAAAATGCGCCATGAACCATCCCACGGATGTAGTGCAAGGGCTGGAAATCATCCGCAGCCTGGCGCGCATGAAAGAAACGGAAGCTGCCCGAACCGCCTTGTCCCTCCTGCAGGCGCGCCACCCTGCCCACGCCGTGCGGGAAGCGGCAGGGCGGAAACTGGAATGCTCCACCCTCGAGTAAGAGTATAAGGACCTGTTCCCGTTAACCCGGATGTTTCATAAATTCGCGTGATGATCGCGCAGGATTTTGTTCCGTAGGGGAATTTTGTGAGGGAGTGGCGTAGTTATTCATACGCCCGACCGAACAAAATTTCCATACGGAACAAAAGACCAGCGAGGGCGCGCGTCAATTTATGAAACATCCGGGTTAAGCGAGCAACCTGAGAAAGGAGATCTGGATGTTCTGGCAAAAACGCTTCAATGAATTCGTGGCCCGGATGCGTGCGCATGATTTGCCTCTGCGGCTGAATCTTTGGAATGGCGCTGCTTTCGAGCTTGGGCAATGCCCCCGCGTGAAGGTATTCATTCCAAGCGTCAGGGCGCTCAGGCATTTTCTTCCACCTACCCTTGCCAGTCTCGGGCAAGCTTATGTGGAAGGCGAAATCGGCGTGGAAGGCAGACTGGCGGATGTTATTGACGTGGCAGCCACGCTCGCCGCTCACGGCAAGGATCCCCACCGTCACGGGCCGCGCATGATCCGGCACAACCGCAAGATCGATGCGGAGGCTATCGCCTACCACTATGACGTATCCAATGAATTCTATGCCTCCTGGCTCGACCCGAACATGGTGTACTCCTGCGGCTATTTCCGCTCGCCCGAGGATACGCTGGAAACCGCCCAAATACAGAAGATCGACCACATCCTCGCCAAGCTGCGCATCCGGCCCGGCGATCGCCTGCTGGACATTGGCTGCGGCTGGGGGGCGCTGGTGCTGCGGGCGGCGGAAAAATACGGGGCGAAGGTGCTGGGCATCACCTTGTCGCGCAACCAGTACGAACTGGCGCGGGAGCGCATCGCGGCAGCGGGGCTGACCGACCGTTGCGAAGTGCGCCTGGAAGATTACCGCGACGTGGCTGGCAAATTCGACCGCATCACCAGCGTGGGCATGTTCGAGCATGTGGGGCTCAAGAATCTGCGCGGTTATTTTGCCCGGCTGCATGAATTGCTGGCGGACAACGGCGCGGTACTGAACCACGGCATCACTTCCACCGACCCGGACTCGGCCGAATCGCCCTTCCGCGGCGGCGATTTCATCGAGCGCTATGTTTTCCCCCACGGCGAGCTGCCTCACATCGGGCTGGTGCTGAGGGAAATGTGTGCGACCGGCCTGGAGCCAGTGGACGTGGAAAATCTGCGTCGCCACTATGCGCTGACCCTCACCCACTGGGCCGGACGCTTCGAGGCGGCCGGCGAGAAACTCAAGGACATCGCCGGCGAAAAACGCTGGCGCATCTGGCGGGTCTACCTGGCTGGTTGCGCCCACGGTTTCGCGCACGACTGGATGTCCCTCCACCAGGTCCTGGCCGTCAAGTCAGGAGCCAATACGCTGCCATTGACACGAGACTACATGTATGGAGGATGAAAGGAGCAGTAGCCAGCAGGCCGCTGGCGCGTTTATGATGCCTGCCTTGTACATGCGCCCTGCCTTCATGCCAGAGCAATCGCTGCGCCCCGTTTCAAACAAGAGAAAGAACCATGCTTGAAGCCATTTTCGCTTTGCCCCGTACCGTCTGGCTGCTGGGCCTGGTGAGCCTGTTCAACGATACCACCAGCGAGCTGGTCTATCCCCTGGTGCCGATGTTCCTCGCCTCGGTGCTGATGGCCGGCCCCAAGGCGCTGGGCCTGATCGAGGGTATCGCGGAGGCCACTGCCAGCCTGCTCAAACTTTTTTCCGGCGTGCTCATGGACAAACGGGGACACGCAAAGGGATGGGTGGCTTTCGGCTATGGACTGGCCTCGCTCTCGCGGCCGCTGTTCTACGTCGCGTCGAGCTGGCCGATGGTGCTGGCGCTGCGCTTCGCCGACCGGGTGGGCAAGGGGCTGCGCACTTCCCCGCGCGACGCGCTGCTCGCCGGCGCAGTGGACGAAAGCCGCCGCGGGCTGGCGTTCGGCCTGCACCGCGCCATGGACAACGCCGGCGCGGTGATCGGGCCGCTCCTCGCCGCCTGGCTTCTGGCGCGCGGGATGGCGATCAAGGACGTATTCCTGTGGTCCATCGTGCCGGGCATCATCACCATCGTCCTTGCCCTGGGCATCAAGGAACCGCCCGTCGTTCCGGCAATCAAGCGCCCGGCCTTTTCCTGGAGGCTGGCGGGTTTTCCGTCCACCTTCAAGCGCTACCTGCTGGTGCTGGCGCTGTTCACGCTGGGCAATTCGTCCAACATGTTCCTGTTGCTGCGCGCCAAGGATCTCGGTCTGCCGGACTACCAGGTGCCGTTGTTGTGGGCGCTGGTGTCGGGAGTGGCAATGGTGTTTTCCACACCGCTTTCCGCCCTGTCCGACCGCCTTGGCCGGGTGCGGCTGATTCTCGCGGGATGGGCGGTGTATGGCCTGTTCTATCTGCTGCTTGGTCTCAACGGTTTTCACGCCCTGTTGCTGTGGCCGCTGTTTGCCTTCTACGGGCTGTTCCTCGCCGCCACGGAAGGCGCAGAGAAGGCCCTGGTGGCCGATCTTGCGCCGCGCGAACAGCTCGGCACGGCCTACGGATGGTTCAATCTCACTGCCGGCGCGATGCTCTTGCCCGCCTCGCTGATATTCGGCTGGCTGTGGCAAGGCGTGTCCGTCGAGGCCGCCTTTGCCTTTTCCGCCGGTTGCGCGCTGGCGGCGGCCTTGTTGTTGAAATTATGGGTGATGCGCTCAATGCCATAATTCAGTCATCAGCCTGGCGGAGAATGCCGCAATGCAGTCCACCCCTGAAATTTGAAAAATCCAAACTGGAGAAAAACACCATGTATACCAAAATTGAACGCATCCATGCCCGTGAAATCCTCGATTCGCGTGGCAACCCCACCGTCGAGGTGGAGGTTGGTCTGGTGGGCGGTGCTTCTGCCCGCGCGGGCGTGCCTTCTGGCGCATCCACCGGCGTGCATGAAGCGCTGGAACTGCGCGATGACGACAAAAGCCGCTACGGCGGCAAGGGCGTGAAAAAAGCAGTCGGCCACGTCAATAACGAGATCGCGGCAGCCCTCACCGGCATGGACGCGCTCGACCAGGGCGCGGTGGATCGCGCCATGATCGAACTGGACGGAACGCCCCACAAGGAAAAATTTGGCGCCAACGCCATTCTCGGCGTGAGCATGGCCGTGGCGCGCGCGGCGGCGGATGCCTGCGACCTGCCGCTGTTCCGCTACCTCGGCGGCGCGGCGGCTAACCGCCTGCCGGTGCCGATGTTCAATATTCTCAACGGCGGCGCACACGCCAACTGGCAGGGCACCGACCTGCAGGAATTCATGATCGCCCCGGTGGGCGCGCCCAGCTTCACCGAGGCTTTGCGCTGGGGCAGCGAGGTCTACCATTCCCTGAAGAAAGTGCTCAAGGACGGCGGTTATTCCGTCGGTGTCGGCGATGAGGGCGGCTTCGCGCCGGTGCTGAAACGCAACTCGGATGCCATGGACCTGATCGTCAAGGCCATCGAACAGGCGGGCTACCGCCCCGGCGATGACGTGATGATCGCCCTCGACCCCGCCTCCAGCGGATTCTACGAGGGCGGCCTGTACAACCTGCGCACCGAGGGGCGCAAGGTGGATGCCGCCGAAATGGTGGCGATGTACGCCGGGTGGGTGGCGAAATACCCCATCGTGGTGCTGGAAGACGGCCTGGCCGAAGATGACTGGGAAGGCTGGAAGGTTCTGAACCGGGAATTGGGGGACAAGGTCGAGCTGGTGGGCGACGATATTTTCGTCACCAACGTCGAACGCATCCAGCGCGGCATCGACGAGAACGCCGCCAACGCGGTGCTCATCAAGCTCAACCAGATCGGCACGCTGAGCGAAACCGTGGCGGCCGTGCAACTGGCCTACGGCGCCAACTGGGGTGCCATGGTGTCGCATCGCAGCGGCGAGACGGTGGACAGCTTCATCGCCGACCTCACCGTGGCGCTCGGCACCGGCCATCTCAAGACCGGCGCCCCGTGCCGCGCCGAGCGGGTGGAGAAATACAACCAG
>JAQTLK010000037.1 GCA_028714955.1 Sulfuricella sp.
CTAGGATGATCGAAGCACCGTTCCTGCCAACCCTGCGTGAGCTCGCGCGCTGCTATCAGGCTTTCGAGGCCTTTTCGGCGGCGCAGATACGCGCGTTCGGCCTGACGCCCTCGCAGTTCGACATCGTCGCCACGCTGGGCAACACGCCGGGCATGACGCCCAAGGAGCTGGGCGAGAAAACCCTGATCACCAAGGGCACGCTGACCGGGGTGGTGGACCGCCTGGCGGCGAAGGGGCTGGTGCGGCGCATTCCCAGCGCGCAGGATGGCCGCAGCCAGATCGTGCAGTTGACGCCGGCGGGCGAGGCGCTGTTCGACGAGGTGTTCCCGGCGCATCTGGCTTATGTGGGCAATGCCTTCGCCGGTTTCAGCGCCGAAGACTATGCCCGCGTCGAGGCGGCATTGCGCGATTTGCGCGGCGTATTCGAAACAGGAGGGCGGAAATGAAATACACCCGCACCGCCATCATGCTGCACTGGCTGGTGGCGCTCTTGATCTTCGCCGCCTTTCCGCTCGGCGTGTACATGCATGACCTGCCCCTGTCGCCCGCCAGGCTCAGGCTTTACAGCTACCACAAGTGGCTCGGCGTCACGGTGTTCCTGCTCGCCGTGCTGCGCATCCTCTGGCGCGCCGGCCACCGGCCCCCGCCGCTGCCGGATGCCATGCCGCGCTGGCAGCAGGCCGCTTCCCATGCCGTGCATCACCTGCTCTATGTGCTGACGCTCGCGGTGCCGCTGTCGGGCTGGCTGATGAGTTCCGCCAAGGGTTTCCAGACGGTCTGGTTCGGCGTGCTGCCGTTGCCCGACCTGGTGGGCAAGGACAAGGCGCTGGGCGAGGCGCTCGCCATCGTGCACCAGAGCCTCAATTTTGCCCTGTTGGCGCTGGTGGCACTGCATGTCGCGGCGGCGCTCAAGCATCACTTCATCGACCGCGACGGGGTGCTGTTGCGCATGTCGCTGGCAGACAGGAGGAATATCTCATGATGCGTTTGATCCTGTCGGCGGGGCTGATGCTCGCCAGCCTCCTTGCGGCTGCCGCGGAATTGAGCGCCGTGCAGCTCGATAAAAGCAGCATCGCTTTTGTTTCCAGACAGATGAACGTGCCGGTCGAAGGCGCCTTCAAGCAATTCAGCGCGCAAATCCACATCGACCCGGCCAGGCCCGGAACCGGTCGCGCCCGTATCGACATCGACCTCGCCAGCATCGACGCCGGGAACGACGAGGCAAACGACGAGGTCAAAGGAAAAAATTGGTTCAACGTCCGCGAGTTCCCCAAAGCCAGCTTTGTCTCCAGCGCGGTCAAGCCGCTCGGCGGCGAGCGCTTCGAAGCCTCCGGCATGATGACCATCAAGGGGAAAACCCTGGAAGTCCACGCGCCCTTCACCCTCAAACAGGAAAAAGGCATCCTGATCCTGGACGGAAGCTTCCCGCTGAAACGCCTGGCCTACGGCATCGGCTCCGGCGCCTGGAGCGATACCTCGGTGGTCGCCGACGAAGTCCTGGTCAGGTTTCATTTCGTTTTGAAGTAGGTTTTACCCTCAACAGGAGAAATACCATGAAAAAGCTCGCGCTTTCCACCCTTGCCGCCACCCTGTCCTCCGCCGCGCTGGCCGCGCCGGAAACCTATGTCATCGACGGCACGCACACCTTGCCGCGCTTCGAGTACAGCCATTTCGGCTATTCCACCCAGCTTAGCCGCTTCGACAAGACCAGCGGCAAAATCACCCTGGACCGCGCCGCGAAAACAGGCTCGGTCGATGTGACGATCGACGCCAGATCCGTGGATACCGGCTACCCGCTCTTCAACGAGCACATCCAGGGCGAGGATTTCTTCGACACCGAAAAATACCCGACCATCACCTTCAAGTCCGATCGCCTCAAGTTCGACGGCGACAGGCTGGCCGCCGTGGAAGGCGACCTCACCGTCAAGGGCGTGACCCGGCCGGTGACGCTCACGGTGACTTCCTTCCTCTGCATGCCCCATCCCATGCTCAAGAAAGATGCCTGCGGCGCCAACGCAACCGCCAGAATCAAGCGCTCCGATTTCAACATGGGCAAATACGCGCCCTACGTGAGCGACGAAGTGACGCTGACCATCCCGGTCGAAGCCGTCAAACAATAAGGAGCAGGCCATGCGCACCTCACCCGATTCGGGCATCGATCTTTTCTCGCCCATCCGGCTCGGCCCCTACACGCTCAACAACCGCATGGCGATGGCGCCGATGACGCGCAACCGCGCCGGGGCGGGCAACGTGCTGCAGCCGATGAACGTGGAATACTACGCCCAGCGGGCCAGTGCCGGCCTCATCATCACCGAAGGCGCGCAGGTTGCCGCAGACGCCGTGGGTTACCCCGGCACGCCGGGCATTCACAGTCCGGAGCAGGTGGCGGGCTGGCAAAACGTCACCGGGGCGGTGCACGCCAGGGGCGGCCGGATTTTCCTGCAACTGTGGCACTGCGGGCGCGTCTCGCACCCCTCGCTGCTGCCCGACGGCATGTTGCCGCTGGCGCCTTCGGCGATCAAGCCCAGGGGCGAGGTGTACACCCCCGAAGGCATGAAGCCCTTCGTCACCCCGCACGCGCTCACGCTGGGCGAGATGCCGGGCATCATCGAGCAATATCGCAGCGCGGCGGGCAATGCCCTGGAAGCGGGTTTCGACGGCGTGGAAATCCATGGCGCCAATGGCTATCTGCTCGACCAGTTCCTGCGCGACGGCTCCAACCGGCGCGGCGATGCCTACGGCGGGCCCGTTGCCCACCGCGCGCGCCTGATGCTGGAGGTGACCGGGGCGGTGTGCGAGGTCTGGGGCGCCGACCGGGTGGGTATCCGCCTCTCGCCATTGCAGCCCTTCAACGACATGCGCGACACCAATCCGGAAGCGACCTTCAGCTATGCGGTCGAGCAGCTCGACCGCTTCGGCCTGGCCTACCTGCACATCACCGAAATGGGCAAGGAAGCCCCCGGCGCCGCCGGCCCCGCCTTCGACCTCGCCAAGCTGCGCGAAATCTGGCGCGGCGTGTACATGACCAACGGTGGCTACACTCTTGAAACCGGCAACGCCGCGCTGGCCAAAGGTGACGCCGACATGATCTCGTTCGGTGTGCCCTTCCTGGCCAATCCCGACCTGCCCGAGCGCTTCGCCCAGGGCGCACCGCTCAACAAAGCCGATCCGGCCACCTTCTACGGCGGCGGCGAACAGGGGTATATCGACTACCCTTTACTTTCAACCTGATATGAAAGGAGTTCACCATGACCAGGGTTCTTGTTCTCTATTACAGCATGTATGGGCATATTGAAGCGATGGCGCAGGCCGTGGCGGAAGGCGCACGCGCCGTGGAGGGCGTGGAGGTCGCCGTCAAGCGCGTGCCGGAAACCATACCCGAGGACCGCGCGCGCGCGATCGGCGTGAAGCTCGACCAGGCTGCGCCGGTTGCCGCCACCGAGGAGCTAGCCGGTTATGATGCGATCATCTTCGGCACGCCGACCCGCTTCGGCAACATGGCCGCGCAGATGCGCAACTTTCTCGATCAGACCGGAAAATTGTGGCAGGACGGCGGACTGATCGGCAAAGTCGGCAGCGTATTCACTTCCAGCGCCACCCAGCACGGCGGGCAGGAAAGCACCATCCTGTCCTTTCACACCACTCTGCTGCACCACGGCATGCTAATCGTCGGCGTGCCCTATTCCTGCGCCGACCAGATGCGCATCGACGAGATCACCGGCGGCTCGCCCTACGGCGCCAGCACCATCACCGGTGGCGACGGCAAGCGCATGCCCTCGGCCAATGAACTCGGCATCGCGCGCTTTCAGGGCAGGCATGTCGCGGAAGTCGCAAAGCGTCAGGCTGCGCGCTGAGGCAGAACAGCAAGCGCCATCGCCCATATCGCCATTGAAAGCGGGCTGGCCGAGGTTGTTGGCGTGCTTTCATTAACGCGCCCCAAGCGATCCGGCCCGCAACTTTTTTCTGCATCTTCGCCTGGTCGCGTGCGTTTTCGGGTAAATTTCGTTTAGAATTTTGTCTCGAATTCCAAAGGACACCATCTACCAGGATGGAATCCAGTAAACACGCACTATCCTGCTTGGTTTTGGCTTGCCCCCGTTGTTTCACGACAACTGCCCACCCAATCCTCTACCCTTGCTGAATTTTCGAGATAATAATCGCCCTATGAGCATCACCATCAAGACACCGGAAGAAATCGAAAAAATGCGCATTGCCGGCCGCCTCGCCGCCGAACAACTGGATTATATCGCGCCATTCGTTGCCGCCGGGATCACCACCGATGAACTGGACAAGCTTTGCTACGACTATACGGTCAACGTCCAGCACGCCATTCCGGCACCGCTGAATTATGCGCCCTCGGGGCACAATCCCTACCCGCGCTCGATTTGCACCTCAGTCAACCATCAGGTATGTCACGGGGTTCCCGGTGACAAAAAGCTGAAAAACGGCGATATCATCAATATCGACGTGACGGTGATAAAGGATGGTTTTCATGGCGACAGCAGCCGCATGTACTACGTCGGCACGCCATCCATCCAGGCCAGGCGACTGTGTGAAATCACCTATGAATGCCTGTGGCTGGGCATCAAGGTGGTCAGACCCGGCGCTCACCTCGGCGATATCGGGCACGTCATCCAGCGCCACGCGGAAAAGAACGGCTTCAGCGTGGTGCGCGAATTTTGCGGGCATGGCATTGGCCGCGAATTTCACGAAGACCCCCAAGTCCTGCATTATGGCAAAGCCGGTACGGGCCCCAGGCTGGAGGCAGGAATGACCTTCACCATCGAACCCATGATCAATGCCGGGCGGCGCGACATTCGCCAGCTCGGCGATGGCTGGACCATCGTGACCAAGGACCACAGCCTTTCCGCCCAATGGGAACATACGATAGCCGTGACGGAAACCGGCTACGAGGTGCTCACCGTCTCTCCCGGCATGCCGCCCATCCCGGCGCTTGCCGTTTAGTTCCATCATGCTGCTGCCCGCAGCCCCGGAGACCGGCGATATTGCCCATTGGCGCGCCACGCTGAAAGCGGGGCGCGCGCAACTTGCCGAGTCCTACGCCAGCAAGCCGGATGCGGCATCCAATTTGCGCCGCCACGCCCAACTGGTGGACGAAGTATTGCGCGCCATCTGGCTGTCGGCAGCCATGCCCGCTTCAGCCGCACTCGTTGCGGTGGGCGGCTATGGACGGGGGCAACTCTTCCCCTATTCCGATATCGACCTGCTGCTGCTGTTTGACACGCCGCCGGCGCGCGACGTCGAATCCCGCCTCGAACGCCTGGTCGGCCTGTTCTGGGACATCGGGCTGGAAGTCGGCCATAGCGTGCGCACGGTGTCCGAATGCGTGGAAGAATCCGCCAAGGATGTCACGGTGCAGACCAATTTGCTCGAGGCGCGGCTGTTGAGCGGGAATGACGCTCTTTTCGACGCCTTGCACCAGGCCCTGTCCACGCAGATGGACCGCATGGCTTTCCTTCAGGCAAAACTGCTGGAACAGCAACAGCGCCATGCGCGCTTCCATGATACCGGCTACAACCTGGAACCCAATCTCAAGGAAAGCCCTGGCGGTTTGCGCGATTTGCAGACCGTACTGTGGATCAGCCATGCGCTTGACCTGGGCGAGTCCTGGAAAAACCTGGTTGACGAAGGCCTGCTCACGGCGCAGGAAGCGCGGCACATCCAGCGCCACGAGCTGTTCCTGCAGCGCTTGCGCATCCGTTTGCACTATCTCGCCAGGCGGCGCGAGGATCGGCTGCTGTTCGATTTTCAGGAAACACTGGCACAACAATTGGGTTTGAGCGGCCAGGGCAATCGCAGCGCCAGCGAGCTGCTGATGCAGCGTTATTACCGCACCGCAAAGGCGGTAAGCCTGATGAATGAAATTCTGCTGCAAAACTTGCTTTCCCGTGCAAGTGCGCGCCGCGATGCCCCTCCCCTCCCGCTCGGTACCCGCTTCCAGGCGCGCGATCAACTGCTGGAAGCCTGCGACGAAAATATTTTTCAGCAGGAACCAGATGCGATTCTGGAATGTTTCCTGGTATTGCAGCGGCACCGGGAACTGAAGGGCATTGCCGCCCCCACCCTGCGCGCCCTGTGGCGCGCGGTGCCAGGAATTGGCGCCGCATTCCGGCGCGATCCGCGCAACCGGGCGCGCTTCATGGAGATCATCCGCGAACGGCGCGGCTTGACGCACATCCTGCGCAGAATGAACCAGTACGGCGTGCTGGGGCGCTATATCCCGGCCTTTGGCCGCATTGCGGGCCAAATGCAGCATGACCTGTTCCATGTTTATACCGTGGATGAGCATACCCTGATGGTGCTGCGCAACCTGCGCCGCTTCACGGTGGCAGAGTTCGCGCATGAGTTTCCGCTGTGCAGCCGCCTGATCAGCACATTCGAAAGGCCCGAAGTGCTTTATCTGGCGGGGCTGTTTCACGACATCGCCAAGGGCCGTGGCGGCGATCACTCCCGGCTTGGCAAGAGCGATGCCCGACGCTTCTGCCGCCAGCATGGATTAAGCCCCGAAGATATCGAAATGGTGGGCTGGCTGGTCGAAAGCCACCTGACGATGTCCGCCGTCGCACAAAAAGAGGATATCAGCGATCCCGACGTGATTGCCGCCTTTGGCCGCAAGATTCATGACCAGCGCCACCTGAGCGCCCTCTATCTCCTGACGGTGGCGGATATTCGCGGCACCAGCCCCAAGGTATGGAACGCCTGGAAAGGCCGCCTGCTGGAAAACCTTTACCATGCCACTTGCCGCTATTTGTGCGGAGAATCTCCAGCCGGCGAGGCCTTGCAGGAAAGGCAGGTCGAGGCGCTGGGCATTCTGCGCCAGCTCGCCGTGCCGGAATCCTCGGCACAGAATTTATGGGCAAAGCTGGATGAAGGCTATTTCCTGCGTCACGAGGCGCAGGAAATAGCCTGGCATACCCGCGTGCTGGGCAACGTGAAAGATGACGCTCAGCCGGTGGTCAGGGCGCGTCTGGCGCCCAGCGGGGAAGGTATCCAGGTCATGATCCACACGCCCGACCGCGACGACCTGTTCGCCCGGATTTGCGGTTTCTTCGAGCACATCAATTTCAATATCGTGGAGGCAAAAATCCACACCACCCGCCAGGGCTACGCCCTGGACAGCTTCGTGGTGCTGGATGAGGAGCAACGCGCCAGCCATTACCGCGACCTGCTGAACTTCATCGAATACGAACTGGCCCGGCAACTGAGCGAGGCAAAGCCGCTGGAAGCGCCGTCACGCGGCAGGATCAGCCGCCACTTGAAGCATTTCCCCATCACGCCACAGGTGAGCATACGGCCCGACGACAAGGGCACTTACCAGGTGCTGTCTGTCACGGCGGGCGACCGCCCCGGCCTGCTTTACGGTATGGCGCGGGTCTTCCTGGCCCATGGCGTGCACCTGCATACGGCCAAGATCAATACGCTGGGCGAACGCGCCGAGGATACCTTCCTCATCGCCGGCAACAGCCTGGATAAAGCCAGGGCGGTACTGCGCTTCGAGGCGGACTTGTTGCAGCAGCTGCAGTCCTGATTGGTCAGGCGCCAGTCAAGGGCGCGTCATGCCGTCCTCACTTCAGCAGTTTTTCCGCCACGCCCGGCGGGATTTCCGGCGTTTGCCCATGCTCGAGGCGATACAGCCAGGCCAGCAGTTCGGCTACCGCCACATAGAGCTCCGGCGGGATGTGCTGGTCCAGATCGACTTGCATGAGCAGGGAAACCAGCGCCGGGGACTCATGCACGTAAACGCCGGCTTCCCTGGCGCGCTCGATGATGGCGTCCGCCAGCAGTCCGCGTCCCCGCGCGACCACTTTGGGCGCGGATTGGCCGGCAGTATAGGCAAGGGCAACCGCCATGCGGCGGTCATTGTCCTTCATGGCGTACTTTCATTTCGAGCAGCCGCAGGCCGGAAGTTTCCATCCCCTGCTGCAGGGCAATACGCTGTTGTGCCAGCAGTGTTGCGCTGGCGGGATCCGTGGCGTCCAGCTGGATGCGGATGCCTTGGGCATGGAGAGCGAGGTTTGCGACGATTGCGCCCAAATGCGGCAAGACCAGGCGCAGGCTGGTCTGCCATTCCGGCATTACCGTTTCCCCTTTCTGTTCCCGCGCCGGACGTTCCTCTATCTTCCAGTCCATCGTTTGTCCCGGCCACACCTGGCCTTGCCACGCCATCTGGCGCGAGTCCAGGACTTCCAGTTGCTGGCGCACGAGCGGCAGGGTGTCGGGATGGGCGATTTGATCCGGAACCGGCGTCTTGCCGGATGGCATGCCGTTAAAATCCTGCAGGCCAGACAAAGTCTGCCGTGTCCGCTCCGGGTCTTGCGCATGGCTGGCCGCCTGCGGGAAAGATGCGTCCTGTGCGGCTGGCGGCGCATTGGCGGCAACACCGGACAAACGCCCTTGCGGCTCGCGCAGCAAATCCGTCAAGGGGCGCTGGCCCGCCACCCACTGGGCCTGGTGGGATTCGTAAAACAGGCCGCTCTGTGTCAATGCGCCACGCAGGGCCTGGGCAAACTCCAGCGTGTTGGCGGGCGCGCCGGAAAGCAGCGGCGCGGCACGTACGGCGGCATTCGCCGCACTTCTTTCGCTCTCGGGTTGCGCGGCCTTTTCCAGCAGCCCTCCCAAAAAGCGCGCGGTCTCGCTCAGGGAAACCTGGGGTTTTGCGCCCGCCGCATTGCCTGAACTGGCTACATTGGCCAGATCGCTGGCCAGCACGAAAGTCAGGCGCGGCTTGGCGGTGACAAAAACCAGGTCCACCGTGTCGCCCGGCTGGGTGTTCCTGGGCAGGTTCATGTCCAGCATTTTGTCGGCGATCAGGACCTGGAAACGTCCGTTCGGCAGGTTGGCGACAACGAATGCGGGCAGCTTTTGCCCCGGAACCAGTTGCGGCAGCTCCAGTTGCTGCTGCGAGACTTCCAGCAGCGGCGGCGCGGAAGTCTTGATCAGCAGTTGCAACTGGGTGGACAGGTCGTTCTGGATCATGGGGACTTATGCGCCCTTGGCCCGATGCATGGCCACGATCAACTCGGCCTCGCCGCGCGAAATGCCGCAGTTCGCCGCCACCTCGCTTGCATCCGCACCCTGCTGTGCCAGGTGGATAGCCTGGCTGTAAGGCGAGGAAGGAGAGGCGTGCGCTTGCTGGGGCGAAGCGGCCTTAAGCTGGTCAAGCTGTTCCCTGAAATGGAGAAGCTGCTCGCGCAACTGTTCGATCTCGCTTTCCAGCGCTTCGAACCTGGGCTGCAATGCTGCCGGGTCGCCCTTCCAGCGCCGCCCTTCCCGCCGGGAGCGCAACAACAGCAGCATTTCGGCGACATAGACAGCCAGCACGACCGCCACGACGATCAGCAGTTCACGCCAGGTGATGACCAAGGATTCCATCCGGCCTCCTTACACAGTTTGATTCCAGCACAATCCATTGGCCTCGTCATGCCCCCGCCGGCAGATTTTCTTTCAGCAGCATCATCAGGCCGTCCTCATCCAGAACATCGACTCCAAGTTCAAGCGCCTTGTCGTATTTGCTGCCGGGCTCGGCGCCAGCGACCACGTAGTCGGTTTTTTTCGAAACGCTGCTGGCGACCTTGCCGCCCTGCGCCTCGATCCGCGCCCTGGCCTGATCGCGCGTCAGGTGGGGCAAGGTGCCTGTCAGCACAAAAACCTTTCCCTGCAAGACGCTGCCCGGCGGTTTCACCGCACCTTCCGGCCATTGCACGCCTGCGCCGCGCAATTGTTCGATCACTTCCCGGTTATGCGTTTCGGCGAAGAATTGCAGGATGCTGTCCGCCACGACCGGTCCGATATCCGCCACCTGCTGCAAAGCGGCCATGTCCGCTTCCATCAGCCGTTCCAGCGAGCCGAAATGCGCGGCCAGTTCCCGCGCCGTGGCCTCGCCGACATTGCGGATGCCGAGAGCATAGATGAAGCGTGCCAGCGTGGTGTGCTTGCTGTTCTCGATGGCGGCGACGATATTCTGCGCGGACTTTTCCGCCATGCGTTCCAGGCGGGCCAGGGTGGGCACGTCGAGCTTGTACAGGCCGGCGGGATTGTGGACGATATCCTTGTCCACCAGCTGGTCCACCAGCTTGTCGCCCAGCCCCTCGATATCCATGGCGCGACGGCTGGCGAAATGCAGGATGGCCTGCTTGCGCTGCGCCGGGCAATAGAGGCCGCCGCTGCAGCGCGCCACCGCCCCTTCCGGGTCGCGCGTGACATGGGAGCCGCATACCGGGCAGGTCTGCGGCATGGTGAAGGGCCGCGTCCCGGCAGGGCGTTTTTCGAGCACCACGCTGACCACTTCGGGAATGACATCGCCGGCGCGACGCACGATCACGGTATCGCCGACACGCACGTCCTTGCGCCTTATCTCGTCTTCATTGTGCAGCGTGGCATTGGTCACCGTCACACCGCCGACGAAAACCGGCTTGAGGCGCGCCACCGGCGTCAGCGCCCCGGTGCGCCCGACCTGCACGTCGATGTCCAGCACTTCGGTCAGCGCCTCCTGGGCCGGGAATTTGTGGGCGATGGCCCAGCGCGACGCGCGTGAGACGAAGCCGAGCCGTGCCTGCTGGTCGAGGTCGTTGACCTTGTACACCACGCCATCGATTTCATAAGGCAGGTTATCGCGCCTGGCGCCGATTGCCTGGTAATAGCCGAGCAGTCCCGCCACGCCTGCCACCACCTTGCGCTCGGGACAAAGCGGAAACCTGAGGGCGGCAAGGAAATCCATCGTTTCGTTGTGGCGGCGAAATTGCGGACCCTCTTCCATCGCGCCGAGGCCATAGGCGAAGAAAGTCAGGCGGCGGCTGGCGGTGACGCGCGAATCGAGCTGGCGCAGCGAACCGGCCGCGGCATTGCGCGGATTGGCAAATTCCTTTTCCCCCTTGTCGCGCTGATGCTGGTTCAGTTTTGCAAAGTCGGCTTTCAACATCAGCACTTCGCCGCGCACCTCCAGCAGGCGCGGCGGGACAAAGGGCATATCGGCGCCGTGCAGGCTGAGCGGGATGGCCTTGATGGTGCGCAGATTGGCGCTCACGTCCTCGCCGGTATAGCCATCGCCGCGGGTGGCGCCCTTCACCAGCACGCCGTTTTCGTAAGTGAGGCTGATCGCCAGGCCGTCGAACTTGGGCTCCACCGCATACTCGATTTCCGCGACGCCCAGCGCTTCGCGCGCGCGGCGGTCGAAAGCGACGACATCGCCATCCGCGAAGGCATTGTTGAGCGACAGCATCGGCGTGCGGTGCCGGACCTGGGCAAATTGCGCGAGCGGCGCAGCACCGACGCGCTGGGTGGGAGAATCTGGCGTCAGCAGCTCGGGATACCGGCTTTCGAGCTGCTGCAATTCGCGGAACAGGCGGTCATACTCGGCGTCCGGAATCGTCGGCGCATCGAGAACGTAATAGAGGTAATTGTGGCGCTCAAGTTCTTCGCGCAGCGCGCGGGCCCGTTCGGCGAGCTGTGCCGGAACCGTCATCAGGCGAACAGCCTGCCGGCCTGGGCGCTGCCGGGATGAATGCGGTGCGCTTCCATCGTGGCGTAAATGGCCGCCAGTTGCTGGCGTATCCTGTCGATGCCGGCATCGCTGAGTTCCTTGCGGTTATCGTCCACCATCAGGGCGGACAGCCGGACGGCGAATTGCCGCGCGGCCAGCAGCATCTGATTGAACGCCTGTACCCCGCCCGTGGCCTTGGGCACGTCGAAGATGAAAGTCACGCCATGGGTGGAGATGTGCTTCATGCTCTCGGCGGAAAAGGGCGTGGGATCCAGGTTGCCGAGCGCAAAAAGGTCCGCGCCCTGGTCATCGAAGTAATGGAACAAGCCGTCCGGCATCAGGCGCATCCCGGCCGACTCGGCCAGGCCGCGCAGTTTGGTACCGGCAAAGGGGACGCCATCCCTGGAAATGATGTTCACGCCGATCAGCACGTCCACGCCGGCGCAGAACTGGTCGAGCTCCACCGCCGCGGCCAGCGCGGCCTGCTTGTCCGGGCAATCCATCACGGCGTAGAGGTTGGCCGCCACGGCTTGCACCATGTCGCAAAAACCGTTGACCTCGTCGGACCGGAGCGGGCCGTTGCGGTCCGCCAGCTGGAGGCAGGCAGCCAGCTTGACAAACTCCGCGCCGGGCGAAGCCTGGGCGATTTCCTCCCAGTGGTCGTGATGATTGCGCAGCCCCAGCCAGCGCACCGCTTTGCCGGCGCTTTTCAGCTGTTGCAAAATCAGCACCAGCGCATGGGCAGTGATCGGGTCGCTGGCGTTGAGGGTGATGACATATTCCGTTGCCGGATCGGGAGCGATATCGCCCGCCTGGGGCTCGCTGATTTCCGGGACGGGCTGGACTGGCCGGGCGGACAAGTCATCCGGCGCTGCCGTTTCTGGCCCGAGCGTTTCGCTGGCCTCCCAGGCGGGGCTGATATCCTGTCCGGGCTCCGCTTCGTCCGGCTCGGGGGGCAGAGGACTGTCCAGCACCGGCTCCATGCGCTCGGACGGACCGCTTTCGGCCAGCAGCACATCGTCGCGGCCAGGCGGGAAACGCTGTTCCGCCTGGCGCCGGTACTTGTGCTCCTGCCAGCGGTTGAATCCCAGCACGGCAAGAATCGCCACCACGCCGATGGCCAGCAAATACAGTTGCAGTTCATTCATCTTGGCCCCCTCTGCCGGGTTGCCGGTTGGCACCGTTGCGCCCGCTCCCCGAGGGGAAGAACCCCTCTCCCACTGGGAGAGGGGCAGGGGTGAGGGGACGCTGTACCGATATGGGTGTCATTCGAGCTGAGGGATTCAGGTTCATATCAGGTTCTTTGTCCTAAATTGTTCGTGGGATTATAACGCAGCCGTGTCCTTCAATTTCACCGCTTCCTCCAGGTCCACCGTCACCACCCTGGACACGCCGGATTCCCGCATGGTGACGCCGACCAGTTGCTCGGCCATTTCCATGGTGATTTTATTATGGCTGACGAAGATGAATTGCGTTTGCGGCGACATTTTTTTTACCAGCTCGCAAAAACGCTCGGTATTGGAATCGTCCAGCGGCGCGTCCACTTCATCCAGTATGCAGAATGGCGCCGGATTGAGGCGGAATATGGCGAACACCAGCGCCAGCGCGGTGAGCGCCTTTTCGCCGCCGGACAGCAACTGGAGGGAGCTGTTTTTCTTGCCTGGCGGCTGGGCGGTGAGCGTCACGCCGGCATCAAGGATTTCATCCCCCGTCATGTCCAGGCGCGCATGGCCGCCGCCAAACACCGCCGGGAACAATTCGCCGAAATGACGGTTCACGATGTCGAAGGTTTCCAGCAGGCGTGCGCGCGTTTCGCGGTCGATCCGGCGGATTGCCTGTTCCAGGGTATCCATGGCTTGCGACAAGTCCTGAAACTGGGCATCGAGATACTGCTTGCGTTCACGCCCGCTGTTCAATTCCTCCAGCGCCGCCAGGTTGACCGCGCCGAGCGCTTCGATTTCATGCGCCAGGCGTTCCAATTCGCCTTGCAGTTCTGCCGCCCTGGGACGTTTTTCCAGCAGCGGCAGCAATGCATCGGGATCGGCATCGGCCGCGTCCAGTTGCGCTTGCCAATGTTCTTCGGCGAGCCGCGCCTCCTGCTCATTGAGACGCGCCTGCTCCAGGCGGTCGCGCAGGGGATGCAGCCGGTGTTCGCTGGCGATGCGCTGCTGCTCCAGTTGCTGCAGGGTGTTGCCGGCCTCGGCCAGCGCGTCGCGCGCCATCGCAAGGCCGCTTTCCTTCTCCTGGCGCGATTGCAGCGCCTGCTGCAAGAGGGCGTCGAGATTGCCCTGCTGCAGGCGGCCGGCCTCCTCTTCCAGTCCCGCCAGTCGTCCGGCCAGTTCTTCTAGCTGAACGCCCAGCGCTGCCACGGTGCGTTCGAATTCATCGATCCTGGCAATGGCGTTCTTGTGCCGGAACACCGCTTCCTGCGCGGCGCGCTCCGCCGACTGGGTAAGCTGGCGCTGGCGGTTGAGCAGCGCTTCCGCCTCGCCGCGCGACTTTCCGGCGTCCTCCAGCTGTTCCCGCAGCACTGCGAGACGCGCCTCCTGGCGCTCGATGTTGTAGTCGTGCTCGCCGATCTGCGCTCTCTCGATTTCCAGTTGCGCAGCGACCTCGTCGACTTCATTGCCGATCTGTTCGCACCGTTGCGCGCGGTGCTGCTGTTGCTGGGCCAGGCGTTCCATCTCCAGTTGCTGGCGGTGGCGGCGCTGTTGCGCTTCGCTGTCCGTCCTGCGCAGTTCGGCCAGCTCGTGCTGCGCGGCGTTCAGCGCGCTGGCAAGCCGCGCGGCTTCGCCTTGGCGTGTTGCCAGTTCGGCCTGCGCCCGTTCCGCCTCGACTTCCAGGGCCTCGATCTCGCGTTGCCGCACCAGTACGCCATGCAGTTCGGAGCGGGGCGCGTAAAAATTCACGCTGGAGCGGGTAAACACGTGCCCCTCGCGGCATACCAGGCATTCTCCGGGCTGCAGCTGATGCCGCAATGACCAGGCTTGGTCGGGGCTGGAAACCGCGTACACCCCCTCTAGCCATTCGTCCAGCAGCCCGGCAGGCCCTGTCACCCATTGCCGCAGCGGCGCCAGCATGCCGTTGCCCGGAGCGGTGCCCGGCAGTCCGGCTTCATACAAGGCCAGCGACGCGGGCGGCGCATCGGCCAGCCAGGCGCTGGCCGTCTCCAGGCTATCCAGGGCGACGGCCTGGAGCCGCTCGCCCAGCACGCTCTCCAGCGCGGTTTCCCAGCCGCTTTCGATACGCAAGTCGTTCCACAGGCGCGGCAAGGTCTCCATCTGGTGCCTGGACAGCCAGTCCTTGAGCTTGTGGTTGTGCGCCAGGCGGTTTTGCATCTCGCGCAGGGCATGCAGTTGCGCATCCAGCCTGGTTGCCTGCTGCTGGGCGGCATGCGCGGCCTGACGGGCGGTGTGTTGCGCCTGCTCCAGCGCGGGCAGACGGGCTTGCAAAGCCTGTTGCTGCGCCTGGCTTTGCGCCAAGGCGCCAGCCAGTTCTTCCAGTTCGACCTGTCGCCGCTCCAGTTCCGCCGGGTCCGCTCGCGGCAAGCCAGCCATTTCGCGCTGCAGGCGTTCGCGCCGCATTTCCAGCTGCTGCACGGTCTTCCTGGCATGGCTGCGGTGCGCCTCCTCGATCTGCATTGCCTGCTCCACCTGGCCCAGCTCGCGCTGCAACTCGCCGTGGCGGCGCTGGCAATCGCGGAAGGCGGCCTCCATGCGGGGCAGACGCTCGCGCTCATCCCCTAGCATGTCGGCGCTTTCCTGCATTTCGAGCTGTGCGACAAGGTGTTGCTCGCGCCACAGCGCAAGGCTTCCGCTGGCCTGCTCGCGTTGCTGCTGCAATTGCTTCTGCTGGCTTCTCCAGGTGTCGAGCTGGCTGGTCAGGCGGTGGTGCGTTTCGCGTTCATGCTGACGTTGCTGTTCCAGCCGGGCCACTTCGGCGTTGGCGGCGTATAGCTCGCCCTGGGCGGCGTGCAGCGCGTCGCCGGCGGTGAAATGTCCAGCCCGGGCGGTTTCGAGCCGATTTTCAGCCTGGCGCAGGGTGGCGGTTTCCGCCTCCAGTTCATTGCCGAGTTTTTCCACCTGCTGGCGCGCGCGCGCCCGCGCGAGTTCCGCCTCCTGCCTTTTCACCAGCCACAGCACATGCTGCGTGGCCCGCGACGCCTGCTGCAACTGCTGGTAGTGCTGCGCCACCTGGGCCTGCGCTTCCAGGCGCTGCAACTGCTTGTCCAGCTCCTGGCGGACATCGGCGACCCGGGCGAGGTTTTCGCGCGTGTCCTTGAGGCGCGCTTCGGTTTCGCGGCGCCGTTCCTTGTAGCGCGAAATGCCGGCTGCTTCCTCCAGGAAGACACGCAAGTCCTCCGGGCGCGCGTCGATGATGCGCGAGATCGTGCCCTGCTCGATGATGGCGTAGGCGCGCGGCCCCAGGCCCGTGCCGAGGAACAGGTCGGTGACATCGCGCCGGCGCACGTGCAGGTTGTTGATGAAATACTGCGATTCGCCGTTACGGTGCAAAACCCGCTTGACGCTGATTTCGGCATACTGCGACCATTGCCCGGCCGCTTTGCCCAGGCTGTTGTCGAATTTGAGCTCCACGCTGGCGCGCGACACCGCCTTGCGCGTGGCCGCGCCGTTGAAGATCACGTCCTGCATGGATTCGCCGCGCAGCGCCGCCGCGCGTGACTCGCCCATTACCCAGCGCACGGCATCGATGACGTTCGACTTGCCGCAGCCATTGGGGCCGACCACACCCACCCGCTGCCCCGCCAGCGCGATGGTGGTAGGGTCGACGAAGGTTTTGAAACCGGCGAGTTTGATGTGGGTGAGGCGCAAGGGTTCTAAACAGCGGCGTGGTGAAAGTTATGGCAATCTGCTGCCCAGCGTCTTCATGTTGCGCAGTTTTCCGAGATAGTAGCCTTGTGCGTAGTCAACGCCAATGCGGCGCAGGATTTTCAGCACCGCCTCGTTTTCCACCCGCTCGGCAATGATTTTCTTGCCCATGAAATGACCGATTTCGGTGATGGACTTGACGACGGCGAAATCGTACTGGTTCTGGTCCATTTTTTCGACAAATGCGCCATCGATCTTGAGGAAATCGACCGGCAGGTTCTTCAGGTACGCATAGGAAGACTGGCCGCTGCCGAAATCGTTGAGCGAAAAGGTGCAGCCGGTTTTTTGCTTTAATGCCTTGATGAATTCAGAGGCATCCGACAGGTGGGAGATGCCAACTGTTTCAGTGATTTCGAAACAGACCTTGTTCATCGGAACTTTCAGTTTTTCAGCCAGGCCGATGATGAATTCGATGAAACCCTCCTCGTTGAGGGAAACGCCCGACAGGTTGATGGCCAGGCCGCCCAGCTCATCCAGTTTGTCGCGGCGCTCGACCAGCCACTTGAAGGCGTGCTCCACCACCCAGCGGTCGACGCTGGCCATGCGCCGGAAATGTTCGGCGGCCATGATGAAATCGACCGGCGAGATGAGTTTTCCCTCTTCGTCCGGGACGCCCAGCAACACCTCGGAGTGATGCACCGCCACGTTCTTTCCGCTGATGCTGACGATGGGCTGGCACCGCAATTCCAGAGTATTATTGTCCAGCGCACGGTCAATCCGGCTTACCCATTTGACCGTGTTGAGATGGCGCACCATGCTGGCTTCGTCGGCACGGTAGACCTGCACGTAATTGGTCCCCCTGGCGCGCGCCATGCGGCAGCTCGTTTCCGCGGCCTGCAATAGCTGTTCGATGCTCTCGCTCTCCGGGTCGATCGCCACCACCCCCGCGCTGAAGGATAGGGACAGGCTCTTGTCGCCCGATGCAAAGCGGTAGTCACGAAAAACGCTGGTCAGGCGGGAAGTCACTTTCAATGCATCTTCGAGGCTGCTGTTCTCGAACAGCATGGCAAATTCGTCGCCGCCGATACGCGCCAGTACGCCCGCTTCACCCATTTCCTGCTTGATCAGGCGGGCAGCCTCGACCAGCGCATGATCGCCCCCTTCATAGCCAAAAATGTTGTTGATGATGTTGAACTGTTCCAGGTCGAGATAGCACAATATCGAAGAAATACCGGCATCGCGCGCCTGGGCCAGGGCGCGTTCCAGGCATTTCTCGAATTCGCGGCGGTTGATGAGGCCGGTCAGTTGGTCGTGCGAGGTTTCGTGCAGCAGTTTGCGGTGCACCTTTTGCAGCATGGCGGATTGCGCGCGGTCGACCAGCTGTTCATCGCCCTCCTCCAGAACCATGAGATCGCCGCTGCGCAGATTTTCCGCGAGCTCGGTCTGGCTGAAAGTTTCTTCCCTCAGCCCCTGGAGATTGACGAAAACATATTTGTCCTGGTTGTCGGACACCCAAGCCAGCCGGATGCGCTTGCGCTGATCGCCGCGCTTCAGTATCAGCCAGTTGCCGGCCTTCAGGCGGCGCGCGCGCTTCCGGTATTCGCGCAGCGCCTCGTCCTCCACGGCTGGCGCCACGTCTTCCGCGGCATCCCCCACCAGCGGCCGCAGTCCGTTCAACAGCTTGTTCAACGCCCTCGTCTTGCCTGACGGGGCATCGCGCTTGAACCTCAGTTCCTCGGCTTCGCAGTTCGCCAGGAGGTCGCGGATATTCCCTTCGTAAGCCTTGTTCTGGACATGCACCAGGCGGCTGACTTCCTTCAGTATTTTCTGAAGCAGTTGCGGCGTGATCTCGTCCGCGCCGGAGATTTCCGCGAGCAATCCGTCGATTTTCATTCTGACGGCATTCTCGACATTGGAAATCGCGCCGAACAATTCCAGCTCGGCGATCTGGTTAATGAGCTGGCGAGCGAGGTGCGACTGGTCGTAGAACACCGAATCGTCGCGCAATGCCATTTTAATCAGGGGGACCGAAAGCTGGTTGAGCCAGGGTTTGACCGTGTCGGCCACCAGTTCATCTTTCAGGACGGAGTCGAACAGGTTGCCGCCGATTTCCAGGAGCGCGGTTTCACGGCCGGGGATTTCCCTGGCTTCATCGTTCGGCGCGATGTCGGCCAGCGCCGAATGGAGTTTATGCATGAAATTCTGGTGGAACATTTCGCCTGGCTGTGTTCCCGGCGTTTCCGGCCTGATGCGCGAGAGTGCCGACAACACCTCGTCCGTGGTGAAATGGCGAGGTTCCACGGGCTGCTGCGCCACGGCAGCGGCGCCAGCCGCTCCGGCTGACGGAGCGGGACTGGACTTCCCGCTTTTATGCGGGGCTTGTTGCGGTGCCTGCTGCATCCCCGCCGGATGCCCTGCCTGTCCGCCAAGATACTGCTGCAAACCTTGCATCAGGCGATACCAGTCCTGCGATCCCTGAGGGCCGGGCGTTGATGCGGTTAGCGAAGGCTCGGCGTCCGACGAAACCGTGCTTGCTGCGGGAGGGGTGGGGCCAGCCGCGACAGGCTGCGCCGGCGAGAAGGCTTGTGCAAATTGCGGCGGCGGGATTTCGGGCGCGGGAACAGCCCGCGCCTGTTGCACGGAGGGCTGCTCCAGCCCCGCCGCATTTCCCGCGGCGGCGGGCACGGCCTGCAAATGCGGCGCGGTCGCCGGCTGCGGATACGGCTGCAGCGCCGGCTCCCCCTGCATGGCATGAGCCGGCCGCGGCTGCGTGCCGGAAAAACGCAGGACAGGCATCACCCCGCCTTCAATCAGGCGGTGATTGAGCTCGGCGTACATTTCGCCGGCCCGCTCGCACAGCACGGTCTTGAAGACCTTGCAGCCGTCCGCCATTACCTTGCGGTCGAGCGGGAGGGTGCCCAGCGTCTCCTGAAAAATCTGGCTGATGATACCCGGCCCGAAGGGGTTGTTTTCCTTGCCGACAGGCAAGTCGAAGAGCACGCCGAGGCGCCGTTCCAGCGCAGTGAGCTGTTCCTTGTGTTCGATTTCCACCGTGCGGGCGATATCCGTGGCGGCAAGCCAGTCCTCGAACACATCCTCCTCGATCAGGGCCAGGGACAATTCCCCGCTTCCGCCCGATGCCGGAGAAGCCGTCCTGGCAACGCTGGTTACCAGGGGTGTCTGCCGCAGCCGGTTTCTGATCCGCGTCATGAATTCGTTCGCGAATATTGCGCCATCCTTGTCAAGGACATTCAATGCGGCGTAATAAGCGTTTTTCTCGGGAATGTCGCGAGCCTCTCCGGCGAGACTGTAAAAGCGTTCAGCCGCTTTCTTCAGAAAATCCTTCATTACCGGAGCGAGCCGTTCCTCGACTACCTGCCGGCAGGCGCTGACGAGAGAGGCCGCCGCCGTATCGCTTATGCCAGCGGAGGGCATCTCTCCCGGGCCCCTGCCCCGCTCCTGGTCGTGCTGGGCATGGCTGGCAAAATCATGAAGAAGATGCAGCGCTTCGAAGCCGGGATTGATAAAGGCGATGCCGGCCCCGCCGTGGTCCGTGCGCGATACCCGTCCCTGGAAGTGCAAGGATTGAACGCCATTGGCCATGGGAACCGAGCAACGGACCTCGATGATGTCGCCGCGGGCAAGAACCGGCTGCGCGCCAGGCTGGAAGGAAACGAAAACCCCGCCTGGGCAGAAATCCTGAATCACGATCGTGCGCGCCGCGCGTCCGGGAATCCCCAACTCCCCCACCAGATAAATCACGTTGCGCGTAAAGGCGCGCTTTTCCCTTTCCGGTGAAATTATCCGCCTGTCGTCCTGAGTATCGCCAATCATCTCGCAACCCGCCTCGCCATCATCTCGCGCCCTAATGGATAATCCGGGATAATGCCATATATTTGATTCTCTGGAACGCGCCATGCCGACCCAACCCAGCAAAGAAATTGAAACTTTCGACAACACCTATCCCGCGCGGGATTACCTGATACACATGGAAATCCCGGAATTCACCTGCCTGTGCCCCAAGACGGGCCAGCCCGACTTCGCCACCCTGACCCTGGATTACATCCCGGACCAGAAATGCGTCGAGCTGAAAAGCCTGAAAATGTATATGTGGTCCTACCGCAACGAGGGCGCCTTCCACGAGGCGGTCACCAACCGCATCCTGAACGACCTGGCCGCGGCAACCCAACCGCGTTTCATGCGCCTGACAGCCAGATTCTACGTGCGCGGCGGCATCTTCACCAATGTCGTGGCCGAGCATCGCAAGCCTGGCTGGCTGCCCTTGCCACACGTCGACCTGACGACATTCGAGGCGAATTCGAATACGCGCGGCTGAGGCGCATGAGAAGAAAAGGCGGCGAGCCGAAGCTTTGAGCATGCCTGTTCACTCCTTGCCCCCCGCTGCTCGCGCCTTCCTGGGCATCGACTTCGGCACCAGCGGCGCACGCGCCGCCGTCATCGACGAAGCGGGAGAAATCCTTGCGCAGTGCCGCCATGACTTCCACGGCGCGCAATCCGCGGCGCTGTGGCGTACCGTCCTGTTCGAGATGATCGGACAAATCCCGTTTGCGCTGCGCAACATGCTCCGCGCCATCGCCATCGACGCGACTTCAGCCACCGTGTTGCTGTGCGATGCCGCCGGCGAAGCGCTACGCCCGCCCCTGCCCTACAACGATGCCCGCGCCACCGCTGAAGCGGCGATGCTGGCGCGGCTTGCGCCAGACAGCCTGGCAACCGCTCCGGCGTCCGGGCTGGCCAAGCTGCTGTGGTTTCAGCGCCAGCCAGAGATCGAGCATGCCAGGCATTTCCTGCACCAGGCCGACTGGCTCGCTTTCCTGCTGCATGGCCAGGCGGGCGTGAGCGACTACCACAATGCCCTGAAAACCGGCGCCGACCCGCAAACGCTCGATTATCCTGCATGGATAAAACAGCTTCCGGCGGCCACCTTGTTGCCGCGCATCGTGGAACCCGGCACCACCATCGCTCCAGTCAGCGGCCGCATTGCCCACTATTTCGCCTTGCCGCGCGACTGCCTGGTGCGCGCCGGCACTACCGACAGCATTGCCGCTTTTCTCGCGGCGGGAGCAAGCCAGCCGGGCGAAGCGGTCAGCTCGCTCGGCTCCACCCTGGTATTGAAGCTGCTTTCCGGGAACCGGGTGGAAAGCGCGCAACATGGGGTCTACAGCCATCGCTTCGGCCACCTGTGGCTGGCGGGCGGCGCTTCCAATAGCGGCGGCGCCGTGCTGCGGATGTTTTTTGATGATGCCGAATTGCAGGAAATCAGCCGACACATCGATGCGAGCCAGCCCAGCGGGCTCGATTACTACCCCTTGCCGGAACCCGGCGAGCGTTTCCCCGTCAATGATCCGTTTTATACCCCGCGCCTCACGCCCCGCCCCGACGACAAACCGCGCTTCCTGCATGGCCTGCTGGAAGGCATCGCGCGCATCGAGACGCAAGGCTATCGGCTGCTGCAGGAACTGGGCGCAACGCCGCTGACGGCTGTCCTGAGCGCGGGCGGAGGGGCGCATAACGCGGCGTTTGCGGCGATTCGCGCCCGCCTGCTGGGGGTGCCGGTGCGCGCCGCATCCCATGCCGAGGCGGCCTACGGTTCAGCGCTTCTCGCCAGGGACGGCGCACGATTGCTATACTCGCACCATGCCAGATAAATTCGAATCGAACGGCGTTTCCCATGCGGCCGACCTGCCGCTGGCCTGGATGCCCATCAGCCACATTCAGCCCGGCCAAGGCGAGCAATGGCAATATGCCGGCGCCGCGCTGCTGCGCGCCCTGGCGGTGCTCGAAACACCGGTTTCCGAAATAGAGCGCGATATTTCCTCTCCTGGCGGGAAAGCCATGGAAAGGCTGGAAGCCAAGCTGGACCTGGCGCTCAGCCTGATGGCGCAACTCGCGCGCCAGCAGGCTGCCCCTCCGCCCTTGCACCGCATCGTGCTGCGCGCCAAATCGCTGGAATGGCTTGGCGAAACGGCCCCGGCTCCGCAGCAGCTGGTCCTGCTCTCCCTTTATATCAGCCCGAAGCTGCCGCAACCCCTCATGCTTCCCGCCAAGGTGACAGGCGTGGCGCTTCAGGACAATGGCGTCAGCCGGGTGCGGGCGGATTTCGTCGGCTTGAGCGAGGAAATGGAAGACTGGCTGGCACGCACCCTTTTCCGCTTCCATCGCCGCGACATCCAGCAAAGCCATGTCCGCCAGAACGACGCCGGTTAACC
>JAQTLK010000038.1:0-10373 GCA_028714955.1 Sulfuricella sp.
AAAGCGGTGAAATATGGACCGCCCAGGCGGATTCGCAGCCGATTCATCATAAGTCCGACAGTCTCCTAGTGGCGGCTAGCGCACCTGATGAACGTGTTGCCCGAGCATTTCCGGCGTAACCAGGGTAATGCCTTTCTCGGTGATGCAAAAGCGCTTGCCATCCTCCATGGGATCAACGCCGATCGTCATGCCTTCCGGAATGATACAGCCCCTGTCCAGCACCACTTTTTTCAGCGTCGCATAGCGTCCGATATCCACGTTTGGCAGGATGACCGAATCCTCGACATCGGCATAGCTATGTACGCGCACATTGGAGAACAGGAGCGAGCGACGAACCGAGGCACCGCTGATAATGCACCCCCCCGAGACCAGGGAATCCACCGCCATGCCACGCCGGGAGTTATCGTCAAAAACAAACTTGGCGGGCGGCAACTGTTCCTGATAGGTCCAGATCGGCCATTCCTCATCATACAGATTGAGGTAGGGTGTGATCTTGGTCATCTCCATGTTGGCTTCCCAATAGGCGTCGATCGTACCGACGTCACGCCAATAGGGTTCGGCGCCAACGACACCGCCAACACAACTTTCCTCGAAGGGATGCGCGAATACGCGGTAGCGGTCAACCAGGTAAGGGATGACATCCTTGCCGAAATCGTGCGTTGAGTGCGGATCATCCGAATCGCGGACCAACTGCTCATAGAGAAACGCCGAGTTGAAAACATAAATGCCCATGCTCACCATCACGCGCCCGGGCTTGCCGGGGATCTCGTCGGGAACAGCCGGCTTCTCGGTAAACTTCACCACGCGCTGATGTTCGTCGATTGTCATGACGCCAAATGCCGATGCTTCTTCAGCCGGCATTTCCATGCAGGCCACGGTCAGGTCGGCCGCATGGGCAGAGTGGAACGCCAGCATTTCACCATAATCCTGCTTGTAAATATGATCGCCGCCAAGAATCAGCACATATTCGGACTTGTAGCCGCGTAAAATATCCAGGTTCTGGAACACCGCGTCCGCGGTGCCCTTGTACCAGCTTTCCTGAACGCGCTGCTGGGCAGGCAGCAACTCGACAAACTCGTTGAATTCACCGCGCAGGAAGCTCCAGCCACGGTGCAGGTGCTGCAACAGGCTGTGAGCCTTGTACTGGGTAACGACGCCGATGCGTCGGATGCCTGAATTGACGCAGTTGGAAAGCGGAAAATCGATGATGCGGAACTTGCCGCCAAATGGCACGGCGGGCTTGGCACGCCAGTCGGTGAGCGCCTTCAGGCGGCTTCCACGCCCGCCGGCAAGGATCAGGGCAACGGTATTCTTGGTCAACAAGCTGATGAAGCGAGGGGTGGTAGACGTACGCAAGAATCTTCTCCCGGACTTACTGAAAATAGTTCACTGAATTATACCCTCTGGCAGCGCATGCGAGTTTGCCTAAAGCCGGCTTCTGGCATATTCTTCACACATTCTCAATGCCTCAGTGATGACTCTATGAAACCCAACCTCGGCGCCAAAGTCAACACAAATTTGAAAGCCTTGCTCAAGGCCAGGCACCATGATCCGTTCTCTTTTCTGGGGCTGCACCAGGAAGATGGCGAATGGTCGGTGCGCTTATTCCTGCCTTTTGAACAACAAGCCGAAATCAAGCTGGGGGACACATGGGTTGCGCTGGATAAAATTCATCCCGATGGCGTGTTTTCCTGGCACGGCGCAACCAGACCGCCGCTGCCTTATCGCCTGAGAGTGGCGCGCAACGGCGCTTACCGCGAATTCTATGACCCTTACGCATTTCCGTCCCTGATCAGCGACCTGGACTTGCACCTATTCGGGGAAGGCCGCCTCTATCAGGGCTATCGCATGCTGGGCGCACAGCCCGCAACAAGCCTGGGAATAGAGGGTATCCGCTTCGCCGTCTGGGCGCCCAACGCAGAGCGCGTCAGCGTGGTGGGCGATTTCAATCGCTGGGATGGCCGAGCGCATCCCATGCGCAGCCTGGGTTCGAGTGGCGTATGGGAGCTGTTCATTCCGGAATTTCCGGCCGGCAATCTTTACAAGTTCGAGCTGCGCAACCGTCATAGCGGCCAGATCGTGCTCAAAACCGATCCCTATGGCCAGGAGTATGAGCTGCGCCCCGGCACCGCTGCAAAAGTGCCCGTCCCACAGCGGCATGTCTGGCGTGACGAGGCCTGGATGGCGCAGCGCGGCAGGCTCGACTGGCTGCATGCCCCATTCAGCATCTATGAAATTCATCCCGGCTCCTGGCGGCGGCACCCCGACAACCGTCTTTACAACTGGCGCGAACTGGCAGAAAACCTGGTGCCCTATGTCCTCGACATGGCTTACACCCACATCGAACTGATGCCGGTATCCGAGCATCCCCTGGACGAATCCTGGGGCTATCAGGCCACCGGCTATTTTGCGCCGACTTCGCGTTTCGGCACGCCTGACGATTTCCGTTTCTTCGTGGACGCCTGCCACCAGGCCGGCATCGGCGTCATTCTCGACTGGGTGCCGGCGCATTTCCCCCAGGATGCATGGGCCCTGGCCAAATTCGATGGCACCGCCCTGTACGAGCACGAAGACCCGCGCATGGGTTTCCACCAGGACTGGGGCACGTATATTTTCAACTACGGGCGCCACGAAGTACGCAGTTTCCTGCTCTCCAGTGCCCACTGCTGGCTCCATGAGTTTCACCTCGACGGCCTGCGCGTGGATGCCGTGGCGTCCATGCTCTATCTCGATTACTCGCGCAAGGCGGGCGAGTGGATACCCAACAAGTACGGCGGGCGCGAAAACCTGGATGCCATCGAGTTTCTGCGCAGCCTCAACATCATGGTGCATGACGAATTCCCCGGCGCGCTGACGTTTGCCGAGGAATCCACCTCCTGGCCCATGGTTTCCCGGCCGGTCTACCTCGGCGGGCTGGGTTTCTCCATGAAGTGGAACATGGGCTGGATGAACGACACCCTCGAATACATCCGTCACGACCCCATCCACCGCCGCTTCCATCACAACGAACTGACCTTCGGCCAGCTTTACGCCTATACCGAGAACTTCGTGCTGCCGTTCTCCCATGACGAGGTAGTACATGGTAAAGGTTCATTACTCGACAAGATGCCCGGCGATGCCTGGCAGAAATTTGCCAATCTGAGAACGCTGCTCACTTATCAGATGACCTATCCCGGCAAGAAGCTCAATTTCATGGGCAACGAAATCGGCCAGGGGCGCGAATGGCGCGTGGACGGAGAACTGGACTGGCAACTGCTGCAAATCGACTGGCACAAAGGCATGCAGAATCTCAGCCGTGATCTCAACCGTCTTTACCGCGAGATGCCCGCCCTGCATCAGCAGGACTTTGAAGCAACGGGATTCTCCTGGGTGGATTGCCATGATGCCGACCAGTCGGTGCTGTCCTATTTGCGCTGGGGCCGCGACGGCAGCGTGGTGGTGGTAGTGCTCAACTTCACTCCGGTACCGCGCCAGGGATACCGCATTGGCGTACCCAGGGCCGGTTCTTACCGTGAAATTTTCAACAGCGACTCGGCCTATTACGGCGGCAGCAACATGGGCAACGGATCGGGAGCGGTAAGCGAGAATCAGCCCTGGATGGGGTTCGAGCAATCCCTTGTCATTTCGGTGCCGCCTTTGGCGGGCATCATGCTGATTCCAAGCCAATAATTTCTCAGCCAGAACATGTCCATCCTCACTCATTCCTCTTCCTGGCAAGCACTGGTCGAGCACCAGAAAAGCCTCTCGCGGCAACACCTGCGCGACCTGTTTCATAGCGACGAGCAGCGCTTTGCCCGCTTTTCGATCAAGCGGGGAGAAATCCTGCTTGATTACTCGAAAAATCTCATCACGGCGGAAACATTTTCGCTCCTCATGCAACTGGCCCGCGAAGCAAAACTGGCCGACTGGATCGAAAAGATGTTCACGGGCGAAGCCATCAACTTCACCGAAGGGCGCGCCGTGCTGCACACTGCCCTGCGCAACCGTTCCGGCAGGCCGGTGCGGGTCGATGGCAGGGATGTCATGCCCGACGTAAATCGCGTGCTGGCACACATGCGCGAATTCTCCGAAAGGGTCCGCTGCGGCAGCTGGCTCGGATACAGCGGAAAGAACATTACGGATATCGTCAACATCGGCATCGGCGGTTCGGACCTCGGCCCCGTGATGGTCACCGAAGCCCTCAAGCATTATGAAAAGCCTGGCTTAAACGTCCATTTTGTCTCCAACGTGGACGGCACCCATATCGCGGAAACGCTCAAGCGACTCAACCCGGAATCCACATTGTTCGTGGTCGCATCCAAGACCTTTACCACACAGGAAACGCTGACCAATGCCCGCACCGCGCGCGAGTGGTTGTTGCGTGCGGCACAGGACGAAGCAGCCATTGCCAGGCACTTCGTCGCTGTTTCCACCAATGCCGGAGAAGTCGCCAAATTCGGCATCGACACCGCAAACATGTTCGAATTCTGGGACTGGGTGGGTGGACGTTATTCCCTGTGGTCGGCGATTGGCCTGTCGATCGCGCTCTACCTCGGCATGGATCACTTCGAGGCGCTGCTCGACGGCGCGTTCGAAATGGATGAGCACTTCCGAACCAGCGCTTTCGAAGACAACATGCCGGTCATCCTCGGCCTGCTCGGGGTATGGTACAACAATTTCTTCGACGCCCAGAGCCATGCCGTGCTGCCCTACGACCAGTACCTGCACCGCCTGCCAGCCTACCTGCAGCAACTGGACATGGAAAGCAACGGCAAACGTATTTCACGCACGGGTGAAACGGTCGATTACCAGACTGGCGCGGTAATCTGGGGAGAACCCGGCACCAACGGCCAGCACGCCTTCTACCAGCTCATCCACCAGGGCACCAAGCTGATCCCGGCAGATTTTCTGGCCCCCATCGAGAGCCTCAATCCGCTCGGTGAGCACCACCGCATCCTCCTCGCCAATTGCTTTGCCCAGACTCAGGCGCTGATGCAGGGCAAGAACGAAACGGAAGCACGGGCCGAGCTGGAACAGGCGGGCATGAGCGGCATGGCGCTGGAGCGCTTGTTGCCGCACAAAATCTTTCCCGGCAACAAACCCACCAACACCATCCTTTTCCGCAAACTCACACCGCATACGCTGGGTGCGCTGATCGCCCTGTACGAACACAAGGTTTTCGTGCAAGGCATCATCTGGAACCTCAACTCCTTCGACCAGTGGGGAGTGGAACTGGGCAAGCAACTGGCCAACAGGATCCTGCCGGAACTGGCCCGGCAACAAGCCTCGACAGCCTTCGACGCCTCGACCAACGGGCTCATCAACCACTACATTGGCAGCCGGCACGTTTGTTGACACGCCTCCGGCCACCAGGGGCAACACCTGTCAGCGCTACGCCTTGTCCTTGAGCTTCTTGATACCCAGAACACCCAGGACATACTTCTCATACAAGGGCTCGCTGGTACCCTTCTTCATCTTGCGGATGAAGTACTTCTCGAAGGCGATCTTGGCAAGATGTACCCACTTGCCCTCCTTGAACCAGCTTACATTGCGCGGCGGAATTTGTGGCAACGCCGCAAATGCAGCTCCGGTATCCCCGAAATCCGCCAGGCAGATCGCGTTCCAGGTTCCCTTGTGATCAGGCGCCTTGCCATCCAGTTCGGCCCGGATGTTATGCGCACTGGCAGTCACCATGGATTCAATCATGTAACCGGTCTTGGGCGTTCCGGTGGGAACCGGCGTCGCTTCGACGGGGGGAATCGCGACACACACGCCAACAGAATAGATGTTCTTGTATTTCTGATTGCGCTGATAAGGATCAACCATGATGAAGCCGCGCGGATTGGTCAGACCTTCGATGCCGAATACTGCATCAATGCCCTTGAAGGCAGGCAGCATCATGCTGTACTTGAACGGCAGCTCGTGCTCCTTCTTGGGGTTGCCCATTTCATCATGTTCGGTCACGAACATCTTGCCCGCTTCCACCTTGGTCACCTTTGCGTTACATATCCACTTGATGTGACGATGGCGCATGACCGACTCCATCATACCCTTCGAATCGCCCACACCACCGAGGCCGAGGTGGCCAATGTAGGGTTCCGAAGTGACAAAAGTCATGGGCACCTTGTCGCGAATCCGGCGGCGCCGCAAGTCGGCATCCATGATCATGGCGAATTCGTACGCAGGGCCAAAGCATGATGCGCCTTGCACCGCGCCCACCACGATGTGGCCCGGATCCTTGACGAAATCATTCCAGGCCGCACCAGCTTTAAGCGCATGGTCTACATGGCATACCGATTGTGTATGGCCGCCATGCGGCCCCAAGCCCTCGATTTCATCGAAGGCCAGTTTCGGCCCGGTAGCAATCACCAGATAGTCATAATCAATGCTGCGCCCGTCAATCAGCTCAACCTGATTCCTTTCCGGGTGAACACGTTTGACGGCAACCGGGATGAAATCGATGCCCTTGCGTTCCAGATAAGGCTTGACCGGAAAGGCAATGTCCTCCCTGGTACGCCAATTTACTGCGACCCAGGGATTGGACGGGGTGAACTGAAAACTGTCACTGTCGCTAATGACTGTAACCTTGTCTTGCGGGCGCAACTGTTCTTTTACTTCATAAGCCATCGGCATGCCGCCGAGACCTGCTCCCATAATCACGATATGTGCCATTTGTATCGCTCCTGAATTAACTTACCACACAAAAATCTTTTGCATTGCCTCGAGGCCTTCGTCCACAATAGACTGAAGATCAGAGGGAGCATCCTCATCGCTCTCGCACACCAGGGAGGTGTAAGCCGACAGCGACTTCAATGCGCAGGCGATCTTCGCTACTTCAGCCGCGGCCTCAGGGCTCATGTCAATACCGCTCCGCAATTTCCACGTCTCGTCCATTTCAGGTTTCTCCTTTTTTATTGCAACAATTAAACGACAAAATCATTTTCTGACCGTAGTCAGGCGCAGGTAAATAGCCTGCGCCAGTCCGGGATTCCCTTCCTCGATAGCCGGCATGAGTTGCATGGCGCGCGCGGTGAGTCCTCTGTCGATCAGGATATTGGCCGCATTGAAATAGGCCTGAGCGGAATCCGGCAGCATGCCTTCGGCGTAATACACGTTACCGAGTTCCCCCCAGGCATTGGCATCCCGCTTTTGCACCGCAAGGTGCGCATTGTAGTAATGAATGGCCCAGGGAGTGTCGCCCGCCGCAAACGCGCGCCGGGCGGCATTGAGATAGTCAGCCGGTTTGGCTGCCTCCCTGGGTTTCGCAGCCGCAACTTCCTGAGCCTTCTCAGTCGCCGCTGGTGCCGCAACCGACGGCTTGTCTGCAACGGCTGGCGCACCCGTATTTTTTTCCTCTGCGCGCTTGCTTGGAGGGACAGGCTGCGTGGCAAGCCTGGAGCGCCCCGTCAGAGCCTTCACATCTTCCGCCGTGTAATTGCGGTTAATCGTAAGCACCTGGTTAGGGAAGATCAGCCCCTGAGGTCCAATCTGCCTGCTGTTGGCGCCATGGAGCAATGGCCAGAGGCGTGCATCGCCATAGACATCCGGCCTGGCGGCGATTTTTGCCAGGGTATCCCCGGCTGCCACGACATAATGATCCGGAAGCGTGGCGGGCAGCTCCTGGCTCGACTTGATGCCAGATTGTTCCGGGAGTGCTTTTGCCGTGGGCTCTGCTGATTTTGCTGGTGCAGCTTCCTTGGGCGAAAAGGCCGCTTCCACCAGTTGGGCCTTTTCAGCAGGCTGGGTTTCGGCTGATTTCTTCTGTTCCACGCTTGTGCATCCCAACAGAGGTGTCAGTGCAAACGCAAATGAAACAATGAGTTGTGATTTTGTTTTCATGGTTGATCCTCTCAAACCGGTAAGAAATGAATGTCAGGAAACATGTAACTACTGCGGGATGTCACCCCTGTTTGCGCCGCTTCCCAATGGGGGTGGATAAGGGACCATGGGCGTAGGCGGACGATAGCTCCGTTCGCCGCCCCATGGCATGACTCTGTTCATGACGTTCATGGGTGTGGAAAAACTGCGGTCCATGTGTCCGGCAGAATATTGAATGCGATTGACGGACTCCGCCATTTGCAGCACCGACTGATTCATTTGCGCGAGGTTATCGGACATGGGCCGCATGGTTCCCATGGTCTGGGACATTTCCTGCATGGTCACCGTCATCTGCGCCGCGTCACGGGTCAACTGGTAAATCAGGTAGTACCCGTAAATGGCAAGAATCACAAATGCCGCCATCCCGGCAAACACAACCAGCTTCAAGGTTCTTAATCCAGCTTCGGCCCGGTCCATGTATTCGACGTAATGAGGCTTCTCCCTGGATTTATATTCAGGGTCGTATGCCGCCTTGAGGTACTGCTCCCCTTCCTTGAGTTCGGGAATCTGCTTTTTTCCATTTT
Source organism: Sulfuricella sp. (assembly GCA_028714955.1). GTDB lineage: Bacteria > Pseudomonadota > Gammaproteobacteria > Burkholderiales > Sulfuricellaceae > Sulfurimicrobium. The sequence continues at coordinate 8,382 of JAQTLK010000038.1, forward strand.
CAGTCATGAAAGTTCCTTGATTAGTAAAAACAGGCCGCGCTTGGGATCAATGCACCATTAGCGGCCGGCCCGTGCAACTTTCTGCCCGATCAGGGTAGCCAGCATGGGTTCGTACTGCGCGATAATGGGCAACAGCGGTGTCACGGATCCGACAAAACCACCATCCACCAACCTGGAAGCGGCTTCATAATAGCTTTGTGCCGCTTCGGGATATTGTTTTGCCAGCAGGAACACATTCCCCAGTTCTCCATAGGCATCCATATCATCCGGATGAGATGCAAGATGCTTTTTGTACTCCTCGACGGCATCCCGATAACGATTTTGCATGGCAAATCTTCTGGCCTTTACCACTTCCTTGCTCAACTCATACGTTTTTTCAGCCCCCGGCATGGATGAGGGAGGCGGGACGGGAATCTGCTTGTTGGCCTCCAGAGCGGCCTGTGGCATGCCGGGATAAGGCGGGTAGGCGGGATAAGCGGGTTCTCCGGTGGCGGCATGAGGAACTGGAGGGGCAGGAGGCGTGGGGGATGATGAAGTTGGCGCGCCCTGCTGTCCCGAGTCTTTCTGGCTGGCTTTGTCCGCATCCGTCGCTTGACTGCCCTGCTCCGTCGAGGGTGCCGCGGCCTGCGCTCCATAACCCGGGAAAGCGGCGTAGGGCGGATAAGCCGGATAAGGAGGGTAAGCTGGATAAGCTGGCAGGGAAGAAGTCGTGCCTGGCGCCGAGGATGCCAGGTTTTCCCCCTTGCCGGGCGGCGTCTCTCCGCTCGTGCCGGATTTGTCCACTGCCGCTACTGTTTTACCCTTGTACCCTGATGTTATGCACCTGAAGTACTCATCGGTCTTGTGCATCGCTCTGGTAGCGAGATTCTGTGTCTTTTTTACGACGATCTCGCCATAGCGCTGTGCTTCTTCCCTGTTGTAAAAAAATACCGACAACAACAATACCAATAGCACCAATGTCAGCCACCAGACGCGCCCGCGATTCCGGCTTGACGAGGTCTTTTTCGCTGTTTCAGTCATGGACATGCGCTCCTATCTTCCAGGGTTGTTTTGCTTTGATCGCGGGATACAATGCCTTCGTCAGCGCCAGGAACTCCTGACTTGCCTTTCCCCTCGGTGCCATTTCAAACACTGCAAGCCCCTCACTCAGGCTCCGGCAAAACCAGACTCTTTGCCCCAACCGTGCTGGCACCACCTTGGCGGACTTCAACATGGCGATTGCCGCCGCCGCCTCTTTAGCCTCCTTCGATCCGCCCATGGCATCGGTTCGGTTGAGAAACATTTTCACTTCGCAGTCGGGATGCCGGTGACTGGCAATCATTCCCAGGAAGCGCTGGGTTGACCACACATCCGCCTGGCCAGGCACCACTGGAATCAACAGGCGGTGCGCATGGCTCATGGCTGCGAACATGCCAACCAGATTTGCAGCGCCCACATCCACCAGTATTTCACCACTTTCGCTCGCCAGTTTTTCCAACGGCATGTCCGATGGCAACAAGGTCAAGGCAGGAAAATAGGCCTCCTCCTCCCGCACTTGCACCAGGTCGGTCAGCGTTTTCTGCGGATCGAGGTCAAGAATCTTGACCTCGCGCTTCTGCCAGGCAAGCCAGATCGCCAAGTTGAAGGCGACCGTGCTTTTACCTGATCCGCCTTTAAGATTTCCAATCACGGTTATCATTATCAGTTTCCGTAATTTTGCTTCCCATCATTAATTCAGAAAGGGCCAAAGCCATTACCGCCTCCACCCCATGGGCTGCCGCCGCCATTCCAGGGACCACCACCCCAAGGCATACCGCCTCCATTCCAGGGACCACCGCCCCAGGGGCTACCTCCGTTGTTTCCGCCGCCCCAGGGCATGCCGCCACCGTTCCACGGACCGCCGCCCCAAGGCATGCCGCCGCCATTCCAGGGACCACCGCCCCAGGGGCTACCTCCGTTATTTCCGCCGCCCCAGGGCATGCCGCCACCGTTCCACGGACCACCGCCCCAAGG
>JAQTLK010000038.1:10473-12045 GCA_028714955.1 Sulfuricella sp.
CCGCCGCCATTCCAGGGACCACCGCCCCAGGGGCCGCCACCATTGTTTCCTCCACCCCAAGGCATGCCGCCGCCATTCCACGGACCACCGCCCCAAGGGCTACCACCGTTGTTTCCCCCACCCCAGGGAGTAAGCCCACCAAACGGATTCACATTCATATCGCCAAAAGCAGCGGCGGGCTGAATATTTGTCAGCAGGCCTGAACCCACCAGCATTGATACGATCAACAAGGATTTTTTCATCTCTTTTCCCATCATTAAATGTGACTCATGCCCGTCATGCTGGCAAGACAGTATGGGGAACACCCTATCCGGCGAAATACCCAAATCGTTTTATTGCCTGTTGTAGGCGCCTGGCAGCATTCCTCCTCCCGCGCCCGGAGGAAGAAGATATCCTCCGCCCGGCAAGTACTGAGGCTGTGGCACCCGAGACCCGGCGTTTGCGGGATTTGCAGCATATCCGTCAGGCGCGGCGATAGGATAACCCGCTGAAATATAGGGACTCGACCATGGAGCGTAGGCGCCTCCGTTGAGGTACCCGCCGCCCCACGGGCCATTCCAGGGCGTCGCCACCCCCGGAGTCTGTCCGGCGTCGGACTGCATGGCCACGCCCAACAAAATGAGACCAAGCAATGCTCCATGGGCCATTTTTATTCCCTGCATCTGCATTCTCCTTTCAACGCCTACCCTGGCCATTCTGGTATCCACAATCATGCCGCCCAAACGCTTCACACTGCATCAGTAATACCGGGTCGCACTTTGCGGCGCCTGCTGCGGCTGTTGCTGGTCAGGCTGGGTCATGGCGGTCTGCTGCGGATTTTGTGACATCTTCTGCGCCAATTCGTCCGCCAAAGCCGGGTTGACCTGGGCGATCACTGGCAGCAAGGCCGGCACGCGGTCGGTCTGTTTCTGGTCAATCAGGAGTTTGGCGGCATCGTAATAGGACTGAGCCGACTCCTGGAGCTTGCCGCTCAGGTAATACACGTTGCCCAGTTCACCACGCGCGTCCGCATTCTCAGCATTGTGTTTGATATATTCCTTATAGGCCGCGATCGAGCCATCGGTATTTCCCGCGGCAAAGGCTTCTCGTGCCTTGTCCAACTGGTCTTCCGACGAGTTTTTGCCAAAAGGGCCCGCGGGGCTCTTGCTGACCGCCATTTTTACGCTTTCCATCGCCTTGTCTGCCGCTGGTTTGAACCAGTTGGTGTTCTTGTAAACCAACACCACGACGAGAAGCATCAGCGCCGCTCCTACAATAAAGTTAGCCAATTTGCTGACCATGACTCATTCTCCAGTAATTAAGTGATTCATCTATATTCTTAAGTGGGTCGCGTGACGTCCGGCTTGGGCGAACACACGGGCGGCAAGAAACGCTGCCCGTGAAATCACATCCCTACCACCAGCCGCGGTTCCAGGGGCCACCCCAGCCATTATTCCAGCCGTTGCCCCAGCCATTGTTCCAGCCGTTATTGCCTCGGCCCCAGCCATTGCCCCAACCGCCAAAACTGTCGCTGGTATCCATGCTGAAGCCGAAATGACCATTGCCCCTGCCGTTACCCCAACCGTTGCCCCA
>JAQTLK010000038.1:12145-22211 GCA_028714955.1 Sulfuricella sp.
TAACCACCGGGATAACCACCGGAGTAACCACCAGGGTAACCGCCAGGATAACCACCATAACCAGCTGGAACATAGCCACCGTTCCCCCAACCATTGTTGTAGCCATTGTAATAATCCGCACTGGCAACGCTCGGAAGAACCACAGAAGTAGCAATCAACGATGCTGCAATTAAACATTTCTTTATGGACATCATTTCAAAACCCTCCTTATATAACTCTAAACGATTGTTTTTTAGCCTAAAATAACAGGCGTGGCCTATACAGCCGGTCTATCACCCTCCCTCCGGGAGGACGCTGCAAAAAAGGCTGTCAGCACATGGCATGTTCTGACAGTACCTTTTATCCTTCAGTCGGTGGCTTACCAACCCCAACCGCCAGGGCCACCACCCCAACCGTTGTTGCCATTACCACCCCAACCATTGTTGCCGTTACCACCCCAACCGTTGTTGCCATTACCCCAGCCATTGCCGCCGCCACCGAAACCGAAACTCATGTTTCCGTTGGCGTTGCCATTGCCGTTGCCGTAGCCGTTTCCGTAGCCGTTTCCGTAGCCATTGCCATAGCCATTTCCGTAGCCATTGCCATAACCAGGGCCACCATAACCATAGCCGGGACCGCCATAACCGGGACCACCATAACCTCCTTGCGGGTAGCCTCCTTGCGGGTAGCCTCCTTGCGGGTAGCCTCCTTGCGGGTAGCCTCCTTGCGGGTAGCCTCCTTGCGGGTAGCCGCCTTGTTGGTAGCCGCCATAGCCAGGCGCGTTATTGTAATTACCCGGAGCAGCCTGATAGTTGCGGTTGGGGGACATGTAAGGGCCCGGAGGTGGAGGTGGAGCAGCGACCGCGCTGGCAGCACCAGCACTCAGTGCCACAGCCAGGACGATGGTTTTCATGTTTGTAAAATTACTCATTTGATGCTCCTTCTCTGATTGAACCTGATTAACGAACCTTCACTACAGCTGCAACAAACCAGCCACCCCGATGCTCTCTCCTTAACCGGATCAATTGGTGTGAACTGTTCCGCTGCGGCATTCCTTGCGCCCTGGATTTCATGGGCTCCAAATCGAGTTACCACAATGGTGGCGGCGGGCCGGCGTCACCGGCGCGATTGCGCCACCAGTCCCAGACCTGCGCGTTGCTCCAAGCAGACATCGGCGTGCTCCACGGCACATACATGCCCTGAGTGCTCAAGCCCCAGGTATTGAAGGGATCACTGGACGCATTCACCTGGCCATAGCTCCAGCGCACCTGGCGCTGGCTGGGATAACCATTGATCCCCACGGGCAACATGGGTAGCGCGCTGCTGCCAAGCCGTGAGTAATAATCCCCTGAAACTCCGCCATATGAATACGCTGGGGGGCTTGCATAATTGACTGTGGCGTACCCTCCTCCATTGGCGGGATATGGGACGGCAAGATGCTTCTGGGCGCCACGCATCGCAAGCTCGGAATAGGTCGCTGCGGAAGCAAGCGAGGACACCAGGATCAACGCCAGCGACAGGCCGGGAATTTTCATCGTTTGCATGATTCGCTCCTTTACTATTCGTTATCGCCACTGCCTTCGAGCTTGATGCGGATGCCGCGTGGCTTGCGCTTGGCGCGCGCAGCAGGCTCCTTGCCAGGCGTGGCAGCTTGCTTGACCGTAGCCGTTTTCGTCCTGACGGCTACGGTCTTGTCCGGGGAGGCAAACACCTCGCTTTTTCCCTCGGCTGGTCGCATTTCAATTGAAACGGGCGTGGCCACATTGGCTTTGCTGCGAGTACGGCGCGCCGGCGTGGCGGGCTCGGCGCGGCTATCCACCACCGGTACCGCAGGGGCGGATTCCGCCTTTTTCTTCAGGCGCGCCGGACGGGCAGGCGATGTCATGGACGCCTCCGCTGGAACGGACATCTCCCCGGCGGCAACCGCCTCGACCAGCGTTGTTTTCTTCACCAGACGAGGGGGCCTGCCGCCGCCAGGCGCAGGATGAACTGGAACGGATGCAGCCGCATGAGGCTCGGAATTCTTCTGCAATCGCGGTGGTCTGGCATTCAGGGCAGATGGAGCAAGCTGTGCATCCGCCACCGGCGCCTCGCCAGCAACTTTTTTCTGCAGGCGTGGCGGCCTGCCTCCAGCCGCTGCCCCTCCGGCTGGCCCGGCAGGAGGCTGGCATTCAGGATTGGATGCGCAACCCGGCGAGGAGCCCCCTTCCCTGGAGGCACAAAATGCCTTGTGTGCCGACAAGCAACCCAGCGGGATGACTACCAGGGTAAGGAAGGTGGCGGTAATCGAACCGAACAGCAGGGATACGGCCATCCCCTGGAAGATCGGGTCGGTAAGCAGGACTGTCGAACCGATCACCAACGCCAGGGCGGTAATCATGATCGGGCGCATCCGCACCTCGGCTGCCAGCACCACCGCGTCGCGCACGGACATGCCGCACTCCACCTTGGACTTGGCGAAGTCCACCAGCAGGATGGAATTGCGCACGATGATCCCCGCCAGGGCGATGAAACCGATCATCGAGGTGGCCGTGAAGTCGGCGCCCAGGAGCCAGTGACCGGGGATAATGCCGATCAGGGTGAGCGGAATCGGCGCCATGACCACCAGCGGCAACAGGAAGTTGCGGAACTCGGCCACCACCAGCATATAGATGAGGACCAGCGCGGCGCAGAAGGCCAGCCCCATGTCGCGGAAGGTGACGTAGGTGACCTGCCATTCGCCGTCCCACTTGATCGCGGAGGCATCGGTGGAGGCCGGCCGGTTGAAGAAGTCGAGGCCAACTTTGTTGCCGTCTGGATCGCGATAATCGGCGAGCTTGCTGCCCACGTTCATCATCCCGTAGAGCGGCGCGCCCAGTTTGCCGACCACGTCGGCGGTGACATATTCCAGCGGCACCAGATCCTTGTGGAAAATCGGCAGGCTGACCGGATGCCAGACGAAACGCCCCAGTTCGCCCAGCGGGATGGTCGTCCCTTCGGCATTGCGCACCGGCAGGGTCAGCAGGGTGCCGGGGTTGGAGCGCATTTCGAGCGGCAACTGCATCACGATGCTGGTCTGTTCCAGCTCATGCACCAGCTTGACCGAACCGGCGGAAAAGCCACCCATGCCCATCGCCACTTCGCGGTTGATGTCCTCGACGCTGATGCCATACATGGAGGCGCGTTGCTGGTCGATTTCGAACACCGCCTCCTGGTGGGGGCGCTCCATGAAGGTGTTGATGTCAGCTATGTCCGGTGTGGCGGCCAGCATCGGTATCAGGTCAGAGGCCACGCGGCGGCGGGTTTCCGCGCTGGGGCCGTAGACCTCCGCCACCATCGAGGCCAGCACCGGCGGCCCTGGCGGCGCTTCGGCAACGGTCAGGCGGGCGCCCGCGGCGCGCGCCAGTGGCTCGATTTGCTCGCGCACCGCCATGGCGATTTCATGACAGGAGCGCTTGCGGTCATCCTTGGGCAGAAGCTGGACCGCGATATCGCCCTGCCAGGGCTCGGAACGCATGAAGTAGTGCCGCACCAGGCCATTGAAGTTGAACGGCGACGAGGTGCCGACATAGGTCTGATAGGCGCTCACCTCGGGGAAGGTGTTCAACTCGTGCGCCAGGCGGCTGGCCAGGTTGGCGGTGACGAACAGATCGGTCCCTTGCGGCATGTCGATCACGATGTCCAGTTCGGACTTGTTGTCGAAGGGCAGCATCTTGAAGGGCACGGCCTTGAAATAGAACATCGAAACCGAGGCCAGCATCGCGAAGATGATGCCGAACAGGGTCAACTTGCCGAGCAATGGCTTGTTGACAATCGGCGTGATGATCTTTTCATATCCGGATGCAATCTGCTTGCCCTGCTTCTCCTCGCGCTCGGCAGCCTTTTCCATCTGCGCCATGTTCGGCTTGATGCGCGCCGCCAGCCAGGGCACGAAGATGAAGGCGGCGAGCAGCGAGAAGGCCATTGCTGCCGAAGCCAGCACCGGGATGGGCAACATGAACGGCCCCATCATGTCGGTGACGAAGCCCATTGGCAGCAAGGCCGCCACTACCGTAAACGTGGCGAGGATGGTCGGATTGCCCACTTCATCCACCGCATCGACGGTCAGCTCGATATCGGTACGGCGTTTCTCCAGCCAGCGCCGGTGGATGTTCTCCACCACCACGATGGCGTCGTCGACCAGGATGCCGATGGCGAACACCAGCGCGAACATGCTCACGCGGTTGATGGTAAAGCCCAGCAGATAGGCCACTGCCAGGGTCATCAACAACACTACCGGGATGGTAATCAGGACGATGGTCGCCGAATCCCGACCCATGGAGATCAGCATCAGCAGGGTCACCACGACGGTCACCAGAACCAGCTTGAAGATCAGGTGGGAGACCTTGTCGTTGGCGGTCTCGCCGTAATCGCGGGTGACGCTGACCTTGACCCCGGCGGGGATCAGGCTGCCCTTCAGGCTATCCACTTCCTTCAGGATACTGGCCGCGACATCAACCCCGTTGGTGCCTTTTTTCTTGGCGACGGCGAGGGTAACAGCCGGCTCATTGGTAAATTCGCCGGAGGCGGTCCGCTCGCTCTGGTTGACGATAGTCCTGGTTTCGCTCTCGCCCTGGCTGATGCGCGCCACATCGCGCAGGAATACCGGGCGTTTGTCCTGCACGGCAACCAGCAGGTCGCCCACCTGGCGGGCATCGTGCAGAAACTCGCCGGAATAGACCTTGAAGGCGGCACTACCGGTCACGATGTCGCCCGCCTGATTGCGCTGGTTGGCAGCGCCAATGGCGCGGGCGATCTGGCTCAGCGTCAGGTTGTAGCTGGCCAGTTGGGAGACGTCGACGTCGACCCGGACCTGTTCCGGGCTGCCTCCCACGACAAAGCTCTGTCCGGTATTGGGCAGCGACTTGAGGTGCTGCTGGACATCCAGGGCCAGCTTGCGCAGGGTAACGATGTCCTGTTCCGCCGATGAGAGGGTGAGGGTCACGACCGGCACATCGTCGATGCTCTTGGGCTTCACCAGGGGCTGCGACACGCCTTTCGGAATCGCATCCAGGTGCGACATCAGCTTGTCGTAAAGCTTGACCAGGGAGGGCTCCATCTGTTGTCCGACCACGAACCGGACCGTCACCAGGGACTGCCCGTCGCGCGACATGGAATAGACGTGATCGACCCCGGTGATCTCGCTCATCAGCCGCTCCAGCGGCTCCGAAACCAGGTTCTTGACCTGTTCCGCCGAGGCGCCGGGATAGGCCACCAGGATGTCGACCATCGGTACCGAAATCTGCGGATCTTCCTCGCGCGGCGTTATCATCATGCCCATCAAGCCGATAACAAAGCAGGCGATCAGCAGCAGCGGCGTCAGGGGTGACTGGATGAAGCTCCGTGCCAGGCTGCCGGCAACACCGACCTTGCCGGTTTTTGCCGTGAGAGCGGCGCCGTTCTCTGGTGTGGGTTCTTGTCGGTTTTCTTCGGACATGCTCATTTTCCTTGTTGTCGATGACGTCCGATTACAGCGAGCTGCCAGAACGCATGCTCTCGGTCGGCGCCTTGACCACGCGGTCTCCAGCCTTCAAGCCAGACAGAACCACCACGCGATCCCCCTGCCGCTCACCGATGCGAATCACCCGCAACTCCGCCTTGCCATCGGCACCGACTGCAAACACCGAGGGCAAACTGCCGCGATAGACCAGGGCTGACATGGGAATGACTGGTGCGCTGATAACCTCGCCGGGGGCATGCGGTTCCGGCAGCAGCGCCACGGCATACATGCCGGGGGCAGCCGGTACGCCGGGGGGCAAGGCCAGCTTGACCGTGACCGTATGCTGGGTTGAATTGGCGGCAGGGTAGATCTGATCCACCATCGCATCCACCGTGACATTACCGTCCAGCACCACCGGCACCAACGTGTTGGGAGCCAATTCTGGAATCAGGCGCGCGGGGATTTCCAGCCGCAGGTCCAGCTCGTTGACGTTGGCCAGGTCGATCAGAACCTGGCCCGGCTGGACCGTATCGCCCAGGTTGACGTGCTTGGTCAGGATGACTGCCGGAAACGGCGCAATGCTGCGACGGTCGCGCAACTGCGCTTCAATCGCGTCAATTTTGGCCTGCGCCCCGACCACGCCCGCCTGCTGGCGCTCATAATCGCTGCGCGCCTGGCTGTGGACCGGATAGGAATGCTGCTGGGCCGACTGGGGCTGCATTGGCGCCCCGCCAAAAAGCGGCATGACCTGCTGCATCATGTTGTAAAAAGGCACGGTGGAACGGTCATAAGCATCATAAGCCGGGCCACCCATGGGGGATGTGGCAGGGCCGTTCAGCTTGTTGTAGAGCTGTACCTGGGCATTCTGTATCCCGGACATTTCACCCGAGAGGTGCGCCCACGCGCTCCGGTAGTCGGCCATCAGGCGATCTTCGTCGAGCCCGATCACCACTTGTCCGGCCATCACTGGCATCCCCTCGTTGCCCGCTATGTAAACCACCCTGCCCACTCCCTGGGCTGAAAGGCGAACGATCTGGCGCGGTTCGATATAACCGCCCATCTTGGTGCGCGACACCAGGCTCTGCTGCACCACTTCGCTGGTAGCCGTCTGCGCCGCCTGTTGTTCAGACGTCACCCTGGCTGCGGAGGCGTGCCTGTTATCATCGCCGCCCCTGCCCAGCGACCAGCCAAGCAGTCCGCCGACAACCAGCAATGCAACCATGGCTGCTATGGTTTTTTTTGTCATCGAGTGTCACCCCTTACCATTACCAACCCTTTGTCATCCAGATCCTGCTAGCAAGAACCATTTATTTACCCGCGCGGCACCGTCCCCATCACCGTAAAACTTTTGATGAATGGTCCAGCCATGGCGGGGTTCTTGATCATGGCGCCATAATCGCCCACCTTGAACTTGAGTTTTCCTGTCGTGTAGGCGATCCCGAGGCCCATCATGCCCAAACCCTTGGCGCACCATTTCTCCCAGTCCGACTGGCTGGCGCGCAAGTCCCAGCTCAAGGGCTCATTCGTGTAGGCAGCGGCCTTGACGACATAGCCGTTTTCCACTGCGAGCACGCCGCGCGCCGCCGCTTCGCCTTCAAAACCATAACCAATGACGGAATTGAAACCGATCTTGGCCAGGGCATCGCCAAGCTCCGGATCGTCGTTCCATGCGTTGCCAAAATCCACCATCCAATCTTCAGAAAACAATGCAGCCATGATTCACTCCCCTCTATTTGGACATTGAGAAACTTGTGCGCTTAAAACCCAGTAATCTTGTCGGCAAAGAATAATTAGCAAATACCGTGCCATATATAACTACTTGATTTTTAATATTATTAAGAATAATCTCGTGTTGCATGAATGTTGCAATTTATCAATAAAGAGGAGTAGAATTTTTTCAGGCAAAGAAAATATATCGGAGAATCATCATGTTGAATTTCTTAATGGCTGCAACATCGCGCAACAGCAATGAATCCATGATGCATTTGACCGCGACAAGAGAAATACTGGAATCCGTCATTGACCAGATCGAGGATGGCATCATCCTTGCGCAACCCGATGGAAAAGTGACCTACCACAACATCAGGGCCAAGGAACTGTTCGGGCTGGCGAACGATTTTCCCCTCAAGAATCTGAACGAGTTGAGCCATATCAACTGGAAAAAACGCATGGCGCGCGCGGCGCTCGACTCAGGAGATCAATACGGCACCGTCATCGCCAGCGACCGTCTGATCCGTTTCGAGGAGAAGGTGCACGTAGGCGAAACCGCTCGATTCCTGGAATTCACGGTGCGGCGCCTGTTTTCAAAAAATGTGCAGCATGAAATCCGCGTAATCGTGGTCCGCGACATCAGCGTTCGCCGGCGCCTGGAAGCTACTTTGCAGACAGGAGGAACCTGCGGCCTGATTACCAGCAGCCCTGAAATGTTGAAATTGCTGGAGCGCGCCAGACAGATCGCGGCTTCAGACGCATCCGTATTACTTCAGGGAGAGTCGGGCACAGGCAAAAGCTGTTTTGCCCGGATGATTCACGATCACAGCAAGCGAAGCCGCCACCCATTGGTGGAGGTCAACTGCGCGGCAATCCCGGAAACGCTCATGGAATCGGAGTTTTTCGGCCACACCAAAGGTGCGTTTACCGGGGCCATCGAGCAGCGAAATGGCAAGTTTTCTGCCGCCAACCACGGCACCCTGTTCCTGGATGAAATCGGCGAAATCCCCCTGCATTTGCAGGCAAAGTTACTGCAAGCCATCGAGGATGGCCGCTTCCAGAAGATTGGTTCCAACGAAACCACCAGCGTCAGCACCCGCCTGATCTGCGCCTCCAACGTCAACCTGCGCGACGCGGTGGATAAGGGAGGGTTCCGGGCCGATCTGTACTACCGCATTTCGGTCATTCCGCTCACCATTCCGCCTTTGCGCGACCGGCTGGGAGATGTGCCCGTACTGGTCAAGCATTTTATCGACGACCTCGTCGCGCGCGGACACGCCGACAACATCACGATTACCAGGAGTGCCTGGCAAGCGCTGTTGAATTACCCGTGGCCAGGCAATATCCGGGAACTGTCCAATGCCGTGGAGCATGGCGTCATCTGCGCGGAAACCGGCACAGTGGATATCGACAGCCTGCCCCTGGATATCCGCCTTTACAGCCAGGAAATGCCGATCCAGGGATTTGCGGAACCGCAAGCCCCTGCTGAAGGAGAAACCGGCAAGGAATGCAGCAATGGCGGGCGCGATGAACTTCTGGCCGCCCTCAAGAAAGCGCATGGCAGCAAGGCGGTTGCCGCCCAGATATTGGGCATTGATCGCACGACCCTGTGGCGCCGGATGCAAAAGCAGGGGGTCTCTTCCATGTAGGCGAGGTGGCATCCACCAGCGATACCGGTGGTTTGGTTCTTTATGCTATTTTGAAAATACTGGCGGCACTCGAAACTTCGGGGTTTCCTGCCTTGAGGCTGCGCTCCCAATCCCTCGTCATGAGGATCCTGTCAATTGGGTGATGCCGTGTGCGCAAGCCTGATTTCATTGCTCAACTGAAAAACCGCCAGCGCGTAGAACTGGTTGCGGTTATAGCGCGTAATCACATAAAAATTGTTCATCCCCAGCCAATACTCCCGGCCATCCTCGACATCCACGGCCAGCAGTGCGGCCTGCGTCGTGGGCGCCAGGGACGCATCCGGCTTGACGCCGCGCGCCTCCAGTTGCGCGATGCTGTATCCTGGCTTCAATGTCCCGGCAAGCAGGTCGCTGGCAGCGTCGGGCTGAAGATAGGCGCGCACGGCGATCGGCTGATCGGCCTCCCAGCCATAGGTCTTGAGATAATTAGCCACACTACCAATAGCATCGGCGGTATCGTCCCATAAATCGCGGTGGCCGTCGCCATCAAAATCCACCGCATAGCTCCGGTAGCTGCTTGGCATGAACTGCGGAATCCCCATCGCGCCTGCAAAAGAGCCGCGCACCGACAGGGGATCTCTTCCCTCCTCCCGCATCAATAGCAGGAACTGCTCCAGTTCGCCGCGGAAAAATTCGCCGCGACGCGGATAATCGAATGCCAGCGTGGCCAGCGTATCGAGCACGGCATAAGGCAAGGGATAACTGCCATAGCGGGTTTCCACGCCGAGAATGGCGACGATCACCTCCTCCGGCACGCCGTAAATACGCCGCGCGCGCATCAATGCTTCGGCGTTCTCGTTCCAGAAATCGACGCCGTGCGAAATACGCCACGGGTTGACGAAATTGCTGCGATAGCGTGTCCATGAAGGCGGCTTGGCAACTTGCCCAGTCATGATTTTGGTGACGCCGGGACGCGGCGTGATGCGCGCGAACAGATTGTTCAGGCTCTCCATATCAAAGCCATGCTTGTTCGCCATCTCCGCCACAAACTGCTGCACCTCGGGGCGCTCGGAAAAGGAGGTGGCATCCGCCACCGGCTGCTGCCAGACAAACTCTGCCGACAAAGCCAGAATAAAGGCGAACAGGAGGTTTTTGAGCGACATAGATTCAACCCGGATATCCAATAGGCGGCCTTTGCGCCGGCGGGATTGGCAGCAAAGCCGCTCAATCCGGCGAGAAGGGCGACGAGGCCTCGCTGCGCGAGCCGAATCCTCGTCCTTCACAAGCAGCA
>JAQTLK010000039.1 GCA_028714955.1 Sulfuricella sp.
CTAGCCCGGCTAAAGTTTTCCCGTTGCATGCCGCTGTAGCATTTATCATAGCCCCCTGGCCCTCAGGAATGGCGCAAAGGAAATATCGTGAAAATTGACAGCTCGATCGGAAAGCTCATCGCAACGCCTGACGGCGGAAGCAAGGTGGCGCGCAACAACCTCAAGCAGCAAGCGGCCGCGAAAACGGAAAGCCGGGATGAGGTGCAATTGACTTCATCCAGCCAGTTGCTGGCCATGGGCGGCGGTCTTGATGCCGGCACGCCGATGGACAGCGCAAAAGTCGAGTCCATCAAACAAGCCATTTCCGAGGGGCGCTTCAAGATCAACCCGGAAAAGATCGCCGACAGCCTGCTGTCCTCGGTTCATGACCTGCTAAGCCAGAAGGGCTGAATTGCAACCGGAATCCGCAACCAGACTCGCACTCAGGCTGCAGGCGGAGCTTGAGGCTTTCGGGGAGTTTCACCAGTTCCTGCAACAGGAACAGGCCGCCCTGATGGCTGGTGACATAGACCGTCTCTTGCAGCTTGCGCCGGCAAAGACCGCGCTGATGGAAAAGCTTTTCGCCTTCAGCGCCGAGCGCGACCAAGCTCTGGCCGCCGCCGGGCATGAAAACACCGCCACGGGAATAGCCGCATGGTTCAATGCCATCGGTGTCGCTGGCGAAACGCGCGAATTATGGAACAGGCTCCTCGACCTGGCGCGCAAGGCCGAGCAGGCAAACCGCCGCAATGGCATCCTGATAGAAACCCATCTGCGCCACAACCAGCAGGCGCTGGCAGTGCTCCAGGCAACGGCAAATCCTGACAGCCTTTACGGCCCCAATGGCCAGGTCAGCAGCATGACCAGTGGACGTCGTCCTCTCGGCAAGGTTTAACGTCAAACAAAGCGTAGCGTTTCCTCGTTCTCCCTCACCCAGCCTTCTCCCGGAGGGCGAAAGACCGGGGCGAGGGAAACGGTCATGGCGAATCGTCATGACCGTTAGGGGGTTATTGCAGCACCGTTGTCGGCACCTTCCCATCCGGTTCGATCATGATTGTCACGCGCCGGTTGCGGCCGCGGCCTTCATTGGTGTCATTGGGTTCGACGGGCCGTTGGTCGGCGTACCCGATAGCGGTCAGGCGCGCCGGGTTGACGCCATTTTCAATGAACAACCTCACCACGCTGCTGGCGCGGGCGGTGGATAGTTCCCAGTTGGATGGATAAGCAGGCGTGCTGATCGGGATATTGTCGGTATGGCCTTCAATATGTATCGCGTTGGGTACGCCTGCCGCCACCTGCGCCACAGCTGTCAGAACCGCAATGGACTGCTTCTGCAATTGCGCCTGGCCGGGCGCAAAAAGAACGCTGGCATTGATTTCGATCGACACGCCCAGCGGGCTCTGGGTAACGCGGACCTGTCCCTCTTTTACCAGCGGCTCCATGACCTTGAGGAGATCGGTGGCGATCCCCTTCATTTTTTCTTCCTGTTTCTTGCGCTTGGCGTCAGACGCCTGATCGACCTTGCGCACCGAAATAGGCTGCAAAATCACTTTCTGCTTGTTATTCTCCGATCTCCGGGGCTGCTCTTTTCCAAGACGGAGTGGATCCTGGCTGCTAGGGGTCTGTTTGAAGGCATCGACCAGTGAATCGCTCAACACGCGATACTTCCCTTCGTTGATGGATGAAATGGCATACATCACGACAAAGAAGGCAAACAGCAGGGTGATGAAGTCAGCATAGGAAACCAGCCAGCGCTCGTGATTCTCGTGATCTTCGGGTCTTTTTTTGCGGGCCATTGGGTTAGCTTTCGGTTATCAGTTGTCAGCTTTCAGTAAAACCAGGCCAGATGAAAGCTGACCGCTACAAAATGTATCCCTGCAGCTTGGTTTCGATGACGCGTGGATTCTCGCCATTGGCAATCGAGCCCAGCCCTTCGATCAGCATTTCGCGTATCGTCACCTGGTTGCCGATGATGGCCTTGAGCTTGTTGGCAACGGGCA
This sequence comes from Sulfuricella sp., assembly GCA_028714955.1. Taxonomy (GTDB): domain Bacteria; phylum Pseudomonadota; class Gammaproteobacteria; order Burkholderiales; family Sulfuricellaceae; genus Sulfurimicrobium. The sequence goes on from JAQTLK010000039.1 coordinate 1,980, forward strand.
GGAAAAGCAGGTTGGCGGACCCCACACCATAAATCGTGGCAACGAATGCCACTGCGATTCCGCCGCCCAGCTTGGAAGGGTCGGAGAGATTTTCCATGACATGAATGAGGCCCATCACCGCTCCGATAATGCCGATCGTGGGCGCATAACCGCCGGCGGACTCCCATACCTTGGCGGCCTGCCGCTGATGTTGCTCATAAGTATCGATTTCCACCTCGAGCGCCTCGCGAATTTTCTCCGGTTCCGCGCCGTCCACCAGCATCTGCAGGCCCTTGCGTTTGAATGGATCGGTCAGGTCATCGATGAGCGGCTCCAGCGCCAGCAAACCGCCCTTGCGCGCCACCTGGCTCCAGGAAATGATTTCATCGATGAGTTGGCGCGGGTAAAAGCCGGGCATCACGAACACCCATTTGAGCAACTTCACCCCGCCGAGAAACACCGGCAGCGAGCTTTGCAACATGACGGCGCCCATGGTGCCGCCGATGACGATCAGGAAAGCCGTGACCTGCAACAAGGAGCCAAGATGCCCGCCTTCGAGGAGCTGACCGCCGATGATGGCCAACAGTGCCAGCGCCAGGCCAGCCACACTGATGAAGTCCACGCCGCCGCGCATCAGGCGCCCAGCCAGTCCTTGAGCCGGCTGCGCAGGCGCGCCACGGCCTGGCTATGAAGCTGGCTCACGCGGGATTCGGTCACGCCCAGCACTGCACCGATTTCTTTCAAATTCAGCTCCTCTTCATAATACAGGCTCATCAACAACTGTTCCCGTTCAGGCAGAACCTTGATCGCCTCCACCAGGGCGGCGCGAAAATCGCCGTTCTCGATCTGCCCTAATGGATCGGGGCGCTGATCCGCAACGTGGCGCTCAAGGAAATCATCCTCGCCTTCCGCCTGAAAATCCTCGTAATACACCAACTGGTGACCACGAGCATCCTGCAGCATCTGCTGAAACGCCGCCAGCGGAATTTTAAGTTCATTCGCCAGTTCCTGCTCGCCTGGCTGCCGCCCCATTTTCTGTTCCAGCCTGTGGATCGCCGCTTCCACGGCACGCATGCTCCTGCGCGCTGAACGGGGCGCCCAGTCGGCCTCGCGCAGTTCGTCCAGCATGGCGCCACGGATGCGCTGCGTGGCGTAAGTCTCGAACTGCGCCCCTTGCGAAGGATCATAGTTGCCGACTGCATCGAGCAGGCCGATCAAGCCAGCCTGGATCAGGTCGTCCACTTCCACGCAGGACGGCAACCTGGCCGCCAGGTGATGCGCGATGCGCTTGACCAGCGGCGCATACTGCACCACGTACTGCTCCCTGCTTTGCAGCTTGCCGTTAGCCTGGTACATTCAGACTAGACCCTTCCCTGCCCACCAGCAGTAACCCGGCTGCTTTGCGCCAGGCGCTGCATGAATGCCTCCATCTGCCCCTGCTCGCCACCGGGACGGGGCCATTGTTCGATTTTCTCGGCCAGGATGCGGAAGGACTGCGCCGCGGCACAAGCGGGGAAAGCATCCACCACCGTGCGGCCCAACTGGGTGGCGCGATGCATTTTTTCATCCTGCGGCACGGATCCCATGAAATCCAGCGACACCCTGAGAAAACGGCTGGCCACCTTGGCCATGTTGTTGAATACCACGCCGGCCTCTTCCGGGCTGGCCGCCCGGTTCACCACAATATGAAAATTGCGTCGCGCAAATCCCTGGTTGAGCACCTTGATCAGCGCATAGGCCTGGGTCATGGAAGACGCTTGCGGGTCGACCACCACCACCAGCTCCTGCGCGGCCAGGCTCAAGGGCAGCACATTGCCCGCCACCCCGGCAATGGCATCGACCAGCACCACATCCACGGGGTGCGCCAGTTGTGAGAATGAAGTTACCAGCCACTCCAGGTCCGCGGCGGAAATATTTGCCAGTGCCTGGACGCTCTTGCCGGAAGGCACCACCCCGATACCTTCCGGACCGGATAGCATGACCTGTTCGAGGGTGTGTTCGCGGCGCAGGACATGCGCCAGGCTGTAATAGGGTGTCAAACCGAGCATGCCGACCACGCTGTGCTGTCCCTCGTGCTCGTCCAGTATCATCACCTGCTTGCCGCGCCTGGCGAGCGCGACAGCGAGGTTGATCAGCACGCTGGTCTTGCCCGCACCGCGCTTGCCGCTGGTCAGGGTGACGATACGCACAAAATCTTCCGCAAGCAGGCGGCGCAAGCCTTCGGCCTGATCCGCCATGATCTCAGGCACGCAACGCTCCCGATTCCGCGCCGCCATCGTCCGCGGCGCCGGTCATCAGCAAGGGATACTCACCCTCTTCGAGGTGAAAGGGAGCGGGTGTCTCGGCGGGACGCAATGCGCGGTCCACCAGGTATGTGGCGTTGGCAAGATGGAGGTCCTCGGGTACGCGCTGGCCGTTGGTGATGTAATGCACTGTCAGTTGATGGCGCACGATGACGTCCAATGCGCCGCCCATGCTGATCGCCTCGTCGATCTTGGTCAGAATGCAGCCTTCGAGGTCGGCCCCACGGTAGGCGCGCACCACGTCTTCCAGGGTGCTGGCCTGGGCGTTGGCGCTGACCAGCAGCAGCCGCCGCACGCTGCGCCCGGCCCCCGCCAGCAAGGCCACCTGCTCGGTCAGGCGGCGGTCGCGCTGGCTCATGCCGACGGTGTCGATCAACACCAGGTGCTTGTTCTGCAAGTCGGCGAGGGTGAACTGCAGGTCCGCTTCATCCTTGACCGCATAGACCGGCACGCCGAGAATCTTGCCGTAGATTTTGAGCTGCTCGTGTGCACCGATCCGGTAGCTGTCGGTGGTGAGCAGCGCCAGTTTATTGGCGCCATGCTGCAGGCGGCAGCGCGCCGCGAGTTTTGCCACGGTCGTGGTTTTGCCGACACCCGTCGGTCCCACCAGGGCATAGACCCCGCCACGTTCGATGATGTCCTGGCCCGCGGCTACCGCGCGCAGGTTGTGGGTGAGCGCCGCCTTGACCCACGTTATGCCGCGCTTGAAGTCGCCCCCTGGCGGGAGCTTTTCGAGCAACTGCCGCGATAGCCCCGGACTGAAGCCGGCCGCCAGCATGTGGCGCAGGATTTCCACCTTGACCGGATTGCTGCGCTGCAACTCGCCCCATGCCAGACCAGCCAGCTGGCCTTCCAGCATACCGCGCAAGGAACGGATTTCGCGCATCATTTCCTGTGCCATGCTATCCATGGGGCTGGGTGCCGTCTGTGACTGTGGCTGGGGCTTTGCCTGCTGTGCCGCGGGCTGCGTGGCGTCAAGCATCGCTTCCTGGCGGATGCGCTGCAGCACGCTGATTTCCTCCCGCCTGACCGGACGGGGGTCGGCCGGCGCCGAACGCGGCGCGGGGTCATATTTGGCCGGACGCGGCTCCTGCGCGTAGGGATTGCGCGGCTGCCTGATCACCGGCGCGGCGGCGAGGACCGGCGTGGCAAGCGATGCCATCTCCATGTTGGCGACCGCCATGATCTCGATCATGCCATCCGCCGGGCGGTTGGAAAGAATGATGGCATCCGCGCCGAGAACGTCCCGAACCTGGCGGAGCGCCTCGCGGGTATTGGCTGCGCGGAATTTTTTCACGTTCACGCTCTGGCTCCCAGCACGGCGGTCACACGAATGTTTCTGGAATCCGGAATTTCGGCATGGGAAATGACTTTAAGCTGGGGTGCCACGCGGCGCAGAAAGCGCGACAGCAAAGGCCGCAGCGCGGCCGGCACCAGCAGCACGGCCGGCAATCCCATCTGCTCCTGTTGCTGCACGGCATGCATGGTTTGCTGCATGAGGTTTTCCGCGAGGCCGGGTTCCAGCCCCAGGCCTTCGCCCATGCCCTGGGCGGCGTGCAGCATGATCTGTTCCAGATCGGGCTCGAGGGTCATTACCTGCAATTCCGCGGCTCCCGGGTAAATTTGCTGCATGATAGCACGGCCCAGCGCGACGCGAACCGCCGCCGTCAGGTCGGCGGCATCCTGGGTGCGGGAGGCCTGGTCGGCCAGCGTATCGATGATGGTGCGCATGTCGCGGATATGCACGCCTTCGTCGAGCAAGTTCTGCAAGACCTTCTGCACCACGCCCAGCGGCAGCAGTTTCGGCACCAGGTCTTCGACCAGTTTGGGCGATTCCTTGGCCAGGTGGTCGAGCAATTGCTGTGTCTCTTCGCGTCCCAGCAATTCCGCCGCATGACCCTGGATAATATTGGAAAGGTGCGTCGCCACCACGGTGCTGCCGTCCACCACGGTATAGCCGAAGGTCTGGGCCTGCTCGCGCAGGCTGGCATCGATCCACACCGCCGGCAGGCCGAACGCCGGGTCCGTGGTTGCCGTTCCCGGCAAGGTCCCCAGTACCCGCCCCGGATTGATGGCCAGGTACATGCCGGGATAGGCCTCGCCCCGCCCGATTTCCACCCCTTTCAGGGTGATGCGGTAAGCATTCGGGCGTAATTCCAGATTGTCGCGGATATGCACCGGCGGCACGAGAAAGCCCATGTCCTGCGCGAATTTTTTGCGAATGCCGCGAATGCGGCGCAGCAACTCGCCATCCCGGGCACGGTCCACCAGCGGAATGAGACGATACCCCACCTCAAGCCCGATCGCATCCACCGGCAGTACGTCATCCCAGCCCACTTCCTGCATTTCCTGCGCCTGCATGGCTTCGGGTGGCGGCCCTTCCGGCAATAGCGGCGCCTTCGCCTGCTGTTCGAGGTAATACGCCACCCCCGCCAGAATCCCGCCGAGCGACAAGAACGCGATATGGGGCATGTTCGGGATCAGCCCCATCAGGCCGAGAATGGCGCCAGCGGTATAGAGCACCGAGGGGCGGCTGAACAGCTGGCTGACAAATTGCTGGCCCACGTCCTCCTCCGTGGCGACGCGGCTCACCACCATGCCTGCCGCAGTGGAAATGATCAACGCCGGGATCTGTGCCACCAGGCCGTCGCCGATGGCGAGCAGCGTGTAGTTGTTGGCCGCGGCGGCGACGCTCATGCCGTGCTGGAAAATGCCCACCAGCAAGCCGCCGATGACGTTGATGAACAGGATCAGGATTCCGGCCACGGCATCGCCGCGCACGAATTTGCTGGCGCCGTCCATGGAACCGAAGAAATCGGCTTCCTGCGAAATCACGGTGCGGCGTTTGCGCGCCTCTTCCTCGCCGATCAGGCCGGCATTGAGATCGGCGTCGATGGCCATCTGCTTGCCCGGCATGGCATCCAGGGTAAAGCGCGCGCTGACTTCCGCGATACGCCCGGCGCCCTTGGTGATGACCACGAAGTTGATCACCACCAGGATGACGAACACCACGATGCCGACGGTGTAATTGCCGCCCACCAGAAAGTGCCCGAACGCCTCGATCACCTTGCCCGCCGCGTCAGGGCCGGTATGCCCTTCGAGCAATACCACCCGCGTCGAGGCCACATTCAGGGAAAGGCGCAGCAAGGTGGTGACCAGCAGCACCGTGGGAAACACCGAAAATTCGAGCGGCTTCTGGGTATTCAGGCTGACCAGCATCACGATCATCGACAGGGCGATGTTGAAAGTGAACAGCATGTCGAGCAGGAACGGCGGCAACGGCAGCACCATCATGGCCAGAATCATGATGATGAGGATCGGCCCCGCCATGGTTACCAGGCCACGGCGTCCGAGCAGGGGGGCTGCGTCTGCTCTGGCGTTCATCTAGGAAGCGCCTGTTTCCATCATTTCAAGCGGTCTCTCTCACAAAATCCAGTTCCGGCGGCACCGGCAACTCGCGCGGCACTTCCGGTTGCGCGCCGCCATAAGTACGATAGCGGCGCAATTGATATACATAAGCCAGCACTTCCGCCACTGCAGTATAAAGTTTGGCCGGAATTTCCTGCCCCAGTTCGGCATGGCGATACAAGGCGCGCGCCAGTGGCGGCGCCTCCAGTATCGGCACGTGATGCGCCTCCCCCAGTTCGCGAATTCTGAGGGCGATCAGCGCGGCGCCCTTGGCAATCACCTGCGGCGCACGCATCTTTTTTTCCTGGTAGCGCAAGGCTACCGCATAGTGCGCCGGGTTGGTCACGATCACGTCGGCCTTGGGCACTTCCGACATCATGCGACGGCGCGCGGCTTCGCGCTGCAGGGCGCGGATGCGCGCCTTGACGTGCGGGTCGCCCTCGGTTTCCTTGCCTTCCTGGCGGACTTCCTCCTTGGTCATCCTGAGCTGGCGGCCATGATTCCACAACTGATAAGGCACGTCGATCGCCACGATCAGGAGCAAGGAAGCGGACACCGCCATGAAAGTGAAGCCGACCATGCCGGCCAGATGCGCCATCCCGGTTTCCAGCGGCTCCGACACCAGCGCAATGACCCCATCCACATCCTGCCAGACGACCCAGAACGCCACGCCACCAATCAGTCCGGCCTTGAACACCGCCTTGAGCATCTCCACGATGCCGCTCCAGGAGATGATGCGCTTCATGCCCTTGAGCGGGCTAAGCCGGGAAAAGTCCGGCGTCAATGCCTCAACCGAAAACAGCCAGCCTGAAATCAGTATGGAAGAGGCGACGGTAGCGAGCAGCATCAAACCCAGCAAAGGCAGGAAGGCCAGCACGATATCCACTGAATACTGGTAAAGATGATGCGACATGTGCGCGGGGTCGAAAGCCGACATTCTCTCCAGCGTCAAGGCGTTTTTCATCAGGGCGCGCAGGTGCTCCATCATGCTCCCTCCCATGAACGTCAGACCCCCGCCCGCCGCAAGAAGAACGGCAACAGTCGTCAGTTCGCGCGAGCGCGCGACCTGGCCCTTTTCCCGCGCCTGCTCGATACGCCGCTGCGAGGCGGGTTCCGTGCGTTCCAGATCGCTGTCTTCAGCCATTCCCAACCTCTCTAATGCGAAACAACGTGAACGTCAGGAAAGAAAGTTTAACATGCCGTGAAGCCGGCAAAAAGGCGCGAGCATCGCTGGCCGGCAAGACAGCGCGGAGGTCTGCTCCGCCCTGCGCGACATTTACCCACAAAGCGCTTGCCAAGCACTGCGCCATCATGGATAATTGCGCCATTTTTCGCGGCAACGGCTGTTCGCGATGCTCGGACAATCGACGCTCTAAACTTGGGCAACAGGCAAGGATTTGAATCATGAAACCGGAAATTCACCCCAACTACAATGAAATCACCGTGACCTGCAGCTGCGGCGCGTCTTTCAAGACACGATCCACGATGGGCAAGGACTTGCACGTCGAAGTGTGCTCGCAGTGCCACCCCTTCTATACCGGCAAGCAGAAGATTGTCGACACGGCGGGACGGGTAGAAAAATTCCGTCAGAAGTATGGCATGAAGTAATCACGAGCAGAATGCGACAAAAAGGCAGCCCTGGCTGCCTTTTTTGTTGCTAGACTTTACGTCCCCATGCCACTCACCCCTTTCTCGCGACCCTCGTTCGGCCACCCTCCCGCCATCCATTTGGGCTGGGTCATCCTCCTCTGCGCGGCGTGGGTTCTGTTCAGCCTGGTCGGTCACGATCCCTGGAAACCGGACGAAGCCTATAGCTTCGGCCTGGTTTATTCCATTTTGCAAAACCATGACTGGGTAGTGCCGATGCTGGCCGGCGAGCCCTTTATGGAAAAACCGCCGCTCTACTACCTGACGGCAGCAGGATTCGCCCGCCTGTTCTCAGGTTGGCTGCCGCTCCACGATGGCGCCCGCCTCGCCAGTGGTTTCTACATGGGACTGACCCTCCTGTTCAGCGCTCTGACCGCGCGCGAACTATGGGGCAAGGGATACGGGCGCCTGACCGCGCTGATCCTGATTTCCTGTCTCGGCCTGCTGGTGCGAACCCATCAACTGATTACCGACACCGCGCTGCTGGCCGGATTTACCATTGCGTTCTACGGCCTCGCGCTTGCGCCACGCCGCCTCGTCATTGGCGGGGTCGCGATCGGCATGGGCACGGGCATCGGGTTTATGTCCAAGGGTCTGCTCGCGCCCGGCACCATCGCCATTACGGCCTTGCTGTTGCCACTGGCATTCCCGGCCTGGCGCACCCGCCAGTATCTGGCCTCGCTCGCCATCGCCTTCACCGTCGCCCTCCCGTGGTTGACGATATGGCCTTATCTGCTTTACCAGCGCGCCCCACAACTGTTTTCCGAGTGGCTTCTGGTCAACAACATGGGGCGCTTTATCGGCACCGCCCATCTCAGCGACAGCCATGAACCCGCATATTATCTTCGCATGCTGCCGTGGTTCGCCTGGCCGACGCTCCCCCTGGCGCTGTGGACCTTGTGGCACCAGGGATGGAGTGCCTGGCGCAAGCCGTATATTGCCCTGCCCCTCACCTTGTTCCTGGTTACACTAAGCATATTGAGCGCTGCATCGGAAGGCCATGACGTCTATGCCCTGCCGCTGCTTCCGCCGCTCGCCGTGCTGGGTGCGGCGGCAGTGGAATCGCTGCGCAGGGGGGCCGCCAATGCCCTGGACTGGTTCAGCGTAATGACTTTCAGCCTTATCGCGGCTGTGCTGTGGGTCGGCTGGTATGCCACCTTGACCGGCCACCCGGCGGAACTGGCCAGGAAATTCGACCAGCTCCAGCCCGGCTACATCACCCACCTCGATTGGCCAGCGCTGTTCCTCGCGCTGGTACTGAGCCTTGCATGGCTGACCGTCGTGGTCCGGATGGAGCGCGGCGCACTGCGGGCGATCGTCAATTCCGCACTGGGCATCACCCTGGTATGGGGATTGCTGGCCACGATCTGGCTGCCGTGGCTGGATGCAGGCAAGAGTTATCGGGCAATGTTCGCTTCCATGCGCCAGGCCATGCCCTTGCAATATGACTGCCTCGCCAGCAGGAACCTGGGCGAACCTCAGCGTGCCATGCTGCACTATTTCACAGGCATCATCAGCGAGAGAGAAGAATCCTACCAGCCTCACTGCAGCCTGCTTCTGGCACAGGGCAGTCCCCAGTCCATCAAACCGCCCGGCCCGAATTGGCGTATCCTCTGGGAAGGGCAACGCTTGGGCGACAATTCGGAATGGTTCGCGCTATTCCAGAAAAAATGAACTTGCCGCATGCGGCTTGAATTATTTTCCGGCCTGTGCCTTAATAGCGGGTATCAGTCACGGTTTGAACGATCCGTATACAAACATTCTCAATATCAAGGAGCAAATAATGAAAAACACTCTCAGCAAAATCAGCATTGCCTTGGCTCTGGCCCTGGCTTTTTCCTCTTCCGCCTTTGCGGAAAAAGAAGGCTACCTGATCGACAGCCGCGCCAATGTGGTCAGGGATAACTACAACGAATGCTGGAGAACGGGCTACTGGACCCCGGCCATGGCCATTGCCGAATGCGATCCGGATCTGGTCAAGAAAGAAGAACCTAAAGCCGAAGCCGCACCCGCGCCCGCACCCGCAGCATCTGGCCCGGAAAAGGCCGCTTTCGCAAAAATCACCCTGCAAGCCGAAACCCTCTTCGATTTCGACAAGGCCGTGGTACGCGTTGACGGCAAGAAAAAACTGGATGAAGAAGTCGTTGCCAAAATGAAGGAGTATCCGGAAGTTGAAGTTGTACTGATAACCGGCCATGCCGACCGCATCGGCTCAGATGCCTACAACATGAAACTGTCCGAGCGCCGTGCCGTCGCAGTCAAGGATTACCTGGTCAGCCAGGGCATTGAAACCAAACGCATCGAAACCGTCGCCAAGGGCAAGTCCGAACCCGTGGTTTCCTGCAGCGACATCAAAGGCAAGGCAAATCGCCATAACAAGAAGTTGATCGCCTGCCTGCAGCCCAACCGCCGCGTAGTGGTTGAAGTCAGGGTACAAAAACCGACCCAGGATTAAGCGAGTTAAGCTGGCAACCGAAAGCCCCGCAGCACGCGGGGCTTTTTTCTTGCAGGCAAACGCCGGACCGATGCAACAAGCCGACACAATTATCGACGCTCGCTGGGTAATCCCCGTGGAACCATCACGCCAGGTACTCGACCATCACAGCCTGGTGATCGCGGCGGCGCATATCGTCGCCATTCTGCCAACGCCCGAAGCCCATGCGCGCTTCGTCGCGAAGCATACCGTCACGCTGGGCGAGCACGCGCTCATCCCCGGACTGATCAACCTCCACGCCCATGCCGCCATGAACCTGATGCGCGGCCTGGCCGACGACCTTCCGCTCATGGCGTGGCTCAAGCAGCACATTTGGCCCGCCGAGGGGCGCCACGTCTCGCCCCGGTTCGTGCGTGACGGCACGCTGCTGGCCTGCGCCGAAATGCTGAAGGGTGGCATTACCTGCTTCAACGACATGTATTTCTTTCCGGAGGCTGTCGCCGAAGCCGTTCTGGAATCCGGCATGCGCGCCGCCATCGGCATGATCGTCATGGATCACCCCACCATTTATGCCAGCGATGCCGATGCCTACCTCTACAAAGGCCTGGAGACGCGCGATCGCTTTGCCGCAGAGCCATCGCTGTCGTTCACGCTCGCGCCCCATGCACCCTACACCGTCAGCGACAAAACCTTCGGAAAAATTCTCACTTATGCGGAGCAGCTCGACCTGCCCATCCACATCCACCTGCAGGAAACACAAGACGAAATCCAGCAGGACCTGGAGCAGCATCAGCTCAGACCGCTGCAGCGCCTGCAAAACCTGGGCCTGCTGGGCCCTAACCTCATCGCGGTGCATGCTGTGCACATCAAGCCGGACGAGATGGCCACCCTTGCCCGGCAAGGCTGCCATGTCGCCCACTGCCCCGCTTCGAACCTCAAGCTCGCGAGCGGCATCGCGCCGGTTACGGCCATGCTGGCGCATGGCATCAATGTCGGCATCGGCAGCGACAGCGCTGCCAGCAACAACCGCCTCGATTTGTTCCAGGAAATGCGTCTCGCCGCCCTGCTCGCCAAGGGGAGCAGCGGACAGGCGGACGCCCTGCCGGCGCATGAGGCGCTACGCATGGCGACACTCAACGGCGCAAGGGCGCTCGGCCAGGAAGAACGGATCGGGTCGCTCGAAGCGGGCAAGGAAGCGGACATCGTCGCCGTCAGGCTTGGCGGAGTGGAAACCTTGCCATGTTATGATGTGATATCGCACCTGGTCTATGCCGCGGGACGCGAACACGTTACGCACGTGTGGGTCCGCGGCAAGCTCGTAGTGGAAAACCATAGCCTGCTCACGCTGGACGAGCGGCAACTGTCCGCCCAGGCCGGTCTGTGGCAAGAACGCATTAGGTAAAGACATGAACGACGCTACCCCATTGAACGCCAACCAACAGGAACTGGACAAATTCAGCCAGCTCGCCCACCGCTGGTGGGACCCTCGCAGCGAATTCAAGCCGCTCCACGACATCAACCCCCTGCGCCTCGAATACATCGACAGCCTCGCCGGCCTTCCGGACAAGCGCGTGTTGGACGTAGGCTGCGGCGGCGGCATCCTGTCCGAAAGCATGGCGGCAAGAGGCGCTAATGTTACCGGCATCGACCTGGGCGAAAAATCCCTCAAGGTAGCCAGGCTACACCTCCTGGAAAGCGGCCAGAAAGTGGATTACCGCCTGATCACCGTGGAAGCGCTGGCGCAGCAGGAACCCGAACAATATGACATAGTGACCTGCATGGAAATGCTGGAGCACGTACCCGACCCTGCCAGCATCGTCAGGGCCTGCAGCCAGTTGGTCAAACCCGGCGGCCAGGTTTTCTTTTCCACGCTCAACCGCAACCTGAAATCCTACCTGTACGCCGTCATTGGCGCCGAATACGTGCTCAACATGCTGCCGCGCGGCACCCACGAATATGCAAAATTCCTCAAGCCATCCGAACTCGCGCGCCACTGCCGCGCCGCCGGACTGGTTGTAGATGAGATCACCGGCATGAGCTACAACCCGCTTTCCAAGATTTACTCCCTTGGCGAAAATACCAGCGTCAACTACATGCTGGCCTGCCACCGCGAAGCGTAAGACACAAGCGCCACAATGATCAGGGCGGTTCTCTTCGACCTCGACGGCACGCTTGCCGACACTGCGCTCGACCTCGGTTACGCACTTAACGAACAGCGCCGCCGGCACGGCCTGGCGCCACTACCCCACGAGCAGCTTCGCCCCTACGCCTCCCACGGCGTGCGCGGCCTGTTAGAAGTCGGCTTCAACCTCATGCCGCAAGACCCATCCTTCTCAACCATGCGGGAAGAATATCTCCAGCTTTACACCACCAACCTGTGTCGCCTGACATGCCTGTTCCAGGGCATGGCCGAAACCCTGCAGCAACTCGAACAGCACGACATCCCCTGGGGCGTCGTCACCAACAAGCCCGCGCGCTTTACCGATCCCCTCATGACCGCGCTGAACCTGAGCAATCGTGCCGCCAGCATTATCAGCGGCGACACCTGCGCCCACCCCAAACCCCACCCAGAACCTCTCTTGTGCGCCAGCCGGGAAATCGGCCTGCCACCGGAACAATTCGCCTATATAGGCGACGCCCAGCGCGACATGGAAGCCGCCATCGCCGCCGGCATGTGTCCCATCATCGCGCGTTACGGCTATCTCGGACCAAACGACCACCCCGAGGAATGGGGCGCCTCCAACATGATCGAAAGTCCGCTGGAACTATTGAACGTGCTGCAAGCACAACCGTGATAAAATCGCCACTTCATTGAACTTTGGCGCTCCAAGCCAGTCAATGTAAGCACGGGGGCGACCCGGTTTCGACGTGGGTTGCAAAGCAGCGTAGGGCATACCGAGGACCAGTTACCTCGTAAATACATCTGGAAACAAATAGTCGCAAACGACGAAAACTACGCTTTAGCCGCTTAATCGGCTTAGCCTCTGCACCGGTTCTCTCATGGGCCGGGTCAGGCAACTGACAGCAGAGTCATTTACATGAGATCGCGCCGGTCCGGGTTACTTGAACCGGTGCTAAATAAAAGGTAACTCGCCTGAGTCCAGCCTGTCCGGTTGGCGTGACAAGGGTTAAAACCAAATGATCGGACTAAGTATGTAGAACTGCCTGTAGAGGGCTTGCGGACGCGGGTTCGATTCCCGCCGCCTCCACCATATGCCTTTTGTTTCAAGCACTTATAGCACTTCTTGAGGTCAGGGTACGACACAGTGTCCGAACCCGTGTCCGAAAGGAGTGCCAAGTGTCTCATCTAGCCGCCTCAACACCCTACGTCTTTCAGCGTAGAAATACATTCTATTTTCGCTTTACGTTTTCCAGGATTATCAGTAAGTTAGTTGGAAAGCGTGAACTCAGGTACTCATTGCGCACAGGTTATCGGCAGTCTGCCGTCCGTCGTGCCATGGGTATGGTGGTACAGGTGGAGCGCTTTGTCTGGCAATTGCAGAAGGATAAAGCCATGCACCAACTATCTACTCAACACCTGCAGGCACTGCTGGATCAGCACCTGCGCGCCACGCTGAATCTATATGAGGACCAGCGCATCGTGACCAACCAGCCGCTCACTCCTGCCGAAGTGGAGAATGCCGGCTTGGTGTGGGACTTCCTGGCCAAGGATACGCAGGATCAGCTTGCCCGTAACGACTATGGACGCGTGAAACTGAGCACCGATTTGTTGCTCCAGGAAAATAGCATCCAGCTGGATCCGTCCAGCATTGAGTATCGGCGTGTGTGCCGGGAGTTGCTCAAGACCGAGGCGCGCCTGATCCACATCGAGCAGCAACGCACACAGGGAAAATACGACCAGCCGCTGGAAAGCAATATTGTGTCCCAGACGCAGCCTGCTATTTCCCCAACGGGTTCTGTCCCCATTTCCACCACGCCATCTGCGCCGCTCAATCTTTCCAGCCTAGTTCAAGCTTATCTGGCAGAGCACCGAAACACGTGCTGGACAGAAAAGACTGAAGCGGAATACACCGCCATTCTGACGCTCTTCATCGCAATCGTGGGTGATCTGCCGATGGTCGCACTCAACGCGCAGACGATTCTTCATTTCCGCAACGTGGTAGGTCGACTGCCGGCCAACATGAACAAGCTGAAGCAGTATAAGGACAAGTCCATCGAGACGATTCTGGCAATGCCAGACTTGAAGCCCATGTCCCGCACCACGGCCAATAAATACATCATCCGCGTCAGCCAGCTATTGAAGTGGGCCTTTGAACTGGATTACATCCACAAGAATTTCGCCGAGAACAAAACCCTTCCATCCGAGAAGCGGCCTGATCAGCAACGTGATGCGTTCACGACAGAAGACATCCAGACGATCTTCCACAACGATGAATACCGGAACCCCATTTTCAAAGGGCGGGATCGTGAGGCGTATCAATATTGGCTTCCTCTAATGGGGCTTTTCAGCGGTGCGCGAATCGAAGAACTGTGCCAGCTTCAGCTAGCCGATGTGCGGCAGCAGGATGGCGTGTGGATTCTGGACATCACGGATGAAATGATTGAACAGAAGATCAAATCCGAGATGAGCAAAGCCTCCACGTTGGAGGATGAAAAGAAACTCAAAACGAACGCCGCTAAACGTATTGTTCCAATCCACAAGACGCTGCTGGAATTTGGATTCCTGGAATTTGTGGCGCGCCAGAAGGGTCGTGGCGTTTCGCGCCTGTTCCCGGAACTGAGTAAAGGCCGGGATGGTTACAGCCAGATTCCGAGCAAATGGTTTGGCCGCTTCCTGGATCGCCGGGGCATCTCGGACCCAGGCAAGGTCTTTCACAGCTTCAGGCATACCGTGGCGGACTATTTCAAGCAGCATCTGGTGCCGGTCGAAATCGTGCGGGAGATCATCGGGCATGACCGCAGCGATGATGTCACCTTCGGGCGTTACGGCAAGGCGTACAAGTCACATGTGCTGAAGGAGTTCATTGATCAGTTGGATTTCGGGGTGAATCTTGATCACCTGAAGGGCAAGTGGCATGAACTGGCATCGATGCGCCAGCGCACACGATAAGGCAAATGTTCTGAATTCCATCTTTCAAAAGTAATAATACTTACTGATGTTGCTACGGCGTAAATCTGGCGGAGCCACCCCCTGTCCGCATGGCGGTAAGCGCGAAACTGCCGAACTTACTGCCATGCACTATGGTATAGCCCCTACACCGCATCAAGTGTGCGCTGCGCCAGGCCGCATAAAGCAGCCAGCCCTTGACCCGGCTGCAGGGCGGATCTTCAATGCACTGCAAAAGAATTTCTGTGCCATAAAAATAGCGCATCAGATTTACGCGGATTTCGACCGCCATCAACACTCATCTACCAGCTTGCCATAACCGTCTGTAATCTGCGTTTATCGCACTGGAGGTGCTCCTTGTCCACTTTTGGGCTGTCTGCTCCCAGAGCCTTGCGGATATTGGCCATGAGCGCCAGCAAGGTTGCGATCGCGGGTATGCGGAGTCGACTTTTGCTATGATAGCGTCTTTTCACTGGCCAGGCCGGCGCCGCTGTCTGGGCCAGCGGACCCTCTACGGAGTAGCACATATGGCCTCTTTGCAAGATCAGTTTTTGAAAGCCGGCCTAGTCGACAAAAACAAAGTCAAAGTGGCCAACCAGGACAAGAGCAATCAGAAGAAGGTCGAGCGCCGGACCGGTACGCACAGTGTCGATGAAGTGCGCTTGGCCGCACTCGAAACACAACGCAAGAATGCCGAGCGGGCCCGAGAACTCAATGCCCAGCGCGATGCGGCCGCTACCCACAAGGCGATCGTGGCACAAATTGCCCAGATGGTGCAGCAGAATCGCCAGAGCAAGGGCGCCGGCGACATCGCCTACAATTTTACCCGTGGCAATAAGATCGAACGGCTGTATGTGTCGGCCACGGTCCAGGCGCATTTAGTGGCCGGTCGCCTGGTCATCGTCTGCCAGGGTGGCACCACCGAATTGGTACCCAGGATTATCGCCGACAAGATCGCCGAGCGCGATGCCTCACTCGTCGTTCGTGTGAACAAAACCAGCGCCGAGATCGATGCGGACGATCCATATGCCGCCTTCCAGATCCCGGACGACTTGATGTGGTAGCTCGGGTGCGGAAGATGTCCGCGACCTCCAGAGCGGGACGTCCCATGGCCGTGAACCACGAGGATTGCAGCGTATCCAGGGGGCAGACCACTTCGCGCAGGATGTCGGTGGCGACCTGGGCGTACAGCGCCGTGGTCTCGAGCTTCTTGTGCCCAAGCAGGACCTGGATCACGCGAATATCGACCTTCTGCTCCAGCAGGTGGGTGGCAAAACTGTGGCGCAGCGTGTGCATCGAGACGCGCTTGTCGATTCCCGCGGCGTCTTCGGCGGCATGGATGGCCCGGTTGAGTTGACGGGTGCTGAGCGGGTCGATCGGATCCAGGCCGGGAAACAGCCAGCCGCCCTCGAGCATCTTGCCTTGGGCGCGAGCAGCACGCCACCAGACGCGCAGGCGTTCGAGCAGCACCGGCGAGAGCATGGCGTAGCGATCCTTGCTGCCTTTGCCCTGCTCGATGCGCAGGGTCATGCGCTGGCTGTCGATGTCGCCGACCTTCAGCGCCACCACTTCGCTGGCGCGCAGTCCGGCGCCGTAGGCGACCGATAGCGCCGTCTGGTGCTTCAGGTTCCCGGCCGCAGCGATCAGGCGAGCCACCTCTTCACGGCTCAATATCACCGGCAGCGTTCGAGGTACGTGTACCGGTTGCATCTTGGCTATCAGCTCGGCATGATCGAGCGTGACGTCGAAGAAAAACTTCAGCCCGGTGATGGTTGCATTGAGCGTGACCGGCGAGATGCCGTGGTCAACCAGGTATAGTTGATAGCGCCGCAGATCCTCGGTGCTGGCCGTGTCGGGCGAGTGGCCCAGAAAGCCGGAAAAATGCCGCACTGCGCGGATGTAAGCGCTCTGTGTCTTGGGGGTAATTTTCAGCGCGCAGACCTCACAAAATCTGGGTAATTTTCAGTGCGCGCGGACGGCTACTTTACAAGGGAGAATATCTGCGCCTTTTTTCCGAACCGCTAGAAGCGTATTTCAGCACAATCACGCCGCGTCCAGAATTCTCAGGTCACGCCACTTGTTGCGATAGAGGCTACCTCGGGACTTGGGAAATCTACGAAGGCAGGCTGTATCTGACTGAAATCCGGGACTGGGAGCTCAAGATTGTGGCTGGGTCATGCACGTCAGTGCCGATCCGACCAAACTTAATAGATGGCTCAGAAGTGACGGTTGCTTCATTATTCCCTGAGTCCGATGGCGCACGCGTTTTCGCCGGTTGGTATTCCGGTGAATTGCGTTGTCCCCAAGGTGAACGGGTCAGGTATGTTCATTGCGGATTTGGAAGCGTATATGAGAGAGACTTGTTGATCCATGTCGAGAATGGTGTGGTCGTTTCCGAACAAGTCCGCGAAAACACGGATGAAATCCGTTTGCGGGAGCAACGCCGCCTTGAAATGAGTGAAAATCCGAACCTGGATATTCCTGCGTTTCTACGCAAGTACTCTGACTCAGACCAGTGAGAAATATTTGGCCCTCTCCATGTTCAAGGGCATCGGGTGTCCATATAACTTTGCTATAAATCTTCAAGAATAATTTTGTGATTCGAGTCGGGAATCCTTGCGACCACTTCTCTCCCAATGTTTGTAAGGGTGAAAATCACTTCCACTTGGGCGAACGGTACATCTTCGTCTTCTTGCGCCAACCGTTTGACATAGTCAGTGATCCAGTAGTTATAAACCCGAAGTTGTTCTGGGTTAAGTTCAAACGCCTTATTTGTAAGCATGAATTTACTCCGGATTATCACATTCGTTCTGCATTTCACAATATCGCGGACATCACGGGCTTCGTCTGGCAGCAAACAGATACCCGCTCCCAGGAGGATACTTCGTCAGCAATCTAAGCGCCTCGCCCATTAACCGGTCGGATACGTCTTTTATACAGCTTTGTTTC
The DNA here is from genome assembly GCA_028714955.1 of Sulfuricella sp. GTDB lineage: Bacteria > Pseudomonadota > Gammaproteobacteria > Burkholderiales > Sulfuricellaceae > Sulfurimicrobium. The sequence continues at coordinate 19,768 of JAQTLK010000039.1, forward strand.
TTAATTTTTTCCCTCCCCCTGTCTGTGGGCGTCCGTCCACGCAAGCCAGCCGAGGCTGTAGGCTTGCGCATCTGCAAGGGCATTGTGCATTGGCCTGTCTTCGGCGTAGTAGCATTGAACCGCCCGATCAAAGATGGTGGTATCCACAATCGGACGCAAATCGAAATATCGTTTTTCCAGATTGTCCGGCCAGCAATTGGCCAGGATCGCTTTGAGAAAACGGTAATCCGTTTCAGAATCGCATGCCACCTGAACAGATTCGGGCATGCTGGCAAACCACGTTCGTAAACGCTCACGCAGTTCAATGCGAGTCACAAGGCACTCGCCGCCCTTCATCAGCGGTAAAACCTCCTGGCGTACGAAATCGCTGCAATCATCATGCGTCCACCCCTCGCCATCGGCCAACTCTGCATAAAACTCCCTGAGACCATTGGCAGGAACCAGTGCCAGGGAAAGCAGTTTGGGCTCGGGTTGGCCCAAGCCGGTGTATTCGGTGTCAAGGAAAACCAACATCAGTAGCCAATGCTTTCATCATGTCGCTGATAATTTCCGCGCGGAAATCCGCGTGTCTAATTCAGAAGTCTTCTGCCCATTTTTCCCAGAAGCCAGGTTCATCGTGATGAGCATTTTTCATGGCGCGGTCCAATGGCAAATAGCAAAACGCAGCGTCTTCATGCTTCATGGTGCCGTCAGGGTTTTCCAGGAAATCCCTCACTTTGCGATAGCGTTCATCGCTCTCGTCAAATGGTACGTCGATATATATTTGACCCCTATACCCAACCATTGAATTTTCGTTGGCAATGTGGCCGCAAGGCTGCCACCCGATTTCATTAGCGTCCAGCCAGGTGATGAGTTGGTTCCGGATTTTGCAGTGGTCAAAATCGGCTATCTCAGCAAGATCTTTATGAAAAACGACGAATAGAACATCCCGCTGTTTCTCCCGAGCGATTGCGTCAATGTGTTTGATCAGCATTGGCATGGTTACTTCCTTCTTCCTGGTGAGTCGATACTCGAACTGTAAGGCCATGGCGCGACAAAATAAGTCGTTGTCGAATGCCGTACGAAGTTAAGTTGAAGCGCGACACAATCCGACGCAGTGGTGATTGATACTATTCCCATAACCGGGAGAAATATCATGAAAACTCACCTGCATATCTTCGGCAATTCCACCATCTGGGGCCGGGTTCGTGTGGCTTTAGGCAACTTGCCGGATTTGGACTCATCGGTCGCGGAAAAACTGGGCGACGAGATCGTTCGCGACAGGGCCAACAACGCTCGCTTGATCGAGCTGCCGAACCTGGGGCATGGGCTTGCAGGCAAACTGACGACCCAATTGAGCAGTGCTGTGCCTGATGCCTGCCTGAAATTATCCGAGTGGGACAGAGAAACCAATATTGAGACCATCGCCCTCTACCATGCCGGGCAAAGGCTGGGCCAACGCACGGTGGCATGGCCTTTGCAGGACGGCGAAAGCCCTCGCGTTGTTGCAACCGAAACCGAGTGCCGCTTTCAGTTGCAGGTAATCACCGAAACGCCAGACCGCTTGGACGCGATGATCAACAATCTGGCCGTGCAACAAGAAAGCCTCCCCGGTGAGCACCCTGTTTTTCCCATCATGCTGGCGATCCCCGGCGCAGAAAACAGCTGGGGCGGGTTGCCTGGTTTCAGGAGCCTTTCCACCATGACGATTGGGCCTTCTGGCAGGCCCCACGATTTACACGGAAGCACGGCGTGCATTCAGGTTCCCGAGCCCCAGTCCATGTTGCTGGTGGAAGCGATACGGCGACCAGCCGCTACCGTGTTTGAAATGGAGTGCCTGGTCCATGGCTTGCCCATGAGCGCCGTCAGGGAGATATTCAATGAGTGGCTCGGATCGTGGGGCCGTGCCTATTCGTTGCCGCTATCTGATGCGGTGAAACCAATCGTCCTCGACGAATGGGGTATGTCGAGTCAGCCTTCACCATTGCCACCCCACTGCAATTATTTTCTGGCATCACTGGTGCTCCTGAAAATGGATGACAGGACGGATGAGGAAAACTGGAATCTTCTATACGGGCAAGCAGGTAGGCTTGATTCCGCCATGGAATGGCCTGGTGATGTCGATGACCCATATGGATGGGCCGATCTTCCCATCAGCCAGTTTGCACCGAACCTGGCGGGTGATCCATTTATCCCCGACTGGCTTGCCATCGCGCGTCGTGTCCCTGTGCCGCAATTTCATCCGGATCAGCAATTGTTCAAGAAGCTCGAAGCTGCTAAAGCGGATCTTCCCGCGAATTTGTGCATTGAAATTGCATATACAGGAACTGAGCCCTGGAGCCAACGGTTTTGTGTGAACGGCTGTTGAAATCCGCGTAAATATGGCCGCAAAGCCGAATTTTGATAGAGCGCGTGCCAAACTCTAATTTTATGGATTTCGT